>JAFUCC010000004.1 GCA_017459925.1 Eggerthellaceae bacterium
CGTTTCACATCGCCGGGTTCCAGTACCATGACGGCGCCCTCGTGCTGGACAAGCTGAAGCCGGGCAAGAAGCTGAAAATGGTCGGCGAGCCCGACAACCCTTACGACCCCAACGCCATCGAGCTGCGCTACAAGGGCGTGAGGCTGGGCTACGTTCCGCGCACCGAGAACTCGCAGTTCGCCCTCATGGTCTACTTCGGACATGCGGACGCCTTCGAGGTCCGCGTTCTGCAGGTCGACCCCGAGGCCGACCCCTGGCAGCAGGTCCGCGTGGGGATTTACGTTACGGATAAGCGGGATTAACCGAGCCAGAGCACAGGGTTAAACTGTTTTGCAAAGTGTCCTTGTAGAGAATGAGGATGGCCGGATGATCACCTTCGAGCAAGCAGCCAAGATGGCAGTGTCGTACGACCCGCATAATGACATGTTCAGCGAGTACGAGAACGCGTACGAGTTTTACAGCAGCGCCCGACCCGAGATGATCGGGCCGCAGCCGTGCGTGATCGCGAAAGAGACCGGGGAGCGCCTGTTCTGGGACGACGAGCTTTTCGGCGACTTCGACTACGGCGAGCTCGTCGCCGAGGGGGAGATACCCGCCGAGTGGCGTCCCGTCTTGCGCGGCGTGCGCGACGCGGTATACGGGGCGGCCGTCGGCGATGCCCTTGGCGTGCCCTACGAGTTCATGGGGCGCGATTCCTTCGAGTGCACGGGCATGGCATCGGGAGGAGTGCACGGCAAGCCGGCCGGCACGTTCTCCGATGACACGTCGATGATGCTCGCCCTGTGCGACAGCATTCGCGAGTGCGGTCGGGTCGATGCGCGTGACATGCGCAAGCGTTTCAACGACTGGATGCGCAACGGGGCCTACACCGCGGACGGCGACGTGTTCGACGTCGGCAACACCGTGGCCACCGCACTCTCCGAGGGCGAGGGCTGCGAAGGCGAGTGGTCGAACGGCAACGGGTCGCTCATGCGCATCGCGCCGCTCGCGTACACGCACGCCGATGACGATGACGTGCGGGCGGCGTCCGCCATCACGCACGCGCACCGCATTTCGGCCGAGTCGTGTGTGTGCCTCGTGATGCTGATTCGCAACCTGGTCGGCGGCAACCCGCTCGACCTCGCGCTGAGGTACAGCATTCCCGAGGGTTCTGAGTTCGCCTTCCTGGCAAACGTGGCCTCGTGGCCGCGTGATGAGGTGAAGTCGGGCGGCTTCGTGCTGGACACGCTGGGAGCCGCCATATGGTGCTTCGCCAACACCGCCTCGTACGCCGAGTGCGTGCTGGCGGCGGTGAACCTCGGCGGCGACTCCGACACGACGGCGTGCGTCGCGGGTGCGCTCGCAGGCGCGTACTACGGCTACGAGTCGATACCCGGGGAATGGATCGAGGCCTTGCGCGGCAAGGACGTAATAGAGAAAAGCATGTTCTGGGGAGAGATATGATGGTCGTTGACCGTTGTTGACTGAAAACAGTCTCTAAGTCCCATCTGAGGTACTCGTAGCCCATCCTCCCTCTCGTATCCTGCAACCGTGGGAAATCGGGAGGGAGGGTCGTATGGGCTGGCTAATCGCATTTGCTATCATCGCCGTTGTTGTCGCCGTCGGCGTCGGTGGCGCGGTGCTTCACCCGGTGCTGTACGGGCTGTTCATCGCAGCTGTGCTGATAATCCCGTGCGTGATTATCTCGGTCATTGTCAACGGGGTCATCGACTCGCTGTTCGGAGGGCGCAGGTGATTCCATGGGGCTCTTCCTGGCAATCTGGGCGCTCACCATCTTCATCGGAACGGCCATCGCCCCAGTGGCGCTCATCGTCATCTTCGTCGTGGCGCACAAGTACAACCTACGGTAAGCCGAGCGATCGGCAAGGAGGGAGAACCAGCAATGGCAGACGGAATGTGGTCGATGCACGACGACGGCAGCTTCGAGCTGCAGGAGCCGTACAGGACGTGGCTCATAGAATCGAAGATCGCGGCGACGAAGGGCTGGGCGGACGGGCTGATAGCCTACCTCGAGCCGAGGTGCCCCTACACGGCCCAACAGCTCGCAGACGAGCTGGTACGCCGCAACGACGTGCGCGAGCAGGGCAAAATGGAGACCTTCGAGGAGTTCGTCCTCGAGGCGCTGAGCGGGGACCTGTGAGGAAGGCGGGGCCATGAACGAGGGAAGAAGCTGGGACGCGTTCGTTAAAGCGCTGTGCAGGCAAATCGACGAATGGCCCCTTGGGAAATGGGCCATGATGGAGGATCTTGCATCGAGGGCTCCCGAAATCGAGTTCGACGAGGACGAAGGGCTGTATCGCGTCGAAGGCGCTGACAGGCTGTTCGCTTCCGAGGAGATAGACGAGGCGGAAGCCGAGGTGCAGGCCTATGCGGAAGAGAAGGGGCTGTTCGTCGAACAGGACTTCGACAGGGGCATTTCCCTCCATGAGCGAGTCGATTCCGCTGCCAAATTCGACTTCGATGAAATCAAATACCTCGAACTGACCTATGAGCCCGCCTTGCGGCTCGGAGGAGAATCCAAAGCGGTGTACGACGGGGAGACGCTAGAGGTTGCCCCGGCATGGAAGGGCATAAGCGGACACCAAGGGCGATCCATCAAGCTCGATCAAGAAGGCAGAAACCGTCTTCGCGACCTCATCGAAGTAACGAGCGTTTCGTCGTGGGACAAGGCCTATGCACCCGTTGGCTACATGGTCCTGGACGGCTGGGGCTGGACCCTTCTAATCCGCTTTAGGAGCGGCAAGGTGTTCGCGAGTGAGGGCTCGAACGCCTGGCCCGAAACCCTCGGGCTCCTCTGGGAAGGCCTCTTCGATATCGTGGGATTGGAAGTTCCAGGCGGAGACGAGAGGCCGGAATGGGTCTGCGAGCTAGTTGGTCAAGACGAGGAGTGAGCTGAATTGCTCTTGCGGCTAATTTAGAAGAGAAGCCCCTCGGCTCTTCGGCAACGCGTCATGCCAGGGCCGAGGGGCGCTCGCCCCGCCTGGAGGCGGGGCCGTCTTGGCCTTACGGGAGGAGGTCTAGCCCGCAGGCGTCGATCGCGTTTACGTGGTGGCGGAGAATCGCCCGGTTGTCGGAGAGGACCAGCAGCGCCACAACATCGGCCCGTACCGGACAGTCGGCGTGCTCGGGATGCTCGGTCAGGTACGCTGCAGCCAGCCGCTCGAACGCCTTGCGGTCAGCGGCCCTGTCCGGGATGCCCTCGCCGGCGTTCCTGGCGGCGTCCCCGAACACGAACGCGAGCCCGTATCCGTCGGTGACGATGTAGCCCGCCGTGTCGCCGCCGTGGCTCCAGCCCTCCTCGAGGATCTTGTAGCCCTTGAGCTCCAGGTACCGGCCTATCGCCGCCATGGCCCTCTTCTTCGTCTTCCTCTTCATCTCGCGACCTCCTTGTCGTCTGCGGCCCACCCCTTGCGGGCCTCGCAGGGCCCTGTTGCGGCGGGGTTCGCGGAGTGCGGCAAGGGTGGAAAGCGAAACCCGGAGGGCCCCGAGTTTTCAGCCGCATGCGTGGTCGGACGTTGAAAAGTTTTCGCGTGCCCTTGCGCGCGCAGCGGCTCCCGCCGAGCGTCGGGGCTTAGAGGTGCGCTGGGCGGGTCGCCGGCAAGGTCGCCGGATGATGCGAAGATGAGATTGGCGGCGTCCCTACCTGGGGATATGGCGGATTCAGAGGTGATGAGCGGGGCGTTTGGCGAGACGGTGGTTTTCGTCGACGGGATGTGGCTTCGGGGCGTTCGGGCATCCGGCGATGCGGCATAATGGTCGGCCTAGGAGGTTTCGATGAGGAACATGTACCCCGACGCGGACTATTTCGCGTTCCTTGACGGCCTGCGCGACGCGGGCGAGATGAACACCGTGCTGGCGCCCGTCGCATTGATCGATGAGTTCCCGGGCCTTCGCGCCGAGGAGGCCAAGGCGGTATGCGCCGACTGGCGGGCCACTTACCACGAGCGCCGCACGCGCTTGTCCAGAGGCTGACTGATTCTGACGATTTTCCAAAATTGCCAAAACGATACCGAAAATGGTATAGTTTTGGCATGACGTATTATGACGACATATACGAGCAGGCGGTGGACAACCACTACCTGTTCACCACTGCCAACGCAGCCGCGGCTGGCATCCCGAGCGTCGAGCTCGCGAAGCTCGCGAGCAGGGGGCGGCTGGAGAGCCTCGGCAATGGCGTCTACCGTCTTGCGCGTTATGTGCCCGCCGAGTCCGACCCTTACGCCGTGGCGGTCGCCCGTGCGGGCGAAGGGGCCTACCTGTACGGGGAGTCCGTCATAGCGCTTTTGGGGCTTGCGCCGACGAACCCCGACCGCGTGTTCGTCGCCACGCCCCGCAGGGTGCGCAAGAAGCTTCCAGGACCCTTGGTGCTGAAGAGGGTGCCCGCGCCTGCGCGGCTCGCCGTCTACGAAGGCGTGCCGAGCCAGCGCGCGGCCGACGCCATTGCGTCCTGCAAGGGCTCCGTCATGCCGGAGCGCCTCCGCGACGCAATGCGCCGCGGGCGCGAGAAGGGCTACATCACCGCCTCCGAGGAGGAGGCGCTAAAGGAGGAGATGGGATGGTAGCGAAGCGGCCGAACAGCAAGCGCAACCTCGACATGGCGCTTCGTCGTATCGGCGACGCCGACGAGCCCGACTACCTGGTTCCAGCCGACGCGAACCGCGTCCTGGCACAGATCGGCTTCCCCGATCTGGGGCCGATTCCGACGATGCCGTTGCACCACCAGATAGCGCAGAAGCTGCACGGGGCGAGCGAGCCTGGTAGCGAGCGGGCCCATGACCTCATCGATCTGCAGGTCATCGTCTCCCGCGGCGAGGTCGACTATGCGCTCACGCGCCAGACGTGCGAGAGGCTGTTCGCCTACAGGCGGAAGCAGGCCTGGCCGCCCACAATCGTCAAGGGCGAGGAGTGGGACCGCCTTTACGCAGACCAGCTGCTTCCCGAACCCGTCTTGCAGACGGCCGACGAGGCGGTCGCGTGGGCAAACGAATTAATCGGAAAAATTGCCCGGGCTTAACCAGGGGGCTCACACCTGCTGAAGAGAGGCGTCGAGGGATTTCGCGCACGACTCGATGACGCAACGTACTGCGGCGAGCTCTGAGGGCGTAATCTGCTGGTTGTCGGCTTTGTCCTCGAGCAGCTCGAGCAGCGAAGCTGCACCTTCTAGCTTGTCGGCTGATTCCACAACGGCGAGTTCCATCGCCTCGTTGACTTTGGCAGCATCGACCATAGCGCGACCTCCCCGCGGAATCGGCGTGACGGAAGAGGTAGATGGCCTAAGGGGGCACCCACCTCGGTTGTCACGCCGTTGGGAATTCACACGGAAGAGCCCACTAGGCAAGTGCCCCCATTCGGGAGCTCTCTCCGTGTGAGTATTCATATGGCGTGACCCGTTCATTATACATTGCGCCGGTCACATGAAGGCGATAGCGCTGCGCACGATGACGCGCATCAGCGCCAGCGCTGTCCGGATGATGAGCGCCATGGCGGATCACCTCCCTTCGCGATGCCCGGAGCGGTCCTTCCCCCTTACTGCATCGGGGTTCGCGGAGGGCGCAAGGGGGAAATGCGAAAACCGACAGGCTCGAGCACCCGTCCGATCACATGGGCGGCGCGGGTGGTTTTTCGCGGCCCTTGCGCGCGAAGCGGCTCCCGATGGACGCTCAGGAAAAAGGAGCGCCTGAGGGCTGAAGCGAAGGCTCCCAGCAAAAACGCCTCCCCCATCGGTGGGGAAGGCGCTCGGTTTACGGGCTTGTGTGAGGCTATGCGTCCCAGTCGATGCCATCGACGAATTCGGCCACTTCCCGGAGTGCCTTCACGGCCTCTTCGTATGGCATCTCGTCGTAGAGAAGGTCAACGGTGACGTCGAGGTAATCCCGCTTGTAGACGTCGCCATCGGCTAGCTCGCGCAGCACGCCCGCCAAATCGACGCCGGGCTCGGCCGAGAGGCACCGCGGATTCCCATGCCGCTGCTTCCTCACGGCGGCGAAGAGGGCGGCGAGGCCCTCGTCGAAGCTTACGTGCGCCTGCAGCTTGCGGAGGTCGTATATGTGGCGGGAATGGCGCCTGAGCTCCTCTCCGGCGAGATAGTAGTCGCACAGGGCGAACGCCTTGTCGCAGAGCGTGCGCTCCATCGAATTCGCGTTCACCTCGAACGGCTCGAGGCCATATTCTTCCGTGATGCCGTGTAGCCCGGAGAGGTCGCAATACTCGCCGATGAAGCTCTGGACGGGCATGGGCGACGCGGGAGAGGCAGGAGTGATGACGGCGGTCTCGACGATAAGCTTGTCGCCTCCGGGAAGCGCCATGTCATAGCGGTTGTAATCGCGCCTGCTTCGCGTCTGGTCTATGTTCGCTATGCCGAGGCCCAACGCGTTTGCCGACTCGGTCACGGCTCGCTTGAGCGCCTTCCGCATCCCCTCGGTGACGCGGTCTTCGGCCATCCCCAAATCGACGTCCTCCGAGAAGCGGTCTATGGCGTGGTGGCATTTCGACAGGCAGGTGCCGCCCTTGAACACGACTCGGGGGTTCCGCGAGACCACCTCGCGGAGCACCATGGTGGCGAAGTAGTCCTTCAGGATGTAGGCTTCGGCCCTTTCGAACCTGATTGCGGTGCTGGTTACGAGCTGGGCCAGCTCTTCCGGATTCTCATGCAAAAACATTGCGCACCTCGCATTCGACGAGCCTCTTCGACGTCTTCGCGGGGTAGAAGCCCGCGTTCTCGTAAATCGCAGCGCGACCGGCTTGAGCGGCAAGCCTCCTCAGGGCCTCGAGCGCCGCGTCGCCGAGCGTTGAGACGGGCTCGGCGGTGATGAGGTCGAGGAAGCGCAACGCGTCGACGTTTTCGTCGGTAACCTCGGTGCGCGGACGGCGGAGCACCACCTTGCGCCATCCGCCGAAGCCGGCCACCTCGCGCACGCGCGTGCTCTCGGAGTTGGTCGCGACCTCGACGGCGGCGGGCACCTGCTCGGTGATCCCGGCCTCGTTGGCGAGGGCGGCCCCCGTGACGTAGCCGACGGCGTTGCCGTCGGCGTCGACGAGCCAGCGCCTGCGCAGCACGCTCTCGGCGGAGGGGCGGGACTTTCCCAGTCGCGTCTGCTTGGGGACGTAGTAGACGCCGCGTCCGTATCGCTCGAGCTCGCCGGCATCTATGGCGGCGTCGATCTTCTTGTAGACGGCCTGGCGGGAGATTCCCGGGTACAGGCGCAAGACGTCCTCGGCGAGGACGGGCTCGCCCTCGCCGTACGCATCCACCAGTCTTTCCCGCAGCTCTCCCATGCCGACAATTCTATGCTTGCTCACCGAAGTTGACAAGTTTCTACGAATATAGTTGACAAATGTTTTCATGGCGATCACATGAACCTGAACACGGCGCGGAACAGCCACTTGAGGAAACGAAGGACGGCCCTGGCTAAAGACTTAAGCGCACGCACTTGCCGCCTCCCTCCGCTCGGCTTCGGCCAGCATCGCGCGCAGCTGCTCGACCGTGAACGCCATCGTGAACGCGGGCTCCTCGAGCTCCTCGGCGAACACGCCGTCGAGGTCCATGTCGAACGCCTCGCCGATCTTGCCGACGGCGGCGCGCTTCGCGTCCGGGTCGACCTCCGCGTAGGTGTTGAGCGTCATCGCCACGTTGCTGTGCCCCAGGTAGCTCGCCACCGTGCGGACGTCCGTTCCGCCCGCGATCATCATTGTCGCGAACGTATGGCGCAGGTCGTGGAAGGTCAGGTCGAAGCCGTTCATCTTGCAGAACGCATGGAAGTCCCTCGTGAGCTGCGTCGGGTGGTAGGGGCGGCTGTCCGGGTCTGGGGTGCCGAGGATGAACGGGTCGCCGAAGGGAACCTCGAGCTCCCTGCACACGTACTGCTTGTCCTTCTCTATGGCGCGCAGCACGGCGTAGAGGCGCTTAGTCAGGGGTATCGTCCGGTAGCTCCCGTCGGTCTTGGGGTCCTTCTCGTAGGCCTTTCCGCGGTCGAGGCTGATGGCCCTGTTCACCGTCACCTCGCATTCCCCGATGTCCGACCAGCGCAGCGCGCAGATCTCGCCGCGCCGCATCCCCGTGGTGAGCGCCAGCTCGACGGCGAGCGCGAGCGGGGACGGCTCCGCGTCTCGCGCGAGCCGCAGCATGCGCGTGCGCTCCGCCCGGTCGAGCACGTTCAGCTTCCTCCTCGTTATCTTCGGGGGCTTGCAGAAGTCGCACGGGTTCTTCCTCACCAGGTCAATGGCCACCGCGTAGTTCATCGCCTGCTTCAGGAGGCCGAAGGGCTTCAAGACGGACCGGGCCGCGTACCCTTCGCTCATCATCTGGGCCATCCAGTCGTTCACGACGGGTATGCTGATGTCGCAGAGCGGGTAGGACCCCATGTACCGGTTCAATACCCTGGCCTGCTTGCGGTAGTGGTCGGCCGTGGAGCGCTCGACCTGCATCACGCCCTCCTTGTACTGGATGAAGCTATCCAGGAAATCGGAGAGGGTCATCTTCGAGTCATAGGCGTCGCCGTTGGCCTCGAGCCTTATGATCAGCTCGTCCCTGGCCTTCTCGGCCCGCTTCTTCGTCGTCGCCTTCACGGTGTGGTACGTGGAGACCAGTTTTCCCGTCAGCGGGTCCCTGTGGCTCAGCGTCACGTCCCACTTGTCGGTGTTGCGGCGCCTTTTCAGTCCTCTGCTCGAATAGCGCATGGTAAAGCTCCTCTCGACTCGGTTTTCCACATCAATGCGAGTCGGCTCGGTGCTCTACATTTTGCTCTACATTTTGCTCTACATTTGCTCTACATGGCGGGTTCGCCTGAACTTGAGCGACCAGGTCGAATCTGGTACGTTATGACAGTACAGGCAGGTGAATTGATGGTCGGACTTCATAGGGTCTTCACAACCTGAACCTACAGAACCGCAGGTCAGAGCTTCAAGCTCCGCTGGCAGCCATGAGGTCAGGGGTTCGATCCCCCTATGCTCCACCATAGCAATTCCAGTCGAACCCCTTCGGGGGTTCGACTATTTTTTGATTTGGTCCACCAAAACTTCGACCGCCGTCAGGCGGTCTTTTTCTTTCCCAAGGTCAAGAAGCAGGGGCTTTTCACCGTTCTGCTTTCTTATGCGAAAACATCAATCATGGGAGGAAATGTATAGCTGCTTGTTGGTACACGCGATCACTTCCGAAAGAATTCGACGCTCGAGATGCCAGCTATACATCTTCTCGTACATATACTTCTCAAAATGTCATTTCGTCGGCGCAAATCATAGTGCGAATAACATGTCCTCAATTTGCTGCCCAAACTTCTGCTGAATGAATGGCGATCCTCTCTTGACTGAAGAAGCGATAGAATCGAAGCATTCCGAGGGAAGGAGCGCATGATGGCGCAATTTGAAGACATGTACCTGTATGTGAAGCCGGGGTGCCCGTTCTGCATGAAGGTCGACCGCTTCCTCGAGCAGGAGGGAATCGAAATGGAGCACCGCAGCGTGTTGGAGGGAACCAATGCGGACGACCTGCGGGCGCTTGGGGGCAAAGTGCAGTCGCCCTGCCTCGTCGTGGACGGGAAGGCCATGTACGAATCGGACGACATCATCGCCTACCTGCGCACGCTCCTGTAAAAAGGCAGACTGATTAGGCAACCAGAAGAAGTTTACTGTGCAAAACACCCTATTGCGCGCAGGCGCTATTGTGCATCGGAACCACTGCCGTACGGTTTTCGCTTATGTACAATACAGCCATGAGGTGGTGCCCACAAGGGCCCGATGAAGCAGCGGAAAGGATTGCAGACATGACGGCAGAGGACATGCAATACTACAGTGTCGAGGATGACCCGCTCCATCAGAAGGTCGAGGAGTTCAAGGCATCGCTTCAGAAGGTGACGCCCGAAATGGACGTGTCTCTGCTGTTGCGCGTACTCGACGTGGTCAACGAGTCGAGCGAGGTGAAGTACGCCTTCGACGCCATCGACGAGCAAGGCTGGAAAACCGGCACGGAAGAGATTGCAGTCGGAGGCGCCCGCGTGACCGACGACGGGAAGCTCTGCCTGACGCTTAAAAGCGAGAAGCACGGCATCGAGGCCGGCAAGTTGTACTCGCAAGCTCGCAAGCTCAACAAGAAGGGCTGCGCCGATTCAGCTTCCATCGTGGTGATGCGCAAGGGCGAAGAGATGCAGGTGACCGACATCTTCTCGCATTCGATGGTGCGCCAGATGTGGGCGGGACTGCCTTTCGATGTCGTGATGGTGACGAAAGTCGACCACAAACCCGAAGCCGAGTAGCTTTCGCGTATAGTGAATGTGCTCCCGTTCATGGCGAGCTCCCGTTGTGGGGAAAGCATGCCGACCCATGTCGGCGTGGGAAAGGGGAGGACATGAAAGCAAAACACGTTCTGACAATGGCCGTTGCGGCTTCGTTGTGCGCGTTCGCGCTGCTTGCCGCAGCAGGATGTTCGGGGTCGCAGGCTGCGAGCTCCAGCAACGCTTCGGCGAGCAGCGCATCTGCGTCCGCGTCGTCCGAGAGCGCTTCGGCGAGTTCTGCTGCCGCATCCGAATCGGCTTCCGCTTCGTCGGCATCGACAAGTGCGGCTAGCGCAAGCGCCAGCGCGGCGGCTTCCAGCCAAGCAGCAATCGATCAGGCCATCAAGGATGGCTACCAGGTCTTTGAGGGCACCGTGCTCGTGGGCGACGGCGAGAAGATCATCAAGCAGCAGGCTATCGACATCGACCCGGCTGCGGCGGGTGGTGGTGGAACCTACGCCGTGCTCGTGTTCGACAACCCGATGCAGGTGACCGGCCAAAGCGCTGACGGTTCGGGCGAGCGCACCCAAGAGGCCAAGATGCTGGGCATCGCCGAGCACTCCGATTACGGCTCCTTCGTCGTCGAGTATGGCGATCTGGATGCAGCCAAGGCACTCGATGGGCAGAAGGTCACCATTGCCGCGAAGGCAGAGAACATCATGTTCCCGTCCGATGTGCGCATTCCCATCGGCGAGCCCCAGGCCAGCGAGGCGAAGGTCTTGTCATAGCGCAAGAGCCGAAGGAGAATTCCAAAGCGCGAAGGCCGCCCAAAGCGGGCGGCCTTCTTCGTGGAACCGATACCGGGTTTGCGTTCGATGAGTAGCAGGACTGTCCTACGACTCATTTTCTGTGCTGGCCGCGAACTTGGGCGATTGCCAGAAAATGAGTCACAGGACAGTCCTGCTACTCATCCTTAGTCAGCAGCTTCGATGATCTCTGTTGCGCGCTTTGCCGCAGCCTGGGTGAGCTCGAGGTCCTCGGGTTCGATGAAGATGCGCGTGGTCTGGGGGAACGCGGATACGATGGCGCGCTCGATGGCATCGATGGTGTGGTCGATGTTGCTGCGCTCGGCCGTTTCCTCGAACGTCACGTCGATGGTCACGAGCAAATCGTGCGGCCCCAGGTACAGCGTCAGGATGCGCCCGCACTTGCGCACGTTGGGGTTGGCTTCCACGATGCGCGCCAGTTGCCTTAGCTCCTCGCCGTTCAGGCCTTCGCCGATGATGAGTCCCTTCGTCTCGCGCAGCAAGATGATCGCCACGCATGCGAGCAGCACGCCGATGAGCACCGAGGCGATGCCGTCGAAGTAGGGGTTGCCGGTCAGGTGCCCCAAAAGCGTTCCCAGGAACGCGAGCAAAAGGCCGATTTCGGCCGCCGAGTCCTCGAGCACCACGGTGAACAAGCTGGGATCTTTCGCCTCGCGGATGAAGCGCAGGGGGCTGACGTCGCCGCGCGCCGCATTGAACTCGCGCAGCGCGACAGAAAGCGACACGCCCTCGATGACCGCCGAGATGGCGATGATGACGTAGTTGAGCGTCGGGTCGCCGAGCGTCGTCTCGGGCGTGATGTGCAGGATGTGCGAGATTCCCTCGTACATCGAGAAGCCGCCGCCGAGCGCGAAAATCATGACAGCCACGACGAGCGTCCAGAAGTACAGCTCTTGGCTGTAGCCGAACGGGTGCGCCAAGTCGGGTTTGCGCTCGGCGCGCTTCATGCCGAACAGGATGAGCAGGCCGTTGCCCGAGTCGACGATGGAATGGATGCCCTCCGAGACCATTGCGGATGAGCCGGAAATGAACGCGGCGATGAACTTCACGATGCCGATGGCGATGTTGGCCAGTACGGCCGCGATGACCGCTTTGGGGCTTTCCCCGTGCTGCTCGTCGCTTACGACGCGCGCGTCTTGGCCGTCTGGAAGGTGGGTGGGCTCCGTCGATATGTCACTCATTGCGCAAATGCCTGCTTCCTTGCATAAGAACGGCTCCCGAAGGAGCCGTTCCGCAACACGTATTTAGTTGTTTCTATTCGGGCTTGACCGAAGCGTAGAACTCGGCCTGATCGAACAGGTCCTTGATGCTCTTGTTGTCTTCGCCGAACGGCAGGGACAAAAACTCGCTGATGGTGGGGACGAGCTCGCTGCAGTCAACGTAGTGGCCCTTCTCGTTGAGCTTCGAGGTGTCCTGAACGCGCCAATAGCGGTCGTTAACGTCGGTTAGGTAGTAGCTGGCGCCGTTGACGTCCATGTACACGGAGTGGTTCGCGTGCAGGTACGTCGTCAGCTCGTCGAAAGAAATCTCGAGCTTTTCCTCAGCCTTCATTCCCATGGCGACCCCCTTCAGGTCTTGTCGTGTAACGCCGTTCCCATCATAGCAAGAAGCGCGCGGCGCGTGTCCGAGAATCGTAAACAGAATTCAGAAACAAGTATAAATAGAAAGGCGCAGGCACTGGATTTCGAAAAGCCAGCGCCTGCGCCCATTAGGAGTTTATTCGGCTGCGACCTTACGGGCGGCGACGGCCTCGATCTGCTCGATGATCGGGTTCAGGGCACCTTCCACATCGTAGTTCTCGATTTGGCCCTCGTCGCACATGCGCGCGAACGTCGGGTCGAGCGGCAGGGTGGCGAGCGCCGGAATTTGGTAGCGCTTCGCGACGATCTTGCCCTGAGGCTCGCCGAAGATGTAGTGGTCCTTGCCGCATTCGTCGCACTTGAAGTACGCCATGTTCTCGACCAGGCCGATGACCTGCTTGTCCATGTCATGCGCAAGGTTCACGGCCTTGCCCACGATCATGGCGACGAGCTCCTGCGGGGCCGACACGGTGACGATGCCGTCGATGGGGAAGGCGTGCATGACCGTCAGGAACACGTCGGAGGTTCCCGGAGGCATGTCGACGAACATGTAGTCGACGTCTTCCCAGTTGGTCTCGTTCCAGAACTGGTTCAGGATGCCGGTGATGACCGGGCCGCGCCACGCGACGGGCAGGTCGGCCTGCGGAAGCATCAGGTTGATGGACATGACCTTGATGCCGCTTTCGGTCTGTGCGGGGTTGATGCCGTCGGCGTCGGCCGAGATCTGGCCGTGGATGCCGAACGTCTTCGGGATGGAAGGGCCGGTGACGTCGGCATCGAGGATGGCCACCTTGAAGCCCTTGCGCGCCATTTCGGATGCGAGCAAGCTCGTGACGAGCGATTTGCCCACGCCGCCCTTGCCGGATACGACGCCGATGACGTTCTTCACGTTCTTGCGCGCTGTGGGCTTGGGGGCCTCGGTGCGCGAGCCGCAACCTTCGACATTGCAGCCGCTGCACGCGCCGCCGCAGTCGAGTGATTCGTCTGCCATAATGTAACTCCCTCTCTGTCGGTTTGAACGTGCTGAATAATAGCACAGCAGGCCTGCCGATTAGCGGGTTGTTGCTTAAAGGTAGTCGACATAGTCTTATAATCAGTGCGGTACCCAATTGCGCGGCCACTGCGCGTGAAGTGGCGGGAAGAGTTACGAGGAGCGGCACATGCTGTTTGCGAACATCGGCATCATCGACGAGAACTTCGAATACGTCGCCGGCCAGTGGGTCGGCGTGGCGGACGGCAAGATCGACTACATCGGCGGGGAAGAGCCCGCTGACGCGGCCAAGTACGGCGAAGTGTACGACGGCACGGACAAGCTGCTCATGCCCGGCCTGTACAACGCGCATGCCCATGCGCCCATGACGCTTCTGCGCGGCTATGCCGAGAACCTGCCGTTGCAGGCGTGGCTCGAACAGAAATGCTGGCCGTTCGAAGGCAAGATGACCGGCGAGGACAACTACTGGGCCACGCTGTTGGCCGGTGCCGAGATGCTGCGCTACGGCGTGGTGAGCTTCTCCGACATGTACTACCACACGCCCGAGCGTGCCCGCGCGGTCGACGAGCTCGGCATGAAGGCTAACCTGTGCACGTCGCCGCTGGCGTTCGAGCCGAAGCCCATTCAGGAGTTCCCCGTGTTCGCCGAAATGGAAGACGGCATCAACAACATCGACGGCATGGCCAACGGCCGCATCCGCTTCGAAGGGTGCATCCACGCCGAGTACACGAACAACGACGTGTGCGCGAAGAGCGTGTTCGACTGGGCCAAACAGCACAACACGCGCATGCACGTGCACGTTTCCGAGACGAAGTCGGAAGTGGCCGACTGCCGCGAGCGTCACGACGGCATGTCGCCCGTGCAGTGGCTTGAATCGCTCGGTGCGTTCGACATGCCTGCCATTGCGGCGCATTGCGTATGGGTCGACGATGACGACATCGCCATTTTGGCGAAGCATGGCGTCACCGTGGCGCACAACCCCGCCTCCAACATGAAGCTGTCGAGCGGCTTCGCGCCCGTGGCCAAGATGATCGAGGCGGGCGTGAACGTGGCGCTCGGCACCGACGGCATGGCGTCGAACAACAACCACGACATGTTCCAGGACATGTACCTCATGGCCATGCTGCCCAAGGGCAACATGCTCGATCCGACGTTCATCACGCCGCAGGAGGCGCTGCGCTCGGCCACCCGTGCCGGCGCTCTGGCGCAAGGGCGCGAGGACTGCGGCCTGGTGAAGGAGGGCTTCGCCGCCGACCTGTGCGTGCTCGACGTCAGCGGCCCGTCGTGGTGCCCGGCCAACGACGTTCCCACCAACGTGGTGTATGCCGGCCATGGGTCCGACGTCGTGCTGACGATGTGCGACGGCGCCGTGGTGTACCGCGACGGCGTGTGGCCCGGCGTCGACATCGACCGCGTGAAGGCCGAAGTCGTCGAGCGCACCCAGCGCATTCAGGCCGAATTGGCCGCTGAATAGTTTATGGGCGAAAGATTGAACATCACCCCAGGGCTGATGTTCAAATTTGCCGAAGCTTCATCTTTGCGTAGAAGCGTTTTTCAATTTGAACATCAGCCCTGGGGTGATGTTCAATCTGGGATGACGTCCAACTACGTTAATATGTGCTTTATTACATGGTCGGACGGAGGTTTTCATGGACGAGGCGATTTGCATCACGTTTGACGACATTGCACAGGCGAACGAGGCGTTCTTCGCGGAGCGGGCGAACGTCGTCGCCAAGAACGCGGTCACGGCGCAGGGCGTGCGCGCGGTGGCGAAGGTGCCCGAGCAGGCGGCGCTTTCCACCGGCACGTTCGACATCGAGGTGAAGCAGGGCGAGCGCACCGACCAGAAGCGCTCGGGCCGCTGCTGGATGTTCGCGTCGTTGAACACGTTCCGCATCCACACCATGAAGAAGTACAACCTGAAGAACTTCGAGTTCAGCCAGGCGTATCCGCTGTTCTGGGACAAGCTGGAAAAGGCGAACTGGTTCTTCGAGAACATCATCGACACGGCTGACGAGCCGCGCGACGGCCGCCTCGTGCAGTTCCTGCTGACCGACCCGGTCGGCGACGGCGGCCAATGGGACATGTTCAAGGCCCTCGTGAAGAAGTACGGCGTGGTGCCCAAGGAGGCCATGCCCGAAACGGCCAGCTCGTCGAACACGGGCGACCTCGACGGCTACCTGACGCGCTACCTGCGCAAGTGCGCAAGCGAGCTGCGTGACGCCCACGAGGCGGGTGCCAGCGTTGACGACCTGCGCGGCCAGAAGAAAGCCTACATGGAAAACGTGCAGAGCCTGCTCGTCACGTGCCTGGGCCAGCCGCCCGCCACGTTCGACGTGCGCTTGCGCGACAAAGACGACAACCTGGTGCTTTCGGGGACGTACACCCCGCAGGAGTTCTACGCGGACGCCGTGGGCGTGAACCTCGACGATTACGTGTCGCTCATCTCGGCGCCGACGGCCGACAAGCCCTTTGGACGCACGTACACGGTGGCGCGGTTGGGCAACGTCGTCGAGGCGGGCGGCGTGCGCTACCTGAACCTGACGCCCGCCGAGCTGAAGGCGGCGGCCATCGCGCAGCTGAAGGACGACCTGCCGGTGTGGTTCGGCTGCGACGTCGACCAATCCTACGTGCGCAACGACGGCATCATGGACCTGCGCGCACTCGACATCGACGGCCTGTTCGGCTTCGACATCGTGGCCGGCTTCGACAAGGCTGCGCGCCTCGACTACGGCGAGTCGCTCATGACGCACGCCATGGTGCTCGAGGGCGTGAACTTCGACGCAGCCGGCAAGTCGACGCTGTGGAAGGTCGAGAACAGTTGGGGCAAGGACCATGCCAAGGACGGCTTCGACTCGCTGACCGACGAGTGGTTCGACGAGTACGTCTACCAGGTGGTCGTCGACAAGAAGTATCTGATGCCTGAACAGCGCGAGGCGTTCGACACGTTGGAGCCCATACAGCTCGAGCCCTGGGACCCGATGGGCGCGCTGGCGTAGGGGGCCATGACATGAAGCAGTTCCAATTCGATTATTCCAACCGCGAGGACATGGTGGCGAAGCTTCAGGAGCTCAAGCCCGAGGCTCCTGATTCATCCAAAGTGCTCGTGCACATCTATTGCGATTGCTGGGCAGATGACGACGTGAAAGCCGCGCACGGCGCAGCGCGCGAGGTGTTCCCGGAGTGCGTGGTGACGGGTTCCGCCTCGTACGGCAACGTGGTTGACGGGAAAGCGGAGTTCGAAAACGTCATCATCGTCATCAACGTGTTCGAAGATCCTTCAAGCCGCATCGAGGGGCTGTACTATCCGCTGCAATCGGGCGAGGCGGCTGACGTGGCTCGTCGCGTTGTGCAAGAGGTCGAAGACCGCCCGTGGGTCACGGCGGTCGAGGCGCTCGTGATGAACAGCGGCGAGCCCATGGACGATTTCTGCGAAGCGATGGCCGGCTTGCGCGAGGGCGTCGAGGTGTTCGGCGGGCTGGCCCATTTCGGCCATGCGGCCGACGCGCCGAAGTTCGTCATCGACGGCGACGGCAACGTGCTGCGCTGGGGTGCGTCGTTCGTCTTGTACGGCGGTGACGACCTGCACGTCATGACCCAGCACATCCGCGGTTGGAAGCCGCTCGGCACCGAGCTGTTCGCCACGCGCTGCACGGGCAACATCGTGCATGAGCTGAACGGCCGTTCAGCCCAAAAGCTCTACGAGCACTACCTGCACATCGAAAACGACGAGAGCTTCTTCTTCAACGTGCTGGAGTTCCCGTTCCTGCTGGACATCGATGGGGTCAGCGTGCTTCGGACGCCGATTGCCTGTTTGGAAGACGGCTCCATGATCTTGGCGGCGCCCGTGCCGGAAGGCTCGCCTCTGCATATCGCCTACGGCGACCCCGAGGAAATCCTGAAGGCCGTGCGTGAAGCTGGCGACGAGCTGGCGGCATTCCGACCCGACGCCATCATGCTGTTCCCCTGCGGGGTTCGTCGCACGTTCTGGTCAGATGCCGGCGTGAACCGCGAGCTCGGCCCCTTCCAGACCGTCGCATCTACGAGTGGCCACTTCGTGGCAGGCGAGTTGCTGCGTCGAGGAGCCAGGGTCATAGAGTTCAATTCGACGCTCGTCGTAGTCGGCATGCGCGAAGGTTCGCTCGAGTCGAAGCCCGAAGCGCACATGGAAATGCCAGCCGACCGTCGCCAGAAGAAATCGCTTGTCGCCCGCTTCGCGAACTTCATCGATGCTGCAATGACCGAACTTGCCGATTCGAACCGCGAGTTGGAAGCCGCCAACGAAGCGCTCGCGAAGCTGTCCATCACCGACGGGCTCACCGGTTTGCTCAACCGTCGCGAGATTGAACGCCGTTTCCGCGAAGTTTGCGAACGGGCCCATCGGGAGCAAGGGCCCATGCCGTTCGTCATCATGATGGACCTTGATGATTTCAAGCAGGTCAACGACGTGTATGGGCATCATGAAGGCGACGAGGCGCTCGAGAGCTTTGCAAAGCTCCTTACCGAGCTGGTCGATGCCGTCGAGGTCGAAGTCGAGTTCGGCCGCTGGGGTGGCGAGGAGTTCATCTTGTTCGCCAAGTCTGACGACCCTGTCGCGGTCGAGGCATTTGCCGAGTCGGTGCGCGCCGGATTCGAGCAGGCTTCGACTGGCAAGCATTATCGCCATACCGCCAGTTTCGGCGTGACGCGCATGCGGCCAGGGGAAACACCCGACGCAGCTATCATCCGCGCAGATGAGGCAATGTACCAGGCCAAGCAAACAGGTAAGAACAAGGTTGTCGTCCTGCCGTAAGCCAAGGGGTAAATCAACCTGCCTACGTGGCTGAAATCAGCTACACTGTTTCCATGTCTGTAAATGGGCGTTTCGCCCTGGGATGAAAGATGGTGGTTTGTTATGGCTGCACCTACTCCTGAACATGTGCGTAACATTGCGCTTGTCGGCCAAGACGGGGCCGGTAAGACGTCGCTCGCCGAGGCGATGCTGTTCGTGTCGGGTCGCACCCAGCGCATGGGCACGACGCACGACGGCAAGTCCTACCTCGACTTCGATGACGAGGAGATTCGCCGCAAGTTCACCATCAGCACGTCCGTGGCCCCCATTCCCTATAAGGACTACAAGATCAACCTGCTCGACACGTCGGGTCACCCCGACTTCATCGGCGACACCATCGCCACGATGTACGCGGCCGAAATGGCCATGTTCGTGGTCGACGCCGTCGACGGCCCGCAGGTCATGACCACGAAGCTGTGGAAAGAAGCCGAGAAGATGAACATCTCGCGCTCGGTCTTCATCAACCACGTCGACCGCGAGAACGCCGACTTCGGCGCCGCCATGGCCCTTCTGCATGCCCGCTTCGGCAAGCGCCTGTCGCCGGTCACGCTGCCGCTCGGCCAGCAAGCCGACTTCCAGGGCGTCATCGACGTCGTGCGCATGAAGGCCCGCTACTTCGACAAGGACGGCTCGCCCGAGCGCGTCGAGGACATCCCGGCCGAGTACCAGGAACGCGCCGATAGCGCCCGCGAGCGCCTGATCGACGCCGTTGCCGAAGCCGACGAGGAAATCATGATGAAGTACCTCGAAGGCGAGGAGCTCACGCAGGAAGAGCTCGAGAAGTGCATTCACGACGCCATCAACCAGGGCGTCTTCGTGCCGGTCTACACCGGTTCCACCATCATCAAGCAGGGCATCCAGGGCCTTATGGAAGACATCGCCACGTTCTTCCCGCATCCGCGCGAGCATGCCGCCTACGTGCTGCAGAACGGCGACAAGATCTCCATCGACGAGACCGGCGAGCCGGCTGGCTTCGTGTTCAAGACCACCGCTGACGCGTTCGTGGGCCGCCTGTCCTACATCAAGGTGCTCACCGGCGTGCTCGAGCCCGGCCAGGACCTCGTGAACGCCCGCACCGGCGACAAGGACCGCGTGGGCAAGCTGCTCGTCATGATGGGCAAGGAATCCACCGAGGTCAAGTCCGCCAAGGCCGGCGACATCATCATCATCCCGAAGCTCGACGACGCCCGTCCGTCCGACACGTACTCCGCGTCTGGCAACATCGCCATCGCGCCCATCCCGTTCCCGAAGCCGCTGTACCCGGTCGCCATCGAGGCCGTGAACAAGAAGGAAGAGGACAAGCTGGGCACGTTCCTGGCCCGTGCCGCCGAAACCGATCCGACGATCCAGATCCGCCGCGACGAGGAAACCCACCAGACCGTCATCAACGCCATGGGCGACGAGCAGATCAACACGCTGCTCATCCGCATGAAGGATTCCGCCAATGTCGAGGCCAAGCTCATCCCGGTGCGCATCCCGTACCGCGAGACCATCCGCGGCAAGGCCGAGGCCCAGGGCCGTCACAAGAAGCAGACCGGCGGTTCCGGCCAGTTCGGCGACTGCTGGCTGCGCCTCGAGCCCAACACCGGCATGGGCTACGAGTTCGTCGACGAGATCAAGGGCGGCGCCATTCCCGGCGGCCTCATCCCGGCTGTCGACAAGGGCGTTCAGGACGCCATGGTCGAGGGCTTCCTGGCCGGCTATCCGATGGAAGACATCAAGTGCACCGTGTTCGACGGTTCGTACCACTCCGTCGACTCGAACGAAATGGCGTTCAAGACTGCAGCTCGCATTGGCTTCCGCGCGTGCTGCGAGAAGGCCAACCCCGTCATCCTCGAGCCGATGGCCGACCTGCGCGTCACCGTCACTGACGAGTTCGCCGGCGCTGTCATGGGCGACATCTCCACGCGCCGCGGCCGCATCGTCGGCACCGAGGCGGGCGATGCTGGCGAGACCGTCATCATCATGCGCGCCCCGTATGCCGAGGTCGTCAACTACACGCGCGACCTGCGCTCGATGACCCGCGGCCAGGGCAGCTACGAGATCGAGATCAACGGCTACGAGCAGGTGCCCGGCGACGTGCAGAAGAAGCTCGTCGACGAGTACCAGGCCGCCCGCGCTGCTGGCAACTAATCGCGAACGCAATGATATAAGCGACAGTGGGCGGCCTTCGGGTCGCCCACTCGTACTTTGGGGTATATCCTGCCATGCTGCATTTCCAGGCGCTTTCGTGGAAGGATATCAACTCCAAGTTCGATTGCTGCGTAACCCTCTGGCAGGATAACTCGTACTTGCGCGAGTTATCCTGCCAGGGGTCGTACTTGGAGCCCATATCCTTCCATGAAACTGAGAAAAGCCCGCAAAGCTCCTTTCCTCTAGCCTCATTTGCTATCATGCGCGCATGGACTACTTGGCCACATTTCTAGAAGGTATCGTCACGTTCGTGTCGCCTTGTATCTTGCCAATGCTGCCCCTGTACTTGGCATATTTCGCCGGGGATGCAAGCGAGGCGGTTGGCTCGGGAGCGAGCGCGTCGCAGCGCAATGGGCGCGTGCTCGTGCGCGTGGCGGGGTTCGTTCTGGGCTTCACGATCGTGTTCGTGGCGCTTGGTGCGCTGGCGGGAACGCTCGGGGCGCTGCTCGTGCAGTACGAAGTCATCGTGAACGTGGTATGCGGCGCCATCGTCATCGTGTTCGGCCTGCATTATGCGGGATTGCTGCGGCTGCCGTTCCTCGACCGCACGGTGAAGCCGCAAACCGAGGTGCGTCCCCAAACGTTCCTGAGCTCGATGGTGTTCGGCATCGTGTTTTCCATCGGATGGACGCCGTGCGTCGGCGTGTTCCTCGGCTCGGCGCTCGCCCTTGCGGCGGCGCAGGGTTCGGCGGTCCATGGTGTGTTGCTGTTGTTGTGCTATTCGCTTGGACTAGCTGTTCCGTTCGCCATCAGCGCCATTGCAATCGAGAAGCTTGCCGGCGCATTCGATGCCATTAAGCGACATTATCGTGTGATTAACCTGGTATGCGGGCTGCTGCTCGTCGTCATGGGCGTTGCCATGGCAACAGGCCTGCTGGGAAGTTGGTTGCGTGCTGTCAGCGCATTGGCTTAAGGTGGAAACATGATTGAACCGGTTGAACAAGACGAATTGCAGAATGCCGAGCTGCACGAGGGCGCGCCTTCCGATGCGCCCGAGCCAAAGGGGCAGAGGAAATCGGCGATCATCGCCGTTGTGGTGCTCGTGATTGTCGTCGTGTTGGCGCTTGTGGCGTACGGCGCGCTGCGTTCGTCGCAGCCGGCAGCTTCATCCGAAAGCGCGAGCCAGTACATCGTTTCCGGGGAATCTTCCAATGCAAGCGCCGACGACGTAGACGCCCAGCGCGTGCTTGCGCTCGAAATCGTCACGTTCGACGGGCAGGACACCACGCTGGGGCAGGTTGCCGATGGAAAGCCCATCGTCGTGAACATGTGGGCCACGTGGTGCCCGTATTGCGTGGCCGAGATGCAGGACTACCAGGCGCTTTATGACAAGTACGGCGATGACGTGCGCTTCGTCATGTTGAACGCCTGCGATTCGTCGCGCGAAGTGTCGCTTGCGCGCGAGTACATCGCCGAGAACGGCTTCACGTTCCCCGTGTACTACGACGCCGACCATCAGGTCATGTACGAGTTCGGCGTGCGCGCCTATCCGACCACCATCATCCTGTCCGATACCGGCCGCGTTCTCATGAACCGCCCCGGCCAGATCACCTACGACAGCATGGACGCCACTCTCGCAAGCCTTACGGGGCATTAAGAATCTTGAGTTATGGCGTGCCGGCGGAAGTTGAACGTCACCCCAGGGACGGCGGGCAGTTGAACGTCACCCCAGGGAAGATGTTCAATTTGAAGAAACGCTCCTACGCAAAGATAAGGCCTCAACAAATTGAACATCTTCCCTGGGGTGACGTTCAACTGCCCGCCGTCCCTGGGGTGACGTTCAACCCTGAGCCCCATTTGTTGTCAAACGACTTCATCTTCAAGTCTGCTTCTAACTTCTGTCTGCGATAATAGGTGCATGGTGAGAAAGGGGCTGACATGAGCGAATTCATCACGAAGCGCAACGAGCTGTTGGCGCAGAAGGTCATAAAGGGGCTGGCATCGCGCAACATGACGGGGTATTACGCGGCCGACAAGGAAGCGGCGCTCGCGCAGGCGCTCGAGCTGATTCCCGAGGGCAGCTCGGTCACCATGGGCGGCGCCATGAGCGCTCACGAAATCGGGTTGGTGAAGGCCCTGAAAGAGGGCAACTACGACTTCATCGACCGTGACGAGGCCGAAGACCCGCGTGCGGCGATGCTCGCCGCATACGATGCCGACGTGTTCCTGGCAAGCTCGAACGCCATGACCGAAGACGGCATCCTCGTGAACATCGATGGAAACTCGAACCGCGTGTCGGCAATCGCGCAAGGTCCGCGCAAGGTCGTGTTCATCGTGGGGATGAACAAGGTATGCAACGACCTCGACGGCGCCATGAAGCGCGCGCGCAACGTCGCGGCACCGATAAACGCCCAGCGATTCGGCTTGAACACGCCGTGCTCGAAGACGGGCGCGTGTGCGGACTGCAAGTCGGCTGACACGATTTGCTGCCAGTTCCTCATCACGCGTTATTCGCGCCACGAGGGCCGTATTCACGTGATCCTCGTTAACGACTCGCTGGGTTTCTAAAACGCGATGCGCCAACGTGTCCTGGTCATGCTGACACGCTGGCATATTAGCTCGAATTAAGGTAGGAGAGATTTCCCCATGAGGGTGTTCCATGACTCGCGCAACAGCGCGTACCGAGCGCCGTTTGGCGCCATCGCAGCAGGCTCATCGGTCGACCTGACACTCGACGTGTACGACGCGCCGGGGTCGAAGGCCGTCGTGCGCACGTGGATCGACGGCATCGGCGAGGGGCTTCACGAGATGAAGGTGGTCTCGTCGCCCCGCAAGGGCGAGGATGCAGCGGAGGTCCCCACGCGCTACAAGGCGACGCTCAAACCCGGTGCGGCGGGAATCGTGTGGTACCAGTTCCTCATCACGGACACCGAGGACCGCATCTGGCGCTACGGCGCGAAGAACGGACGTCTGGGCGGCGAAGGCCAGCTGGTGGGCTGGGAGCCGCCGAGCTTCTGCCTGTCGGCGTACGATCCGCGTGGCGCAGCGCCTGCTTGGTACGAGCCCATCGGCGGGTACCTGTATGACGGCGGCGCGTGCCATGACCTTCCCGAGGTCGTGGCTACGCTCTGCGAGAACTATCCTGCCGCATTGTCACGCACTTCGGCGGTTTGGGATTGCGAAAACGACAAGCCCTCTTTGCCAGCCGAGCTTCCCGATATGGAAAGCGCGCTGGCAACGGCTACGGGCGATGCATGCTCGTGGTTCACGGCGGAGGGAAACACGTTCGGGTTCTGGCGCAAAGGCGGCGACGGGCGTGCGACCTGCGCGCTGTTCAACCCATCGACGACCGAGACGTACGAAATAGCAGTCCCGATGGTGGAAGAGTCCGTCAGCGAACTCGTGGCGGGTTACGCTGTCGATGCGACTGAAACCGCCAACATCGCCCTGCATCCCATGGGCGAGGCGGTGCTTCATTTCCACAGGGAAGAGCGCCTCGCGCGGCCGCTCGAGCCAGGTCTGGGCGTGCTTGCCCACATCACGAGCCTGCCCGCGAAAGGGAAGAAAGGCTTCGGAACGTTGGGGGCGCCTGCCCGTGTGTTCGTCGATTGGCTTGCGGAAGCCGGCGTGCGTTATTGGCAGGTCTTGCCGGCAAGCCCCACCGACGAGTTCGGTAGCCCCTATGCCGGCATCAGCGCCTTTGCGGGCAACACGCGCCTGCTCGAAGGCGGCGAGCCGACGGCATCCGAGCTCGAAGAAATCGGCGAGCTTCCCGCGTATGCGGAGTTCTGCGAGAGGGAAGCGGCGTGGCTCGAGCCGTATGCCTGCTTCATGGCGATCCGCCGGAAGGTGGGGGCGGGGATCGCATGGCAGGAGTGGCCCAAGAAGTATCGTCGCTACTCGCCTAAGCTGCTTGCGAATGACGAGGGGCTCGCGCGCGATGCGGAAACGGTTCGCCGCAGCCAGTTCCTATTCGAGCGGCAGTGGGAAGTGGTGCGCGCATACGCAAACGACCGCGGCATCGAGATCATCGGCGACATGCCCATTTACGTAAGCGCCGACAGCGCGGATGTGTGGGCGCATCCCGACCTGTTCCAACTAGGCGCTGACGGGCTGCCCCATGTGGTCGCCGGCTGCCCGCCCGACGCGTTCGCCGCAGAGGGGCAGATCTGGGGCAACCCGGTGTACGACTGGGACGCGTTGAGGGAAAGCGGTTACGACTGGTGGCTGCGCAGGCTGCAACGCGCGTTCTCCCTGTACGATTACGTGCGCCTCGACCATTTCATCGGGTTCTCGCGCTATTTCTGCATTCCCGCGGGCGAAAAGGCGCTCGAAGGCGAGTACCGCTTGGGCCCAGGCTACGGGTTTTTCAAGCTGGCTTACGAGAAGTTCGGCCAACTGCCGATCATCGCCGAGGACTTGGGCCTCATCACGCCGCGGGTCCGCGGGCTCGTCGCCTCGTGCGGGTTCCTCGGCATGGACATCATCCAATTCGCGGACGGCGGGGACCCGCTGGGTGGTTACGCGCCGCGCCCCGAGAAGATCGTCTATACGGGCACGCACGACAACCAGACGCTGCTCGGCTACGTGCGCTCGCGCTACCCGCAGGTCGACGAAGACAAGGCGTTCGAGGACCTCATGCGCAAAGTCGTGGAATGCGACGCGCCGGTGCGCATCGTGCCGCTGCAGGACGTCTTGGGATTAGGGGATGAGGCGCGCATGAACGTGCCCGGCGTTGCCGAGGGCAACTGGGCGTGGCAGGCCGATGCGAAGGATGTGGAAGCCGCGCTCGAATTCGCGAAGGAGTTGGCGAACGCGTCCATATCGTAGTGAAATCGTCGTTTTCCCATTGTGCATCCGTGCTACCATTTCCCCAGGGAAGGAAACCGAGAGAAAGGGACCCTATGAAGAAGTATCTTTCCATCCTGTGCGCAGCCATGCTGTGCGCGTGCTGCCTGGCGCTCGGCGCCTGTGCGAGCGGCGGCTCGTCCAGCGCGGCTGCGTCTTCGGCCAGCGCCAGCGCCAGCGCGAGCGAAAGCTCTTCGGCTGCCGATCCGGCCGAGCAGTTCGTCGGCACCTGGAAGTTCGCCGCTGCCGAGTCGCAGGGCATCACCATGTCGGGCGACCTCAGCGCGCTGCTGGGCACCGACACGAGCATGGCCTTCACGCTTGAAGCTGGCGGCACTGGTTCTGCCACCTTCGCTGAAGAGACCGCTGCCATTACGTGGGAAGTGACCGGCGACAACGCCATCTCCATCAAGGCTGCCGATGAGGCTGCTTCCAGCTCTGCCGCCGCCGCGAGCTCCGAGGCTGCCTCTGCCAGCTCCGAGACCGCAAGCTCCGAGGCTGCATCCGCCAGCGCTGAGGCTGCCGAGGCCACCGACCTCGATGCCGACAGCTTCACCGCCACTGCCACCCTCGAGGACGACGCGCTGAAGATCGTCATGGGCGAGGGCGCTGAGCAGGCCACGCTGATCCTCACGAAGGACGGCACCTACGCTGACGCGAAGACGATCGACGCAAGCGCTGCCACCCCCATCACCTCTGAAGACGCGCTGGTCGGCTCCTACACGCTCACCGGCATGAACATGATGGGCATCTCGATGTACGGCCCCGCTGAGGCTCTGTCCGCCATGGCAGGCGGCACCGACATGACCGTCACCTTCGAGAAGGGCGGCAAGGTCGACTTCATGGGCTCCGAAGCCACCTTCACCGTCGGCGCTGACGGCGCTGCCATCGTCGAGGGCGAGGCCCAGGTTCCCGTCAAGGCCTTGGGCGACGACATTGCCATCGACATGTCCGAGTTCCTCGGCATGCAAATGGTCATGGTGTTCTCGAAGTAAACCCGAATACTTCGCACACCTCGAAGCGGGCCGGGGCGACTCGGCCCGCTTCTTTTTGCCCAGATGCGCTACACTGGCACCATTCGTCAAATGCAAGATTTGGAGGCATGGATGGCTTACGTGAAATGGAGCTTCGAGACGCTCGAGAAATTCTGCACCGACGTGTTTGCGGCGTTCGGGTTCTCGCCTGAAGATGGCAACCGCATCAGCGACGTGCTGCTGACCGCAGACCTGTACGGCATCGAAAGCCACGGCATGCAGCGCATGGTGCGCTACCACAAGGGCATCGAGAAGGGCCAGATCCACCTCGACTCTGAACCTGAGGTGGTGTTCGAGACCCCCGTCAGTGCGGTCATCGACGGCCATTCCGGCATGGGCCAGCTGCTCGGCGTGTTCGCCATGGAAAAGGCCATCGAGAAAGCCGAGACTGCCGGCGTGGGCATCGTCAGCGTGCGCAACTCGAACCACTACGGCATCGCCGGCTACTACGCCCAGATGGCATCCGAACGCGGCCTCATAGGGTTTTCGTGCACGAACTCCGAGGCCATTATGGTTCCGACGTTCTCGCGCAAGGCCATGATCGGCTCGAACCCCATCGCGGTGGCGGTGCCGGCCGAGCCTTACCCGTTCCTGTTCGACGCTTCCACCACGGTCGTCACGCGCGGCAAGCTGGAAATGTACAACAAGATGGGAAAGCCCCTTCCGAACGGCTGGGCGCTCGACGAGAACGGCCAGCCCTGCGAGGAGGCGCCGCGCGTGCTTTCCAACATAGTCGGCAAGAACGGCGGCGGCATCATGCCGCTGGGCGGCTCGACCGAGCAGCTCGGCAGCCATAAGGGCTACGGCTACGGTATGATCGCCGAGCTGTTCAGCTCGATCCTTTCCATGGGCGTGACGAGCGATGCTTGTTGCACGTTCCCCGACAAGACGGGTATCTGCCACGGCTTCGCGGCCATCAATCCCGCTGCGTTCGGCGATGCCGAGGCCATAAAGAAGCACTTCTCGGAATACCTCGAGAGCCTGCGCGAAAGCCCGCTGGCGGAAGGCGCCGAGCAGGTGTACACGCACGGCCAGAAGGAGGTGCTCGCCGAGGCTGACCGCCGCGAAAGCGGCATTCCCGTGAACGATGGCACGATGGTCGAGCTGCTCGACCTGTGCAACTACCTTAAGCTCGATTTCGCAAGCTATTTCCCCGGATACGAGCCCCCTGCCGAGTTCGCCGGGTTCGCGGGCAATTACTAGGGTTTCTGCGATATCATGTGCTCGTAAAGACGAGAGGGGAGCGCAACAATGGCGCATTACGATTATGCTACGCGCGGCACCTGCGCGCGGACCATCGGCTTCGACATCGAGGACGGCAAGCTGCACAACGTGAAGTTCGTCGGCGGCTGCAATGGCAACCTGAAGGCCATCGGGCTCCTGCTCGAAGGCGCCGATGCCGAGCAATCGGCGCGCACGCTTCAGGGCAACCTATGTGGCAACCGTCCCACGTCGTGCGCCGACCAGCTCTCGCGCGCCATCGACGCGGCGCTTGCAAGCGCATAAGGCGTCTGCTTCGACGATTGCATGTTGATAGAAAGCGAGCCTGCCAAGAGGGTCGTTCTCGTGGCAGGCCCGCTTGCGTTTGTGTCGCCCTTGCCTGGTCACCTTGACACATCGCGATGCGTCAAGGTGACCAGGCAAGGGCGACATACTTCTATTGAAGCTTGAAGGGCCTGCTGGCGTCGAGGCTGAGGGCAATGGTGGTGGCGTTGTGCAGCAGGCTCGAGGTCTGCGGCGTGACCACACCGGTTATGCCTGCCGCCATGAATGCGGAGTTCAACCCGATGACCTGCGCAAAGCTGCGGTCCATGCGGGCAGAAAGCGCGCGTGAAAGCTTCACCAATTGCACGATAGAAGAAAGGTCGCCATCGGATAGCGTAATGTCGGCGACCTCCTTGGCGACAGCTGTGCCTTGCCCCATGGCGATTCCGACGTCGGCCTGCGCAAGGGCGGGGGCGTCGTTCACGCCGTCTCCGACCATGATGACGTTACAGCCTTGGGCTTTCAGCTCGTCGATGAACGCGTGCTTGTCCTCGGGGAGCTGGTTGGCGCGGAACTCGGTGAGCCCGGCTGCGGCGGCGATGCGCTCAGCCGTGCGCTCGTTGTCGCCCGTCAGCATGACGATGCGGCTGAAACCGAGCTTGCGCAAATCGTCCACAGCCGATGCCACGCCGGCTTTCAGCGGGTCTTCGATGCCGATGATGCCGACAAGTTTTCCGTCGACTGCAAGGTACAGAGGCGAGAGGCCTTCGAGCTCCCGTTCTACGCGGGCCTTCTGCCGTGCGGTTATAGTGACGTGCTCGTCTTCCACCACGAAATGCTCCGAGCCGATGACGGCCCGCTTGCCCTCGATGGTCGAGACGATGCCGTGCGCGACGAGGTATTCCACGTCGCCGTGCATCTCGCGATGCTCGAGGTTCTTGGAGGCCGCGGCGTTCACCACGGCGCGGGCGACGGGGTGGGGGAAGTGCTCTTCGAGGCAGGCGGCGACGCGCAGCACCTCGCGTTGAGGCCAGCCCTTCGATCCGAGGACTTTCGCCACGTGCGGCGTGGCCTCGGTGAGGGTGCCCGTCTTGTCGAAGATGATGGTGTCAGCGTCGCAGACGGCATCGAAGTACTTCGAGCCCTTCACGGTGAAGCCTGCCCGCGCCGACTGGCTCATCGCCGATAGAACCGCAATCGAGCCGGTTAGGCGCAGGCCACATGAATAATCGACCATGAGCGCTGCAGCCGTGCGCGTGAGCGAGCGCGTGGTCAGCGCCACGACGCCCGCCAACAGGAAGTTCCAAGGCACGATGCGAGCGGCCAGCTGCTCACGGCGCTTCTGGCGTTCGGACTGGTACAACTCGGCGTTCTTCACGAGTGACACGATGGAGCGCAGGCGCGATTCGCCCGGCGCCGACTTGCAACGCACGAAGATTTCGCCGTCTTCGACCGAGGTGCCGGCGAACACATCGTCGCCGACCGTGCGCTCGATGGCGAGCGGCTCGCCGGTGAGCGATGCTTGGTTCACCATGGCGATACCCGATTCGATAATTCCGTCGACCACGATGGGCATGCCCGTGCGCACGGCGATGAGGTCGCCTTGACGCAGGTCGGACACGGCCACCTGCATTTCGGTGTTGCCTTCCACCAGGTTCGCCGTGTCGGCGACGTCGAGCAACGCATCGATGAGCGCGCTTTCAGAACGCGCCTCGGTGTAGTCTTCCATCGTCTCGCCGAGCTGCAACAGGAACATGGTCTCGCCGGCGGTTTTGGGGTCGCCCTGCACGAACGACATGGCGATGGCCGCTGCATCGAGCACTGGCACGTCGACCTGCGCCTTGCCGAGCGAGCGCGCTGCCATGCGGGCGTAGGGAATGAACATCAGGATGTTCCAGATGTAGGAAAGCGGCGTGGGCAAGAACCAGCGCCTGAGGAAGTACGTGCCTGCCAGCCAGGCGATGTCGAGGAGGAGACGGTGGCTTTGCGCCGACGTCGAAAGCGAGTGCCCTTCACGTGCTGCATCGATGGAATCGCGATCGATGTCGCAGAGCCACTTGAGCGCGCGCAGGCGCGTGGCTTCGCCCGGCTCGTGCGTGAAGGCAATCGAGCCGGTGCGTGGGTACACGCGTGATGAGCAGATATCGGGGCACGCATCAAGCACGGCTTCGAGCGCGCCGAGGTCTTCTTGGGGAACCGGGCCGATCAGCTTCACGCGGATGCGGCCGGGAATCTCCTTCTCGATGGTGTATTGCATAGGTTACTTCGCGGCTTTTTCAGCCTTCTTGACGTCCTTGTCGGACACGGCGATGTACTCGGCCTCCGCCTTCATGTCATCGAACTCGGCCTTTGCCTGCTCGACGAGGCCCTCGTAATCGGACTTGGCCTTCATGCCCTGCGCCATGGCGTGGACATAGCCCTTCTTGGCTGTTTCGGACGTGGCAGCCTTCAGGCCGACGGTGCCGATGAGGAATCCCAGGCCAGTGAACAAGGCGTTTCTTGTGCAGCTCTTCATATGCGATCCTTTCTAAAGAAGTTGCCTTCTATGGTTTGAACATACACTGTGAGCAAGGGCGAAGTCCAGGGTTACTTTCAGCGTGACCTTCAGCTTACTTTACGCAGGTCAATGTGTGAAAAGTCAGTCAGTGGTTATGCCTCGATGAGGTTGCGCTCCTCGATGAACGCAGCCCATTTCTCGAACGATTCATCGCTGATGGCGTGTTCCATGAGGCACGCTTCCTCCTCGGCGGTTTCCGCGGGAATGCCGAGCTCCTTCTCGAGGAACGCCGTTAGGTAGCGGTGCCGTTTATAGGTGGCTGCACCGTACGCATAGCCTTCCTCAGTCAGCGTGGCTTCGCCGTAATACGGTTGGTCGACAAGCTGACGCTCGCGCAGCGCGGTGAGCGCCTTGCCTACCGACGTCTTCGACACGCCCATCTTGCGGGCGATGTCGGAGGGGCGCACCGATTGCTCGGTCGTGCCGCCGAGCATGACGATGGCTTCGAGGTAATCTTCGAGCGATTTCGATAACTTGTCCATGACCTGCCAATATTGTGATGAAACGTATAAGTTATCGTAAGGTAACAATAGTTAGTTGTCAATAACTTCGCTGGAGAGAGGCGGCTGAATGAGTAGCAGGACGTTCCTGTGACTCATTTCCGGGAAAATGAGTCACAGGAACGTCCTGCTACTCATTCATGGTTACCTGGAGGTGCCTATCCAACTTTATTGTGCCTACTTTTCAAGGTGGGTCGCTCTCGATACAGTGGGGGTGAGAAAGAGAGGAGAGCACCATGAACACGGCTGAATACAACGAGGCGATCGAGAAGCTGCGCACGGCTATTGACGAAGCTGATGCGGTGGTCATCGGGGCGGGCGCGGGGCTGTCGACGGCGGCGGGGTTCGTGTACTCGGGCGAGCGATTCCAGCGCCTGTTCGGGGACTTCATCGGCAAGTACGGGTTCCGCGACATGTACACGGCGGGTTTCTACCCCTATCAGACGCTCGAAGAGCATTGGGCTTACTGGAGCCGCTACATCTGGCACAACCGCTACGAGCCGGCGCCCAAGGATACCTACCAAAAGCTGCTTTCGCTGGTTAAGGACAAGGACTTCTTCGTGCTGACGACCAACGTCGACCACCAGTTCCAGCTGGCGGGCTTCCCGAAGGACCGCCTGTTCTACACGCAGGGCGATTACGGGCTTTGGCAGTGCAGCGAGCCGTGTCACGATGCGACATACGACAACTACGAAACCGTTAAGCGCATGGTGGAAGAGCAGCAGGGCATGAAGGTGCCGAGCGAGCTTGTGCCGCATTGCCCGAAATGCGGAAAGCCCATGACCATGAACCTGCGCGCCGATGGCACGTTCGTGGAAGATGCAGGCTGGCAAGAAGCAGCGCTGCGCTACCGCGACTACCTGGAAAGCCATGCGCACGGCAAAGTGCTGTACCTCGAGCTCGGCGTCGGCATGAACACGCCGGTCATCATCAAGTACCCGTTCTGGCGCTACACCGACGCCAACCCGCAGGCAACGTATGCATGCGTGAACCTGGGCGAAGCCTACGCGCACCAGTCGATACGCAATCGCAGCATCCTTCTGGATGCCGACATCGACCAGGTGTTGGCCGACCTGGTGGAAAAGGGGAATCAATAACCTCGGAGGAAACCGATTGGGCTCAGCGCTTGTGGGAGGCTTTTTCGGCGTACATGCGCTGGTCGGCTTGGCCGATGGCTTCGCGCACGTCATCGTCGGCGTTCTCGATGCAGGCCACGCCGTACGACACGATGGCCTCGTCCATGTGAAGCTTGAAGAAGGTGGCCGTGTGGCGCATCTTCTCGACGAGCTTCTCGGCTTCTTCGACAGTCGTTTTCGGCACGAACGTCACGAACTCGTCGCCACCCGTGCGGAAGACCGGCGCATCGTCGGGCACGCCGCCTTGCAAGATGAGTGCGGCCATGTGAATGTACTCGTCGCCCACCAGGTGCCCCAGCGTGTCGTTCACTTTCTTCAGGCAGTCGAGGTCGGCTGAGATGACGGCGATGGGGAAGTCGTCGCTGCCGGGGATGCTCTCGACGTATTCGTTGAACGCACGGCGGTTGCCGACGCCCGTCAGCTCGTCGATGAGCGCATAGCGCGCGAGCCTTTGCTTCATGAGCTCCGATTCGGTGACGTCGTTGCCTAGCGCGATGATGCCGGCGACGTTGCCGTTCTCGTCGAAGACCGGTTCCTTGATCAGCTGCACGAAATCTTGTATTCCGTCGGCGTTGATTTCGATGGTGTACGAGGTGCCCTTGCCGGTGCGGATGATCTCCTTGTCGGCTTCCATGGCCTTGATGGCGTTTTCCTTGTCTTTGCGGATGTCGGCGTCGGTTTTGCCGCGGATGGTCCACTTGGGATCGCCGCCCGTGTCGAGATGATGCCAGTACTGCGTCGAGAACACGTAGCGCCCTTCGGCGTCTTTCAGGAAGATCATGGAAGGCAGCCGGCGCAGCATCGATTCGATTTCGTAGAACGTCGCAGAGCGCTTCAGCTGTATGGCGTTGTCGATGCGGCGATGCAGCACCTGCTCGACGCAGGGAAGCTCGATGATGTCGACTGCGCCTTCGTCGAGGCATTGGGCGCATCGCGCGTCTGGCGCGGTTGCCGTCGTGACGAGCACGGGGATGATGTCGAACGCGCGCTCGGCGGTGAATGCCTTCAGGAACGCGCAATCATCCGCGCTCGCGAGCCCGACGGCGATGACCGCCGCAGAAAGCGTGTTGAACCGCTCGTTCAGGATGTCGAGGGCCTCATCGGCCGTTGAGCAGCGGACCAGGTTGAACGCATGGGACAGCTGCGTGCACAGCTCGTCGGAGGACATGCTGTCTCGAAGCGTTACGAGTATGGTGCGTTTTTCTGAAGCGTCGCGCAGGACTTCCACGTCTACCCCCCTGAAGTGACGCGACTATTCTACTCCAATGGTAGCGCGCAGTTCCACAGGTGTTTGCGCTGATTCCGTTGCGTTACGGAACGCGGACGAGCTCGGCGTTCAGGTAGGTCGGGTCGTTGCGGTCGTGGGTTGCGACGATGAGCGTGCGGTTGCGCAGGTGCCGGTTGATGAGCGCTATGACGTCGGTTTTGCTGACGTCGTCGAGACCGGCGAACGGCTCGTCGAGGAGCAGCGCATCGCCGGGTGCCGCAAGCGCGCGGACAAGTGCAACCTTGCGTTTCATACCGCCGCTGCAAGCCTCGATTGCGAGCTTCGACGAATCCTCTCCCAGCAGCTCGTCGAGGTCGAATTTCAGAAGGCCTCGTTCATGGTTCGGCAGGGAGGGGCAGACGAGCGCCACGTTTCCCCAGGCGTTCAGGGTGGGGATGAGCCGGTCTTCCTGGAAGTCGCGGCTCAGCTTGTCGGGGCGCTCGACTGAGCCCGTAGTTGGTTCAGCGAACCCGCACATGAGGTCCATCAGGGTCGACTTGCCCGATCCGCTCGGGCCCATGAGGCAGTAGCGCCGACCCGCCTCGAACGTCTTGGTGAAATCGCAGATGACCGGCTCGCCTCCGTATCCGAACGACGCGTTCGAGAAGACGATGGAAGCAGTGGGCGCCGATGCGGTCTCTTGTGCGTCGCCATCTGCTCGTGGCAGGGAAGCGCTCTTCGACGCGATGAAGTCGAGCAGCTTCAGGAACAGCTTCTCGCACAGCGCGCTGAGCGCGACGACGGCGAACGTCCAGGCGAACAGGTCGGCGGTGGAGAGGCCGATCTTCGCCGAGTAGATGCCCGCGCCGATGGAGCCGGTGGGGATGCCGATGACCTCGGCTGCGACGCCCGATTTCCACGCGATGCCGACGACCACCTTCGAGGCCGAGGTGACGTAGGGCATGACGGCGGAGAGGTAGTAGTAGCGCACGCGCCATCCTGCCCGTACGCCGAATACGCTCAGCATCTGGCGCATGTCGTCGCTCGTCTGCCGCAGGCCCTCCAGGTACGAGAAGTACACGGGCGGGAACACCATGAGCGCCACGGCGATGACGGATACGTTCGCCGCGCCCGTCCATACGAGCAGCAACACGATGATGCAAACGACCGGCACGCTCTTCATGAAGGTGACGAGCGGATGCAGCACATCGCGGAACAGGGCCGACTTCCACGATGCGGTCCCCAGGATCAGCGCCAGCGCGAACGCGATCGCGAAACCGGCGAGGATGCGCGCGAACGAGAAGCCGACGGCCGCCCAGAACGCAGGCGTGATGATGCCGGCCGCAAGCGCCATGGCGGCGTCGAGCGGCCCGGCGAGCAGGATGTGGTTTCCGACTGCCCATGCGGCGATTTGCCACACGAGCAGCCAGAACACCACGATGGGGATCTGTTTCGCGATGCCTTTGATAACTAGTTTCCTCCAATGAGTAGCAGGACGTTCCTCCTACTCATTTTCAAAAATGAGTAGGAGGAACGTCCTGCTACTCATTACCCATTGGGCCGTTTGTCTACCCGGCGAAGTAGAAGTCGTCGCCCGGCAGGGCGCCTCCGACGCTGGCGGGGTCCTGCTCGAAGAGGACGTTCAGGTAGCCGGACAGGGCGGCCTTCATCTCGTCGCCCGTCAGGCACACGAGGTTGCAGCGGGGGATGGCCTGCGCTGCGGCCTTGGCATTATCCATGATGCCGGCCTTCACCACGAGCTCGCCGGCGGTCTCGGGGTCGGCGTTGACGAGCTCGACAGAGGCTGCCTGGCGCTCGAGGAAGTCCGTGACGGCTGCGGGGTTCTCGGCGAGGAAGTCGTTGCGCACGACGGTGACGCCGGTCACGAGCTGGCTGCCCGAGGCGCCTGCCTGCAGCGCGTTCCATTCCTCGGTCAGGCTGACGCGGGGTGCGAGGCCCTCGGTCTTCAGGGTGACGCTCGTGACGTACGGCTCGGGCAAAACGCCGATGGCGGTGGGGTCGGCGGCAAGCACGGCGGCGACCTCGGAGGCCTCGGACTTGAACTCGAGCGTAACGTTGTCTGCGATGCCCGCCTCCTTCAACAGGTAGCTCATGACGTACTCGGGCGTGGTGCCCGCGCCGGTCATGTACACGGTCTTGCCCGCAAGGTCCTTGATGGACGAGATTGCCTCGTCGCCGCTGACGACGTACAGGACGCCGAGCGTGTTCACGTCGATGACGCTGATGCCGCCGTTCGTCTTGTTGTACACCGTTGCCGCGGCGTTCGCGGGGATCAGCGCGATGTCGACGTTGCCCTGGATGAGGTTGGGCAGCACCTCGTCGGCCGTGCCGCTGATGGTGAACTGGAAGTCGTTGTACGTCTCGCCCGCGGCCGCCTCGTCGATGAACTCGGCGATGCCGATGGAGGTCGGGCCCTTCAGCGATGCGACGCGCACGGTGACGGGGTCGGTTTCCGCAAGGCCCGCGCTCGGCTCGCTTTCAGAAGACGAGCTCGCTGCGGATGCTGGCGAAGATTGCTGGGCGCATCCTGCCAGCGCGACGAGCGCGGCGGCCAGCGCGACGATGCACGCCACCGCTAGCATTTTGAGTTTCGAAGCACGTAGTTGTTCCATCTTGATTTCTCCTTTCCCGATGATGTCAGATGGATTCTTTTGCGAGCGCGTCGTCCCTGCCTGGTCGCTTTGACACGCTGATGTGTCAAAGCGACCAGGCAGGGACGACACGCCTGAGACCTACCCGATGATGTTGCTGAAGGCGGTTTTCACAGATACGCCGGGAAGCGCGCCGATGCGCCCGGCCATTGCGGAGATGGCGTCTTGCGGCGCGTCGAGCACCACGCTCATGACGCTGATTCCGCGCTGTCGATAGGGGATTCCCATGCGCCCGACGATGTAGGGCGCGTTCTCGTGGAGCAGGGCGTTCACGCTCTCGGCGCTTTCCAAATCCTCCACGATGATGGCCATGACGGCCACACGGCTTTCCATATAATGCCTCCTTGTCTTCGGGGCTGCGTCGCCCTTCGTATCAGGTGTGCATGGGTATTGTAGCAGTGGAACAGCGCGCCAGCCCGGGTGTTCCAAAAATGCATTGTGCCA
>JAFUCC010000054.1 GCA_017459925.1 Eggerthellaceae bacterium
CATACCCGGTATCTGTTCCACCGCTCTTACTTATCCAAGCCGACTTTCACGGCGTAGACCGCCGCCTGCACGCGATTCTCGAGGCACAGGCGCAGCATGAGGTTGCCGAGCTGCTTTTTCACGGTGCCAAGGCTCAGGTACAGCTCGCGGGCGATCTCTTCGTTCGACTTGCCTTGCGCCACCAAACGCAGGATGTCCTTCTCGCGGTCGGTCAGATGGTCGGGCGAAGGAATGTCGCCCGACTCGGAAGCGGCAGATGCCGCGCCGGTTTCCTCCCGCAGCCGCGTGAACTCGTCCATGACCGCGGCGGTCACGGATTCGGAAAGCGACGCCTCGCCTTCCATGATGCTGTGCAGGCGATCGCGCAGCTTGCGCGCCGGCGTATCTTTCAGCAGGTAGCCGCGGATACCGGTCTGCAACGCGTTGAACACGAGGTCTTTGTCGGATTCGACCGTGAGCATGACGATGGCCGCCTCGGGCAGCTGATCGTGAATGGCCTGGGCGGCGGCGATGCCGTCCATCTTCGGCATGCGCACGTCCATGAGGATGAGGTCGGGCTTCACGCCGAGCGCGACCTCGACCGCCTCGGCACCATCTGACGCTTCCGCCACCACTTCGAATTCGGGCCAACGCTCGATGAGGCCGCACATGGCTTCGCGGTACAGCACCTGATCGTCGACGAGCAGGATTCTCGTTGGCAAATCTTGCATGTTGGCCCCTATCCGTGCAACGCCGGCACGTCGATGAACACCGTGGTGCCCTGCGAGCCCGATACGATCGAAACCGACCCGCCAGCCGATTTCGCCCGTTCGCGCATGATGCGCAAGCCCAGGCGCTCCGCGGCGACCGAGTCGACCTCGAACCCGACGCCGTCATCGCGGATGGAGATGAGCACGCTGCCGTTCTTGCGGTCGAGCGTGACCGTCACCGCGTTCGCCCTCGCATGACGCAGGATGTTCTGCAGGCACTCGTTCACGATGCGCGCAAGCTGCAGGTGCGTGTACTCCGAGATGAAGACCTTGTCCTCGCAATGCGATTCGAGGCGCGCCGGAATGCCCCACTGGGCCTTGAACCGGCTGAGCACGCTTTGCAGGTTCGCCTCGACATCGCCCGGGCCGTCGATCGGCGTGCGCAGCGACAGCATCTCCTCGCGCAGCACCTTGGTGACCTGGCGCGCCTGGTCGGCGACGTTCTCGAGCTCGGCAGACAAGCCTTCCATGTCGCCGTCTTCCAGGCAGGATTGGGCGATGTCCGCGCGAATGGCCAGGGCGCTGACCATTTGCGAGACGTTGTCGTGGATCTCGCTGCTTAACTGCTTGCGATCATGCAGCATCTGCAGCTCGACGTCCTTCTTCGACATCTGCACGCGTTGCACGAGCATGCCGAGCACGCGGCCGACCTCGAGCAAAAACGCGCGGTCCTCTTGCGCCCACGGCAGGCTGTCGCGATAGACGATGGTGAGCATGCCGAGCACGCCTGACGAGGAGCTTAAGGGGATGCTGATGGCGCTTCTGAAGCCAAGCTCCACGGCGACGGCGGGAATCTCGTCTTCGGCATGCGGGTGCTCGTAGTCTTCCATGACGATGAGCTCGCCCGATTCTATCAGCGACTTCATCCGGCCGACGCCAATGGTGAGGGGACGGCCTATCGCCCCTTCGGGAACGCCCTCGTCGTGAAAAGAGTGGCGTACGAACGTCTTGCCGTCGATGTCGAGGAGATGCAGGTAAGCGGCATCGCACTCGAAGCACTCGGTGGCGATGTCGACGAGCCGCCCGTACACCGTTTCCGGATCGGCGGCCCATTCCATGGCCAAGCAGAGCTTGTACAGCGTTTCGTACCGGCTGTGATTCATTGCGCGCATTCCCCTCCCTAAACGCGCCCACGGCCTTACTCTACCATCCTTTAATCGACAACTGTTTTCAGCAACATTGCTCGGTAGCCGAATGGCTAAATCGGTAGCCATTCGGCTACTTTCGATGATTATGGAAATGATGGTTGATTATTCCCTGGCCGTAATTTTGCCGAGCGGCACCATGGTCGGGCACGGCCTGGCGTCTTCACGATACGGGTCGTAGCGGCGGCCGCAGGGAAAGCCGCACACGACGCGGTTCGACAGGCAATCCGCCGGCTCGACAGCCACCCTGAACGCTTCCAGCAAATCTTCGCCGCACCCAATACACACGGGCTGCGCCACGCCGCCGCGCTCGGCGATCTTCTGGTCGGCGATGCCCTTCTTGTGGGGCAGCTCGAAGAGCGCCAGGTACTCGTCGCGGCTCATCTCGTTCGTGAAACCGCATGAGGGGCAGCGCGCCTGCACGATGCGCTTGGGACGGCAGTCGCCGCAAAGGGGGTTGCAGGAGGCCGCATAGCACATGACGCTACCCGATCTGCGCCTTCAGCTTGTCGCACCCGCATGCGCAGCCCGCGGGGTGAAGCTCGCGGTGAATTGCGGATTCGTGCGCGACCGAGAGCATCTCGATGTCGAAGGTGAGCGCCTGGCCCGCCAGCTCGTGGTTGCAATCGAGGACCACTTCCCCATCCGCCACCGACACGACCTTCGCGCGGATGGCGCCCGCGCGCGTCTGCAGGCCGACGAAGCCGCCAACGGGAAGGCTCTCGGCATTGGGAAGCAGGTTGGCGGGCACATGCTGCACAAGTTCGTCATCATATGCGCCATACGCCTGCTCGGGCGCGAGCCGCACGGTGCGGCGGTCGCCGGGGAGCATGTCGCAGATGGCGCCTTCCAAAGCGGGAAGCAGCTTTCCCGCGCCGATCTTCACCTGCAGGGGCTCGCCGGCAAGACGGCTGTTCTGGATTTCGCGGCCGTCGTCGAGCGTCCCGACGCAATGCACCAATACGGTCTCGCCGATTTCAGCCATGCCGGCTCCTTCTCGCCGTTCCTGCAATTCAACGTGATTGTATGCGCAGCAACGTAACGGGGCAATGGAGCGAATGGCCCATAATGCTAGACCGCAAGCTGAACCAAAAGGGAGTCTCCTCTTTGTTTCACTTCTGAATCAAAGAGGAGACTCCCTTTTGGTTCATCGATAGTTACACGGCCCAGTAGGAAAGGAACTCCTGGCCTTGTTCGCTTTGCGGGTTGGAAAGGACGCGCTCGGTGGGGCCGAACTCGACCACGCGACCCGAGGCGAGCATGACGGTTTCGGGCGCGATGCGGCGCGCTTGCGAGGGCGCGTGCGTGGCAACGACGAGCAGGCAATCCGTGCGCTCGCGGTAACGCGACAGGGCCTCTTCCACCAGCAGCGTGCCGGCGATGTCCATGGAAGCCGTGGGCTCGTCGAGCAGCAGCACGTCGAGGTCCTGCACGAGCATGCGCGCAAGCGCCACGCGCTGGGCCTCGCCGCCCGAAAGGCCGCTTCCCCGCTTTTCCGCGAACGCGGCCATGCCGACTTCCTCGAGAGCGCGCATGGCGCGGGAATCGGCTTCATCGCGCGAAAGGCCCGTGCCGTCGAGCGCCATCTTCACGTTCTTCAGCACCGTGAAGCCGAACACGTAGCTCTTCTGCGGCATGTAGCCGACCGACAGCGCATTGCGGGCAACGTCGCCTGCAATGTCGACCGAGCCGGCCGTCTGGTCGATGACGCCGGAAAGCACCTTCAAGAACGTCGACTTGCCGCTGCCGTTCGGGCCGACGAGCGCATATGCGCGGCCCGATTCAAGCGCCAGGCCATCGGCATCGAGCACGACGCGGTCGCCATATTCTTTGCGCAACCCGTTGACGGTCAGCGTGAACTGCGCGCTCATCGGCGCTCACCGCCCAGCTTGCCGCCACGCGTACGGCTGCGCGCGCCATCTGCTTCGGGGGCCGACGTGCGCTCTTGCAGTGACAACGCGATGGAGTTGATGACGAACGACACGACGAGCAGCGCGACGCCGAGGGCAATGGCGTACTCGAAATGCCCCATGTTCGTTTCCAGCATGATGGCCGTGGTCATGACGCGCGTCTTGTACTGAACGTTGCCGCCGACCAGCATGACGGCGCCGACCTCGCCGATGGAACGGCCGAACGCCACGAACACGATGGAAAGCAGCTGCGAGCGGCATTCGTACAGGAGGCAGGCGAGCTCGCGGCGGCGGGATAGCCCCATGCCGTGCGCTGTCTCGTGTACGAGTGGCGCTACGCCGGAAATCGCCGTAGCCGAAAGCCCGCACACAATGGGCGTGATGAGCACAACCTGCGCGGTGACCATGGCGGGAAGCGTGTACAGGAGGCGCAAGGTGCCCAAGGGGCCCGAGCGCGACAGGATGAAGAACACGACGAGACCGGCCAGCACAGGAGGCAGGCCCATGAGCGTGTTCAGTATGCGCATGACGAGGCGCTTGCCGGGGAACCGGTACAAGCCGACGAGCACGCCGAGCGGCACGCCTATCGCAGTCGAGATGACCGTTGAGAACGCGGCCATCTGAAGGGTCAGCAGGATGATCTGCGATAGCTCGCTGCCCGGCGTGAACATCAGCGTGAACGCCTGGACGAGTTCATCCATAGCGGGTGAAGCATAGGGTGAAACAGGTACCAGGTACCTGTTTCACCCGTAGATCCTAGCTTGCGGACGACGCGGAGCTGGCGGAAGCGCTGGCCGCGGAAGCTGAAGCCGAAGCGCTGGAAGCGGAAGCGTCAGCCGACTCGAGCAGGTAGAACAGCGGCTCGCCGTACTCGGCAACGCCGTACTCGGCGATGAGCTTGCTGGCCTGCTCGCCGAGCATCCAGTCGATGAAGGCCTGGGCGCCGGCGCTGTTGGTGTCGGGCCACTTCTCGGGGTTGATGGCGATCATCGAGTAGGTGTTCTTCATGTCATCGGACTCGCCGAGCAGGATGGTCAGCGTCTTGTTGGCGTCGTTGGCCAGGAAGGTGCCCTTGTCGGACAGCGTGTAGCCCTGGCGCTCGGCGGCCTGGGTCAGCGTGGCGCCCATGCCGGCACCAGCGTTGACGTACCAATCCTGGCCCTCGGGCGTAACGCCGGCGGCCTCCCAGATCTGCAGCTCCTTCTTGTTGGTGCCGGAGTCATCGCCGCGCGACACGAAGGTCTGGCCGGATTCGGCGATCTTCGCAAAGGCCTCGGCAGCCGTGGCGCAATCCTTGATGCCAGCCGGGTCGTCAGCAGGGCCGACGATCACGAAGAAGTTGTACATGAACGGAATACGCTCGACGCCGTAGCCGCTCTCGATGAATTCCTCTTCGCTGGCCTTGGCATGCACGAGCAGCGCGTCAGCGTCGCCCGTCTCGCCCTTCTTGATGGCGGCGCCGGTACCGGCAGACGTGATCTCCCACTGGTAGCCGGTGGCTTCCTCGAAGTAGGGCTGCAGGTACGGCAGCAGGCCGGAGTCGTTGACCGACGTGGTGGTGGAGATGCGGATGACCGGGTTCTCGATCGCAGCCGCGCTCGAAGCGGAGGCGGACTCGCTCGAGGCCGACTCGCTCGATGCGGAAGCGGAAGCGCTGGAAGCGCTGCCCGAACCACTCGAGCAGGCCACCATGAACAGCGCGAACATCGCTGCGAACACGGCGGCAAGCAGTGCCTTGAACTTGGTGTTGGTCTTCATTGTTTCCCTTCCCTCTGGTTACCCAAGCGAAACATGAAACGGCGTGACCCTTTGCACCGTTTCGTACCAGTACAGTTTATTTCGTACCTATCTGCAATTGCAAACTAAATTCCCAATTATTTCGGCGCATTGGGAGACGGACGGAAGGACTCGCACATGTGCGAGTCGATTTCCGAAATGGCAGTTACAGTGGGAAGTGTACTTGCATTTGCGTTTTGCGGCGTACTTTTCTTCGCTTTCTTGGCTCCGCAAGATGAACGCACGAGCAAAATCGTACATAGCCTGCCAAAAAAGACGACCCCGGCTTGTAAAGCCGAGGCCAGACTGCAGTTCTCAGAAATCGTGGCGTCAATTAATGCCGCAGCTATTCGGGCTGGTCGGCGCGCTCCATGAACTCGTCGAGCATCTTGCTGAGCTCGATGCCCGATTCGGGATCGATGTGCATGTCGGCCATAATGCACATGGGAACGCTCATGGCGCGGTCGTGAAGGTCGTGGCCCTCGTCGGTCAGCGTGATGACCATGACGCGCTCATCTTCGCGCGAACGCTCGCGCGTGACATAGCCGGCTGCCTCGAGCTTCTTTAAGAGCGGCGTGAGCGTCGACGAATCCAACCGCAGGCGGGCGCCGAGCTCGCTGACGTTCATGCTCTCTTCCGCCCACAGCACCATCATGGCGATGTACTGCGTGTACGTGAGCCCCAGCGGATCGAGGTAGGGCTTGTAGCGGCGCACGATTTCCTTCGACGCGCTGTACAGCCTGAAGCACAGTTGGTTTTCGAGCAGCAAGGCCCCTTTGTCGTCTTTCATGTCCGTTCCGTTCCGCGAATGTGTCGATCTTGCCTGGTCAAATTGACACAGTTTATTTTGGTTACGATTATATCGTAAGCGATTATTTTGCAATTGCAAGAGTCTTCTGGGTTTTGCCCTACTTGGAAGCGCGGATGGTTTCGAAGCCCACGAGCGCGAGGCCGCACCAGATGCTGCCGAGGCACACGGCGTGCGCGATCGTGAACGGCTCGCCGAACAGGAACACGCCGGTGATGAGCGCAATCGTGGGGCTGATGTATTGCAGGAAGCCCAGCAGCGACAGCGGTATCTTGTTGGCCGCATTCGCGAACAGCAGAAGCGGCACGGCCGTGACCGGCCCCGCCAGCACGAGCAACGCGGTGATGAACCAGCCATGCAGGGTGGCCGTGTCGCCGAGGAACGCATGCGTGCCCGTGACCTGTGCGAGCACGACGGCGAACACGATCGACGGGATGAGCATGACGCCGCTTTCGAACGCGAGCGCGGTCGTCGCCGGGTAGCCCGCCTTCTTCTTCACGGCGCCGTACAGCCCGAACGTGATGGCGAGCGCCACGGCGATCCACGGGAAGCGGCCGTAGTTCACCGTGAAGAAAACGATGCCGAACACGCAGAGCGCCACCGCGATACCCTGCAAGCGTGTCAGCCGTTCGCGGAACAGGACCAATCCGAGCACAATGGAAACGAGCGGGTTGATGTAGTAGCCGATGGCCGTTTCCACCACGTTGCCCGAGTTCACGGCGTAGATGTAAATCGACCAGTTCACGGTGATGAGCAGCGCCGAGGGCACCAGGTAGCGCCATGCGCGGCGGTCGCGCAGAAGGCTGCCCACGTCGAGCTTGGCGATGGCGCACACGATGGCCACCGTGACGAAGCACCAGATGATGCGCTGCGCGATGATCTCGAAGGAGTCGACTTCCTCGAGCAGCTTCCAGAACAGCGGGCACAGCCCCCAGAACACGTAGCAGAGCGCGCCCGACAGCACGCCGCGACGCTCTTCGGCCGTCAGCCCTGCCTGCGTGCTTGCCGCATCTCCATTGTCTATGCTGTTGCTCATGGTTGCATGATACGGCATCCGGAATGATTTCGTAGGGGCTCGATTCATCGAGCCCGCGCCACGAAGCAGCGAAAAATCGGCATTTGCAAATACATCCGCCAACGGCGACGGGCGCGATGAATCGCGCCCCTACGGGGGTTCACGATTGGCGTAAGATATGCGATACGCATTGAAGGCGACGACAGGGGACGATCATGGCAAGGAAGCGCATGTCTGGTTGGGCCAAAGCCGGAATCGTGGCGGGCATCGCCATCGTGGTCTTGCTCGGCGCGACTGTTTACTTGAAGACGCCGGGCGCGAGCGCGCATTCGCAGCTTGAGCCGTTCTACCAGCAGCCCATCGCCCATCGCGGCTACTTCGACAACGACAGCAAGGCGCCCGAGAACTCGCTGCCCGCCTTCCAAAACGCCATCGATCACGGATACGCAATCGAGATCGACACGCAGCTGACCGCGGACGGCACCGTCATCGTACTGCACGACAAGAGCCTGGCGCGCACGAGCGGCGTCGACAAGAACGTCGAGGACATGACCGATGCCGAGCTCGCGCAATGCCGCCTGTTCGACACCGACGAACACGTGCCGACGCTCGAGGAAGTGCTGGCCCTCATCGATGGCAAGGTGCCGCTGCTCGTCGAGATCAAGGGCGAGGCGGGCGATGACGTGGCGGCTATTTCCGCCGCGACAGCCGAGCTGCTCGACACGTACGAAGGCGTGTACGCGGTGCAGTCGTTCAACCCGTTCGCGCTGCAATGGTTCTTGAACAACCGTCCCGACGTGCCGCGCGGCCTGCTATCGAAGGACTTCATCGCCGACGGCGAAGGCCAATCGTTCGTCAACCGCATCGCGCTGACCAGCATGCTCACCAACGTGGTGGCGCGCCCGAACTTCATCTCGTACGAGCTTAAGAGCGACGGCCAGCTGACCTTCGAAGCCATGCAGCATCTTTCGGACCTGCCGCTGTTCGCGTGGACGCTGAAGAGCCAAGACCAGCTTGATACCGCCCGTGACGCGGCTTTCCCGCGAAAACAAAATGGGTGGGAGAACACTCTCCCACCCATTCGAAGCGCTAGCTTTCTAACGACGAGCGTCAGTTAGCAGCAGCCGCCACCGCAGCCGCAGCCACCGTCATCGCCGCCGACGGAAGGAGCGTTGCCGCAACCCTCGTAGGGGCCGAAGTGGATGGAGCGATCGCCGAAGATCTCGAAGTACTTGCCATAGCGGGTGTCTTGCACGTAGGTGCAGGAGTTGCCGCAGACGTCCAGGCGCAGGTCCTTGAAGAAGCGATGGTGGTCGTCAAGGTCGAAGTACTTCTCGCAGCCCACGATGCCGCCGCGGTAGATGGCCGTCTGGCCGTACTGCTCGCAGATGTCCTCCACCGTGTCGGGCAGCTTGAACGCGCGGATGGTACGGCTCGTGTACTCGATGTTGCCGATGAGGGCCTCGATCTCCTCGTTGTCGATCGTGGCCGCGGAGCTCGACATGTAACGGAAGTCCTGCCAGCCGCACTTGGTCATGAGACGGCGGTAGTCCTCGATGTACATGGCGCCGCCGAGGCACTCGCCCACGAGCACCGGGTTGTTGTTGATGTCGTCGGGCACGCGGCGGTCGGCGAAGATGTCGCTGAAGTACAGCTCGCCGCCGATCTTCAGAACGCGCCAGATCTCGGAGAACACGGCTTCCTTGTCGGGCGACAGGTTGATGACGCAGTTCGAGATGACGACGTCGATGGAGTTGTCCTCGATGCCGATCTCGTCGAGCGCCTCGATGAAGCCCTTCTTGAACTCGACGTTGTCGTAGCCCCACTTCTCGGCCATCTCGGCATGGAACTTCTCGGCGATGCCGAGCTGGTCCTCGTTCATGTCGACGCCGATGACCTTGCCATTCGGGCCGACGAGCTTGCTGGCCAGGTACACGTCGCGGCCGGTGCCGCAACCCAGGTCGAGCACCGTGCAACCCTCGAGCGCCGGGGGAAGCGGGCTGCCGCAGCCGTAGAAGCGCGAGGTGACGTCCTCGGGGATCTCTTCCAGGATCTCCTGGATGTAGCCCGGCATGCACTCGGGACCGCACGCGCACGTGTTCGTGGCCATCTCGCCATGTTCCTTCATGCTGACGTTGCTGTAATACTCTTTGATTTCCTCACGGGATACTGCCATTGTTCGTTCCTTTCGACTCGTTTGTTTTCGATGCAGTCGGCCACCTGCATGCAGTGCAAAAGCCCAAAGGGGATACTCCCCTTTGGGCTAATTCTCAGTCGTTAGTTGGACGGAGCCTCGCTGGCCTTGTTGGCATGCAGCGGCTCGAGCCAGAACATCCAGAGCAGAGCGCCCACGATGCCGCCCACGATGGGGGCGATGACGTAGACGACCCACACGCCCGGCGCGAAGACGACGGACGGGTCGGCGCCCATGACCAGCGACATGATGCGGGGCATGATGTCGCGGGCGGGGTTGAAGCCGGCGTCGGTCATCGGGCCGACGGTGCAGATGCCCATGGTGATGGTCAGGCCGATGAACAGCGGGAAGATGACGTCGCCGGGCTTGCCCACGTTCGCATCCTCGGTCATCGAGAAGATGATGATCAGCAGGATGCACAGGAAGATGCCCTCGCCGAGGGCGCCCTGCAGCACGTCGATGACCAGATGTCCGTTGTTCGGGTACGGCTCGGCCCAGACAGTAAGGGCGGCGGCGTACGTCGCCTGGTCGCCCAGGTCGGGCGTGCCGGCCTGCAGCGCGGCCACCGTGGGGCCGAAGTACAGCCACAGGATGAAGGCCGCCACGAACGCGCCGAGGCACTGGCCGATGAGGTAAATCGGGAGCTCTTTCCACGGCAGGCGCTTGGCAACGCACATGGCGATGGAGACAGCCGGGTTGAAGTGCGCACACGAGAGGTTACGCGTGGCGTAGATGGCGATGGCGATGGTGATGCCCCACACAGCGCCAACCTGGAAGGGGCCGGTGTGAGCACCAGCCAGGACGGCAGTTGCCACGGCGCCGATGCCGAAGAAGCACATCAGGAAGGTGCCGAGGAACTCGCCGCTGAATGCACGAGCTGGACTGTTCATTTCGTATCTTGTTCCTTTCGCTCTTGTGACGGATTGGGCCGGCAAGGCGCAGAACAAGACAGCAGCGGTATAATAATCGCTGCTCTTACCCAGAGCGCGTCGGCGGATCGGCTCATTCGACGGTCCTCGCATGCTGGCCGGCATGCGTGTCACCGGAGCTGGTCCGTCGACAACTTTTCCGTCGTATGAGCGCGTGCGGACGCATCCTCACCACGCCTTGCAAAACCCAGCAGATTACTTCGTGTAATGTGCCAATATCATTTTATAAGGATATTAGACGCTGTCAATTACTTTATTTGCTCTGTTATGTGAGCGGCGAATTATGGAGCAGATTCCCGGTATGCGCTCCGGCAGCGGAACGCATACCGGGAATCTGTTCCATCGGCTCCGCTTACACGAGCGAGCCGCCGCAGGAGCTGCCGAAGCCGGCGGCACAACTGTAGCAGAGCGGATTCGTGCGCACGTGGCGCGGAGGAAGCTGGCCGGCGAGCAAATCATCGATGGTCGCATCGCGCGCCTCTTCCCCCTCGCCCACTTGGATGGGCAGGCCCATAACATGATTCGGCTCGCAGTCGTACAGGCGCCCGTCGTAGTCGACGTTCACCATGTCGAGGCACATGAGCCGCGTGATGGCCATGGCGTTGAAGTTGTCGGCGAGCAGCGCCAGGTAATCGTCGAACATGCCCATGTCGAGCAAATCGGCGGCGAAGCGGCCGCACGCCCAGTTGTTGAACGCGAAGAGGTTGTCGAACTTCACGTCGTGGTCGCGCTCGAGCACCTTGTGATACGCAGCCTCGATCATGTCTTGCGGCAGCGGCAGAAACGGGCCCGCCACGTTGTACACGAGGTCGAGCTTCAATGAATCAATTTCCTCCGAGGAAATTGATTTGCCATAGCCTCGGGCGTTCAACTCGCGGATCGAGGCGATGGCGCGCTCGAACACGCGAGAACCGCGCTGGCTCGCCGTGCCCTTGGGGTCGTAGAACGGAAGCGATGCCACGACCTGCGCGCCCACTTCGGCATACACGTCGAGGAAATGCGCGTATTCGGGCTCTTGCAGAAGCGTCAGGTTCGAACGCACGATGACGTCGCCGAGCTTCGCCGATTCGCGCAGGAACCATTCGAAATCGGGATGCAATTCGGGACTGCCGCCCGTGATGTCCATGGTTTCGAACCCGCCGGCGGCAAACGCGTCGAGGCACTTCTGCATCGTCTCGCGCGACATGGCCTCGGTGTTCTTGGGACTGCATTCCAGATAGCAGTGACGGCACGCCAAGTTGCAGGCGTATGTGATGTTCACCTGCATGGTCGCCTGATGCTCGCGCGTCTGCAACAGCGTCGGCTGGCCGACGCGCTCCTCGAACGTCAGGTAATCGGCGCGATCGTAAGCGTCTTCCAGCATGCGCAAGTCTACCTTGCGCTTGCCGCGGCGAACCTCGAGCGCTTGCTGGGCGCGTTCGGCGTTGAAAGCGCCCCTGTGAAGGCGCGGCTTCGAAACCTCGAAGTATTTCCCATAGCGCGACGCTTCCAGCATGCGCGCCGTGTTGCCGCTAATCGCGCGCGGCTTGCCCTTCACGAAGCGCAGCTCGGAATCGAAGTCGAAATAGCGCGGCATCTCGGCCATGCCGCCCAGGTACGTGGCGTGCTGGCCGTAGTCCTCCTCGGTTTCCTCCAGCCCGTCGCACTTGATGGCGCGGATGGTGCGGCTGCGGAAGCTCGTGAAGCCTACGCGCGTCTCGATGGCTAGGTCGCCCACGTGCATGGGGTCGTCGACCGTCCACACGAAATGCGGCCAGCCCGCGCGGCGCATGAGCTGGCGGAAGTCCTCGGCGTACGTGGCACCGCCCAGGCATTCGCTATGCAGGATAGGGTCGTCGCGCAGCTCATCGGGCAAACGCCGGCTGGCGTACACGTCGCTGAAGTACAGCTCGCCGCCGGGCTTGAGCACGCGGTACACCTCGCTCATGACCAGGTCCTTGAACGGCGACAGGTTCACCACGCAATTGGAAACCACGAGGTCGATCGATTCGTCCTCGATTCCGCAACCAACCAAGTCCTCGATGTAGCCCAAGCGGAACTCGACGTTGCTCGTCGCATGGCCGAAGCGCTCGGCTTGCTCCTGTTGGTACCGCTTGGCCACTTCCAACTGCTCGGGCGTCATGTCCACGCCGATGACGTGGCCGGTCTCGCCCACGAGCTTCGACAGCACGTACACATCGCGCCCCGTGCCGCAGCCCAGGTCGAGCACCGTGCAGCCTTCGAGCGCAGGTGGAATGGGCGAACCGCAGCCGTAAAACCGCGCGATGATCTCGTCGGCGATGAGCGGCATGACGTCGAGCACGTACTTCGGGGGCGGCACCGCCTCGCAATGCGGTGCGTTCGTGCCCAGGTCGTCCGACCCGGTCAGCGTGCGCCCGTAATACTCGCGCACCTCGTCATGTATCGTCGTCAGCTCCATAGCAGCCTCCTACCCCGGTGGAACGGCGCGCCAGCCCGGGTGTTCCAGATGAGTAGCAGGACTGTCCTGCGACTCATTTTCTAGGAATCACCCGAGTTCGCAGTCCGTCACAGAAAATGAGTCACAGGACAGTCTTGCTACTCATCAGTACTTCGATGCCCTTCCGCCATTACGCCTGCCCTCATCTGCGAACCCGAAGCATTCGGTGAAGATGACGCGGCATTTCAGATTGTACTTGGACTTGATCTCGTCCATGGCGTCTTCGGCGATGTCGCCGAATGTCTCGGATTCGCACGTGGCGCGCGCGTTCACGACGATGGCGATGCCGGAATAGTCGTGGCCGAGCTTGCGCTCGAATTCCAAATCGTAGTCGATACCCACGATCGAGCACTTCACGAAGTCGTCGCCCTCGCCTGCCGCGAACAGCTTCAGGTGCGGCACGTTGCGCTTGGCCTCGATGAGGCCGTCGCGGATGGCTTCCATGAAGTCCTCGATCACCGCGTTGAAGTCGATGTTCTTGCCGTCGCGCTCCTCGGCGAAGAAGCGGCGGTTGTACCAGCACATCTGCGCTTCTGCCGCATCGAATTCCTCGGAATCGGTGCCCAAATCGCGCGGCTCGGCAGCCGCTTCGTGCGACAGCAGGTAATCGACCAGCTCGTCGATGCCTTCACCCGTTCGCGCGGAGATGGCCATGACCGGGATGTCCGGATACGCCTTGCGGATGAACGCCAGATCGGCTTCGCGCTCTTCATCGTCGATGAGGTCGATCTTGTTCAGAACGATGACATCGGCCTCGGCGAGCTGCGCGTTAAGCAAGAACCGCATTTCCTCGGGCAGGTGAATGTCTTCACCCTGCGGCAGAATCATGCGCAGGCGCATGGGGTCGACCAAGCACACGAGCGGCAGCAGGTCGAACTTGCCGGGATATTGCTCCTTCAGCGGCACGTACACGTGGTTGAGCGCGCCCACGCCACAACCGGGGATGTCCGACACCACGATGCCCGCGCCACCGTCGGCCAGGCGGTTGATGTGATACACCAGGTCATCGGTTATATAGCAGATGCAATCGCCGGGAATCTCATCGATCGGCACGTCCGCTGTGCGCGTGTAATCGGCATCGACCAGGTTCTTGGCGCCCAGGTCGTTGGCGATAATCGCCACGTGGGAAGGCTCGCCTTCCTTCTGGTCGCGGGCATTGACGGCGCGGGCGAGCGCAATCATGGCCGTGGTCTTGCCCGATCCCAAAAACCCGCTGAAGATTATGTACTTCGTGGTCATACGTCTCCTATCGCGCATGTTTGACGCGCCTATTGTATTCGACTATGTCTAATAACGCCAACCCGATGGCGTTGGGTGATACAAAGTCAGCCCGCTGATGACGGCAACTGCCGACTACCCTACCCAGCGCTTTTCGGCATGCGGCTGGAAGGTGGCCTTCACTTCCTCGTCCGCGCCCGGGAAATACGGGCATTCCGTGCGGCGGCATTCGGCGTTGCGCTGGAAGAACGTGCACACGACCTCGTCGGGCAGCTGCATGTTGGCGCCGAGCGTCATGTCGATGTAGGGCACCGCCGTGATGATGGACGTGTAGCCTGTGCGCTTGCAGCAACGCGGCCCGCCCAGGTCGGCCAAGCGCCCCAAGATCATCGACGTCAGGCGCTGGCATTGCGCCCAGGGCTCCTGCGTCATGGGCGTCGAGCCGTTCAGCACGCTCATGGCCTGGCCAGCCGAAACCGCCGCGCCGCATGTGCCCCAAAAGCCGCACGTGCCGCCCGGCACCTGCAAGCTGCGGCGCTTAAGCTCGGCGAGGGCCGCATCCTTGTCGAGCGGCTCGCCCTTGGGGTTCTTGCCGCCCGCATTCGCGTACGCCGTGATGAGCGCCGCGCCGATGAGCGTGTGGTGCTCGGGGCCGTTCGGGTAAATCGACTTGTCGTTCATGGCCTCGTTGATGATCTCGATCGGGTCGGTCGAAGCCGACTTCGAGCACAGGCCCATGATGTAGTCGACGCCTTCGGAACGATGGCAGTCGTTGCACACGTAATGGCCGTCTTGGCAGATGGAGTGGCCAAACTCCTTCTTGCCGCAGATATGGCACGCGACCTCCTGGGCCTCGTCCCAATACACCAGCGGCTCGCCGCACACCAGGCAATTCGCCTTTCCTATCGACATGGCATACCCTCTCTCTCGCGCGTCACGCCGACGCGATTCCACACCCTTCGAATGCGTTATCCGCAAGATACTCTACTTGGACGGGCATGCGCACGCCGTCAAGCGCGACGCAATGCCGAAACGCGTGCTCGCCCAGGTAGACCATCTCATCGGGAAACGCCTGCAGCTGCAAGGCGTTGCACCAATTGAACGCCTGCGCGCCGATGTCGACCGCATGCTGCAACGGCTCGCACGTCACGAGCTTCTTGCAGCCGGCAAATGCCTCGGCGCAGATGCCGTAGACGTTCGCACCGCCCGTCACGGTTTCAAGCCTCGCGCATTGGCTGAACGCGCCGTCGGAAATGACCTCGAGCGAATCGGGAATGTGCACGCTCGCAAGCGATGTGCAGTTGCGAAACGCCCGCGCGCCCAATTCGCGCAGGCCTTCTGGCAGCACCACGCGCTCGAGCGCCGAACATCCGATGAACGCCTCTTCGCCAATCGAGGTCAACGTGGAAGGCAGCTCGATCGTGCGCAGCGCCTTCTGGCGCGCGAACGCCCCGTCGGCAATCGCCGTCACGCCCTCGGGCACGACGACATGCTCGCCCACGTCGCTAACGCAGCCCCTAACAGCGATATCCAGCAGCTCCCCCATCTCACCTTCCTACATCAGCGTCGTTGTGTTGTATGGAGCGGCCTGCGCGGGGATTGGCCGCTTGCGCAGGCGGGCATAGCCAAACAAGCAAGGCAACGAACTGCCGCCGAGCAGCCGTAGGCCGATTCCCGCGCAGGCCGCTCCATACAACACAATGACGCACTACCTTACTCGCTCCATTTCACGGTCTTCCTGATGAGCAAGCTCACCAGGCAATCGAGGATGGTCACCACGATTCCCACCATGATAATGCCCGCCACCACGTTGGTGTAGTTGCCGTAGTTGGTGTAGTTGATGACGAAGTACCCCAAGCCGCTCGACGCGCCGTACATCTCGGCCATGACCAGCATGAGCATGGCGGCCGGCAGCTGCACCTTCAGGCCCGTGACGATGGTCGGGTACAGGTACGGCAGCAGCACGCGGAAGATCATCGTGGGCGTGGAAAGCCCCATCATCTTGGCCGAATCGACAATGCGCCGGTCAAGCCCTTGCACGCGCAAAATAGTGTTCATGAGCGTCGGCCAGAGTATGCCCAGGAAGATGACCATGACCGCTGCCGCGCGGAACGAGTGCAGCAACATGACCAAATACGGCGTGAACACGATGGCCGGCACCGGCGCGAGCACTTTGGCAATCGGGAACACCGTCTCGCGCACTTTCGGCAGCCATCCGACGAACAGTCCGACAATCGTGGCGATGACGAGCGATGTGAGGAAGCCCTCGCACAGAAGCGTCATGGACGACACGACGTTGCGGAGGAGCTCCTCGGGAATGCGCGTGTACACCGCGAACACGTTCTCGGGGATGGGAACGAGCACCGGATGGGTGATTTTCAGATCGGTTGCAGCGATTTCCCATGCGGCGAACAGGAAGAACACCACCGAAGCGATATTGCAGGTCGAACGCTTCTTGCCGCCAGCGAGGTAGCGCCACAGGAACAGCGCTTCCACGAGCACGACGGCCACGTAGAACTCGACCGAGGACTTCGGCACGACCTTCCCTGGCACTGCAATGGCGACAAGCGTCGCCACGAACAGCACGTTGGCGATAATGAAGGAAGGCTTCACGAGCCGCTCATGCTTCTCGCGCTTGGCAAGCTCTTGTTGGGTTTCCGCCAAATCGGCCATTAGTCCTCCCTTCCCATCTCGGTCGCCTCGAACAGCTCGAGCACCTCGTCCTTGATGGCGCGCATCGCCGGATCGTCTTCGGCAGCCGTGCGGTCGCGATTGGCCGGAAGCTCGAACGTCTTCACAATGTGCTTGGGTTCCATGAAAACGATGCGGTCAGCCAAGATGAGCGCTTCGTCGATGTCGTGCGTGACGAACACGGCTGTCTTGCAACATGAGCCTTCCCACAACTGCAGCAACATGTCCTGCAGGCGACGGCGGATCATGGGGTCGAGCGCGCCGAACGGCTCGTCGAGCAACATGATGGGGGCGTCGATGGCGAGCGCACGGGCTATTGCCACGCGCTGACGCATGCCGCCCGACAGCTGCGAGGGGTACCGGTTGGCCGCATCGGCGACGCCGACCTGCTCGAGCAGCTCGTGGGCACGAGCCTCGGCCTCGGCCTTTCCCACCTGCTTGTTCGTCTGCCGCAGCGCAAACACGACGTTCTTCAGCGCCGTCTGCCACGGGAACAGCGAGTAGTTTTGGAACACGATGGAGCGATCGGGGCCCGGCCCTTCCACGAGCGTGCTGTCGATGAGAATTTCACCGCGCGTCGGGCGCTCGAGCCCGGCTATGAGGTTGAGCATAGTCGACTTGCCACAGCCCGAATGACCGACGAGGCACAGAAACTCGCCGTCGCGGATCTCGAGGTTCACGTCCTCGAGCGCAAGGTAGGTCTCGGTTGCGTCGACGTATGCGTAATCGACGCCTTTGAATGATATCGAGGGCATTGCAGTCCTTAAAACACGGGTGCGCATGCGACCGGACAACCCGGCCGCATGCGCGCAAAAGGGAAGGAAACGCGAGGTTACACGCCGAGCGTGTTGTTCTTCTCGTACTTCTTCATGAGGCCCTCGTAGAAGTCGACGTTTTCGCCGCGTTCGATGAGCGTCTGCAGAGCCGTGAGGTAGATCTGGGAATCCATGTGATCGACGATGAGCTCCTTGTCATCGTTCTCGATGTCGCCGTTGTCGATCATATTGCCGTAGAATTCCTTCACGTCGTTCGTGCGCGGATCCATCTCGAACTGCATGGCGGCCACGTAGTCGCCGTTGCCGTACGTGATGGCCGTGACGTAATCCTCCGGCTGGCCGGAATACGCCATGATGTCCTTGATGACGCCTTCCTTGTCGTTGGCGATGTCATACATCGCGCGGATGTTGGCGATCTCGAACTTCACGAGCGCGGACTTCTTCTCCTCGAATGCCGCGCGGTTCGTGGACTGGCGGCAGCACGGGAACTCGTGGCCGATGAGCTCTTGGGGCTGGAAGGCGATGGCGCACTTGCCGCCCTGCGTGGCGACGTAGCCGTAGCCGCTGTTCACGAAGCACATGTCGACTTCGCCGTTCTCGACGGCCGCGACTTCGGCCTGCGAGCCCTCGAGCAGGATGAACGCGACGTCGGCGGTGCCGTTGTCGACTTCCTCGGCGCTGTTGCCGATCTTCAGGCCCTGTTCGCGCAGCCACGACTTCGTGACCATGTGGCCGGTTTCCATACGGAAGCAAGCGATCTTCTTGCCCTTGAAGTCGTCGGCCTTCTTGTAGTTGTCCTTGTTCTCGATGAGCGTGACGCACTCGGAGCCATTGGTGACGGTGCCGCCGAAGATGACGAGGTCGTCGCCCTGGCCGACGTACGTGCACGTGGGAATGGAGCCGAACGGCAGCACGTCGACCGTGCCGTCGGAGAGCATCGGCATGGCCTCGGGGAAGCCACCGGACACGACCTGCGTGTTCAGCGTCAGGTTCTCGTCGGCGTAGTAGCCGCGCTGGCTGGCGATGATGATGCAGGCAATCTTCGAGTCCTTGCCGAGCAGAACAGCGTTGAGCTCTTCCATCTCGTCGCTGATCTCGATAGCCGGAGCAGCGGCGCTGCTGGCCTCGGCGCTTGCGGATGCGCTGGAAGCGCTAGCCGACGCGCTGCCGCCCGAGCTGGAGCAGCCTGCGAGCATTGCGCCCGCACCGGCAGCTGCGGCAACCGCCGCGCCGCCCGCGACGAACGAGCGCCTGGAAACGTACGAATCGTGAAGTGACATATCAATCCCTTTCCTCGTTGTTCGGCCCCTAACCGAACTCTGACACGGGGGACTATATCACCAAAATCGATAATTGACTATATCTATTACTTTATGTAGTCATATCCTAGATAGTTACTAGGAAATCGAGTGGAACGCATCGGGACTCATGCCAAGCATCAACTCCGCCCACTCCGAAACTTCTATTCTGTTATTATTGCAGTATTGCAATATTTAGAAAGACCGAAAGGCGGCGAGGACCGTGCTCAGCGTTAAAGAGGCCGCAGAGAAGCTGGGGGTTTCAGGGGCCCGCATACGCGCGTTACTCAAGAGCGGGCAGCTGGAAGGCCGCAAGATAGGCAATGCGTGGGCCATCTCAGAGCAGTCGGTAGCCAAGCGTAAGCAGGCAAACGCGCATCCAGGAAGGCCGGCCGCTGACCCACCCCGCCAATATATGCGCGCCATTCCAGACGTCGAAGCGGCGCATCGCATCTACGACGAAGCTGCTGAGGTGCTTGTAGGATGCTATAACGCAGCCTTCCTCGACCAGGCCCGCACCCCCCAAGAGCAGGCTTTCTGGATTCGCGTCGCCGACTTCTTTTTGCAGCAGGAGCAGCGCAAGCTTGTCGACGAAGGGGTCTATTAATGCCCTCGGAGCCGTACTACATCTTGTTTGCGGGCGTGAACGGCGCAGGCAAGTCAACACTGTTTCGCACGGCGCTATGGCAGCACGGCGAAATCGACGCATCGTTAGCTCGCGTGAACTCAGATGAAATCCTCGTCGCAAACGGCTGGAACCCCCTTAGCGAATCCGACCAGATTAAAGCCGGTCGTTTGGCGGTCCGGGAAATACGCGGTCATTTCGATAAGCTCGAGTCGTTCAACCAGGAAACCACGCTTACCGGAAAATCCATCATGCGCAACATTCACAAAGCGCACGAGGCGGGTTTCCACATCATCGTGTTTTACGTTTGCGTCGATAGCCCCTCCATCGCCAACGCGCGCATCGAGCATCGCAGTTCCATCGGCGGGCACTCGGTAGACCCCGACATCGTCGTGCGCCGTTACGACGAGTCATTGCATAACCTGATTGAGATTATCGATCTGTGCGAGGAAGTATATCTCTACGACAATACAGTCGCCCTTGAATTGGAAGCCCGTTTCGCAATGGGCGAGCTTGCGTTCATCAGCCCGACTGGACAGAGCCACGAGTGGGTAACCCGCATCTTTGATGGCTTAGGATACGTGGAAATCGCCTTCTGAGTGGAACTGATACCCGGTATCGGTTCCGCCGGCACATTGCTATACTAGGCGGGTTGCAATTTCTAACTCGGAAGAATCATGCCTGAAGTCGTACAGCTGCAAACCATCGACAACGTGAGAGACCTGGGCGGCATTGCCGTTGTGGGCAATCGCGTTGTGAAGCGGGGCTTTTTGTTCCGCGGCAGCGCGCTCGTGGGGCTTTCCGATGACGATGCCGAAGAGCTGTTCGTTCGCCGGGACATCGCGCGCGTCATCGACGTACGGTGCGGATGGGAGCGCGCTGAGAAGCCCGATGCTGACGTTCCGGGCGTCGAGAACCTGCACATCCCTTTTTACGATTTGGATATCGTGGGCATCGAGTACACCGAACCCGCCGAAGGCACGAAGGTCGTCGGCCGCGATGTCGCTTGCGACCCCGACCGTTTCTACCGCAAGCTCGCCAACCCGCTGACTGTCGGCCAAATGCGCCAAGGCGTGAGCGCGGCGCTCGACAGCGCGGCTGCGGGCAAGCCCGTGTACATGCATTGCAGCGGCGGGAAGGACCGCGCCGGCATTCTGGCGTTGCTCGTGCTGACAGTGCTCGGCGCAAGCCGCGAGGCCATTTTGGAAGATTACCTGATTACCAACGTCGACCGCGACAAGAACTACGAGCGCACGTTCCAGCGCTTCCTGAAGTTCGCCGAAGGGGACGAGCAGCGCGCCCGCGAGCTTACCGAA
>JAFUCC010000055.1 GCA_017459925.1 Eggerthellaceae bacterium
TCCCGGCTCGGACGGCGCGTCGGGGTGGACCCGCTCGGCGCGCTGCTCAGCGATCTTCGCGGCGTCCTCCTCCTGGGTGCCGAGCCCGAGCATGTCCTTGAAGGGCGTGTCGACGGCCATGGGGATGGGGACTATCGCCGGGCGCTGCGAGCGCGCCACGACGAAGGCGCCGTACTCCGGCTTCCAGAGCTTCATCTCGTGAGGCATGAGCAGCGGGCGCTTCACAGTCCGCCCGCTCGTCGACACGTTGTCGGCGAGCCACGAGCGAGCCCGCTGCGACGAGCCGTGCTCGTCGTAGGCCGTCGTGTACTCGCCGAAGCCCTCGGAGAAGGCCTTGGCGGTCTGGTCCTCGTCGACGGCCAGGATCATCTTGTAGGCGCAGTTGTCGAGTATCACCGGGGTAGCGTCGCGCCCGTACTTCTCGTCGACCTTCGCGAGGTTCTGCAGCACCAGCACCCAGCGGATCCCCCGCCCCGCCGAGATGGAGAGCCTCTCGTCGACGGACTCGATCTTGGGCACCTGCCCGAACTCCTCGCCTATGATCGCCATGCGCCGGGGCAGCCGGCCCCCGCTCGCGTTCGCGCGGTCGACGAGCAGCGAGTAGGCCTGGTTGATGTAGAGCTGCGCGTAGGCCTTGTACTCGTCCTTGTTCTCGGGTATGACGATGAAGGTCGCGGTCTTGCGCTCGCAGAGGTCCTCGATGGGCACGTCGGTGCCGCGCATCATCTGCGAGATCGCGTAGTTGGTGTAAGTGGAAAGCGACGACGAGGCCGTCTGGATGAAAGACTTGCGCTGGGTGTCGGTCGCCGTGTCGTTTGCGCGCATCGACTTGTAGGCAGGATGCTCGCGCGGGAGCTTCCAGATGAGCTCGTCGAGTGGCGTGAACGTCGCCTGGGACTTAGCGTTCGCCGGGAACAGGGGGCTCGGCACGTCGTAGTCCTGCATGAGCATGAGCGCCGTCTGCAGGTTGCGCTGCGATTCGGGTATGTTGCGCTCGGAGGCGGTGTAGTGCAGCGCCTTCTTCAGCTCGTTCTCCGCGCCGTCGTTCCAGAACTTGCTCTCGCCCTCGCGCTCCTTGTCGCGCGGCAGCACCATGGAGACGAGCTGGCCGACCTCGTACTCGGCCTCCTGGATGGCGTCGCGGTAGGCGCCGTCGGCATCGGCGAACTCCATGTGCTCCTCGGCTCCCGCGCCGAGCCTGCGGCGAACCTCCTCGCGGCGCCGGCGGGCCTCGTGCATCCTCCCGTAGGCGACGACGGCCCGGTAGAGCGGGTTGAAGTAGTTGCCCGCCGCCGGGTCGGAGTAGTCGATGCGGTTCAGGACGGCCCCGCGCTCCTTGAGGAAGGGGGCGCACAGCCCGAACAGCTCGCCTTTCGGGTCGAGCACGATCATCGACTCCTCGGACATCCCGAGCAGGCAGATCATGTTGAGGATGACGCGCTGGGTCTTGCCCGTGCGCGTCGGGGCTAAGACGAGCATGTGGGCGTCCTCGGTCGCCATGTAGACGTGGCGACCGTCGGTGCCCAGGTACAACCCGCCGACGGGGTCATCGAGCTTTTTGATCGGCCGGTACGCGAAGCGCGCCTCCCGGGCGAACTGGCGGTGCGTGCGCAGGAAGTAGGCGTCGCCGTAGACGTTTCCGCCCACCGGCTCCGGCAGCGCGTCCAGGACTGGGTTGGCGGGCGGCCTTCTGCCCGCGGACAGGAGCGGCCAGAGGCAAGCGAGGTCGATGGCCGCGAGCCCCGCCCAGCCGAGCCACGAGTCCCATCCGAGAAGGCCCGTCATGGTGGAGGGGCCGGAGAGCAGCGACGTGGATGCGTAGTCCTTGATGTAGGCCGCTGCGGCCGGCAGGTCCCGCGCCGACGCCGCGGCCAGGGAGATCCCACGGCATACGGCCGCCGTCAGCGGCAGGGCCACCCACACGTAGGCGAGGTCGAGCAGCGCGAGCGCAGCCAAGCCTGCCGCCTTCGAGCCCCTTCCCGCCATGATGACCGCCCTTCCGTTTCGTGTTTACTCGAACGCGCGCGGCGCCGGGTGCCCCGTCTCCCATCGGATTGTCGGGACGGCCGCCTCGGGGCGGCGCCGGCGGCGCTGCCCTGCCCCGCGCGCTCGGATGAGGGTACGGCCCCGTGCGGCTAACGCCCCTCTGGCGCGGCGGCGCTCGGCGTGAACTACCTGTTTAGGACCGCCCCATCCGAAGGGGCCGCGCCGCGGCCACTCGCCTGAGCTGGGGATTCCCGTGGAAAACGAAAGGAGCCGCTACGGCTCCCTTCCGCGCCTTTCCCGAACCGGACGTCATGAGGCTCGGCGCTCCGACCGATCGGAAGCGTCCTTCAGGGCAGCCGAGAACGACCTGTCGTCCACGACGGGGATGCCGCCTGCCGTCAGGAGGTAGTTCGGCCCGGTCGATGCGGGCGACGTGATGGCGCCCGGGACGCACAGGACCGGTTTCCCTGCCGCCAGCGCCTCGTCGCAGAGGCTGAACGTGCCCGAGGGCAGGCCGGCCTCGCAGACGAGGACCGCGTCGGCGAGCGCCGCGATGATGCGGTTGCGCGCCCGGAAGGCGAACGGCTTGGGGGCGTCGCCCCAGGGCCTCTCGCTCACGAGCGCCCCGCCTCCGTCGGCTATACGTACGAACAGCCCGGCGTTCTCGGGAGGGTAGGCCACGTCGGCCCCGCCTCCGAGTACCGCGACGGTTCTGCCGCACGCGTCGAGGGCGGCGCGGTGGGCTTCGGCGTCAATTCCCCGGGCTCCCCCGGAGACGATGCAGTAGCCGAGTTCCGCCGCGATCGTCGCGAAGCGGCGTGCGCAGGCGAGCCCGTACGGCGTGGCCCTCCGGGCGCCGACGACGACAAGCGACCTCATGCCCAGCACGGTCGGGTCCCCCAGGACCATCAGCGCCTCGGGCGGGTCGTCGATTCCCCTGAGCCTCCTCGGGTAGAGGAAGGGGTCGTCGCAGGGGATCTCGAAGCTCAGTCCGGCCTTCCTCTCCAATTTCTCTTCCATCTTCTCTCCGATCTCTCGATTCTTCCTCAGGCGAAGTCCGCGTACGTGAACTCCTGGCCAGCGTAGTGCCGGTGGATCTCGTCGTCGTCGACGAGCGCTTCGGCGTCGGCAAGCTCGCCCCAGGTCGTCCCCTTACCTGCGTTTCGCACGAAGCAGATGTAGTCCTGCTTGAGGCGCCTCATCTGCTCGCGCGTGAGCTCGTGGGTGGTCATGGCAGCCCCCTCTCTTTTCCGGTATCGGCTTTTCAAGGTGCGTTCGGCCCGCGCCTGCGCGACGAGCCCGCATCGGGTCAGATGATGGGCCGATGCCGGGGGCCTTCGAACGGCGCCCTGCCCGATAAGCGCCCGCCTGCCCGTTTCGGCGGAAAAAAGAAGGGAGAGGCCAGCCTCTCCCTTCGCACCTCTGGCAAGGCGCGTCACATGGTGCGCGCGATGCCCCCCTCCGACACATCGAACCCGATCATCCCGAAGTCGCTCATCATGTCGTCGTCGAGGTTGCACACCTTGGCGTATGCGAGCCCCTCGGAGAGCATCCTGCGCTCCTCGCCCCAATCGTCCTCCTCGTCGGGGCTTACGTAGAACAGGTCGAGCAGCTCCCCGAACGCGGTGAACTCGTGCGTCGCGAAGTACACCAGCGCTCCGGTCTTGGCCTCGAACTCGGCGGCTTCGTCGAGGAGCGGCTTGCCTGAGCGGGACGTGGGGAAATCCCCCGCCAGGAGGCATTTGAGCCTCACCGCGCCGAGCACGGTGTCGACCGTCCCGTCGAAGCAGATCCTCCTGCCCTCGTCGAACGCCCTTTTCGCGCTCGGGTCGAGGCCCATTCCCTCGAGGATCCCGAGCCTGGCCGAGGCCTCCGCCCGCTGGGCTGCGGCAAAGCCCGTCTCCGCCTTGCGTTCCGTCAATGCCGAACCTTCCATCTCGTGCGTCCTTTCCTTCGTTTGCCTTGTATGTGAACAGGACGCCCGCAGGCGGCCTGGGGTAGCCGCCTCCCGATGGCGGGTCTTGATGCCGGTGTTTCAAGGTGCAGCCCGCATCGCTTTGCCGATCGGACCCGCATCGTCCCGGAGCGTATGCGCCCGGAGGAGGCAAGCTCGCTGAAGACGCCCATAGCCGAAGGCTCTACCTGCCGGGCCTCCGCCCGAGAACCTCAGACGGGATTAGAACGCTCCGCCCGACCTTCCTACGCACTTGACGTGCAGGAGGTGCTCAGGAACCGGCGTTTCGTATATAATCGGGGCGTGACCAGGAGGACTAGATGGACCGAAGCTCAATACAAGACGCCGTGAGAACCGTGGTCGCCCCGTACGACGTGCGCGAGGCGTACCTCTACGGTTCGTATGCCCGCGGGGACCAAACGGACGACAGCGATATCGACCTGCGTTTCCTCTGCGGGAGCAACATCGACTTCGGCCAGCTCTACGACATTCAGAAGGAACTCGAATCGCGGCTCGGAAAGCCAGTCGACATAGCCACGGCTCCCCCCAGCCAGATGCGCAAATCCTTCTACAACCGAATCAAACGCGATGAGGTGATGCTCTATGCCGCTGTCTGAGCGCGACGAGATGCTCATCGAACGGATTCTCGAGGATTACGATACGTTCACCGCACGGCTAGAGTTCTCCTCGATGGACGAGGAGAAGTTCTGCAACGACCATAGCTTCGAGGGAGAGTACGCCTACGATGCCGTGATGAATCCCTGTACCGCATCGTCGAGGACGTTGCACACCTTTCGGAAAACGTCACCGACAACGCCCCGGATTTCCCTTGGTCGAAGATCGTGGGGTTCCGCAATTTCATCGCTCACGGGTACGCCCAGATTGACCGCCACCTCGTTTGGCAGGTTATAACCGACGAACTCCCCCAGCTCATAGAGCTGTTAAGCGCCTCGAGTGAAAGCGACAACTCGCAGCCAAACGACAACCGCGAATAACAAGGCTGGCGCTTCCCGGAACGAGAAAAGGGAGCGCCGAAGCGCTCCCTCGCACCGTTTGCCCCACATGCTGGGCGGACCCGCATCATCGCATGCGGATCGTCATAGCCTCGGCAATGTCGTCGGAGCCCACCGCATCTCGACCGCCCATGTCCGCGATGGTGCGCGCCACTCGAAGCACCGAGACGATCTGACTGCCGCTCAGAGCCGCCACGGCGGAGGCCTTTTCGAACCACAACGCGTCGGCATCCGCGAGCCGGCACGACCCGATCACGTCCCAAGCGCTTTTCGGGGCCCCGTCGCGGGCCTCTCGCCACGCGCGGCGCTCCCATGCCGTCTCGACCTCGTCTTGGTACGAAAACGACGGGGGCGCCTGGGAGAAGGGCTCGGCGCATCCGCCGGGCAGGTCGACCCTGATGTCGAACTTGTCGGCCAAGGGCCCGCAGGCGCGGGCCTGGTAGGCGCTGACCGCATACTCGGAACACGTGCAGGGCTTATGCGGGTCGCCGAAACAGCCGCACGGGCAAGGTTGCGCCGATGCCGCGAGCAGGAAGCGAGCGGGCATCGCAACGGCGGCGTCGGCGCGCGCTATGCGGACATACCCGCTCTCGACCGGCGCCCTGAGCTGCTGCAGCGTCGAAACCCCGAATTCGGGGACGTCGCCGAGGAACAGAACCCCTCCATGCGCAAGCGACGCCTCGCCCGGAACGACTGGCGAGCCGCCTCCCACGAGGCCCGCCGCGGTCACCGAATGGTGCGGTGCCCTGAACGGCCTGCAGCCCGCCGCCGGAGCGGACGGGTCCTCCCCGGCGGCAGACCACGCGCACGCGCACGCAGCAGACTCCGCATCCCCCATGCGGGGCATGACGGATGGGATCCTCGCGGCTATCAACGGCGCGAACGAGCCAGATGGCCCGACCATGAGCAGGCCGTGCCCTCCGGCAGCGGCGATCTGGGCCGCCCGCTTGGCCGCCTCGTTCCCCGGGATGTCGGCCATGTCGGGCCCTACGGGGCGGTACGGCGCGTCGGCGTCGACCGGGCCGATCGACGCGGGATCTCGCAACTCGGCGAGATTCCTTATCCCGGCAGGCCACAAATCGCCCGGAGCATGGGCGGTTTCGCCCGCGTCAGCCGAACACACGAACCCGTAGCCCATGTCGAAGGCCGACGCGGCATGGCAGTACATGCCCCTCACGGGGAGCACCCTCCCGTCGAGGGTGAGCTCCCCCACGAAAGAGCGGCTGCTCGCCCACCTTGCGTCGACCTGGCCCGTCGCCGCGAGCACTGCGACGGCGATCGCGAGGTCGAACCCACTTTCGCACTTCCTAAGTGAGGAGGGGGCCAGGTTCACGACCACCCTCTCGCGCGGCCATGCGAACCCCGCGCTCCGCACCGCGCACTTCACGCGCTCGCGGGCCTCGACGATGCTCGCGTCGGCCATGCCGACTATCGTCGTCGAGGGCACTCCTCTCGCAATCGCCGCTTCCACCTCGATGGGGACGGCCTCGCAGCCGCGCACCATCGAGCTCCTGACGGCCGCGCGGCCGCCCTTCGGCTTCTTCTCCTTCATCTGGCGTCCTTTCTCTCTCGTTCTTGACGTTTATCTTCACAGGACGCCTGGCGGCACCCTGGGGATGCCGCCACGAAGTGGCTGATCACAGCGGTATGGGGCTTTTCAAGGTGCATGAAGCCCGCGCCATGGCGACGGGCCCGCTTCGCCTGGAGCGTAGCCGTTCGATGGTATGGCGGCAGCCTCGCTGCATGCGTCAAAGCCGCCGCTACTTATCTGGGAAACGGGAGGGGCGTTATGAAGCCCCTCCCGGCCGCGCGGCCTAGGCGGGCTGGCGCCTCCTGGCCTCTTCGTGGAAGTCGGCGCGCGCTTTCTGGCGCGCCGCCTCGCCTCGCGCCTGGACGACGTCTCCCGAGAGCCTGGCCATGACATCACGTATGCCCAAGGCCATGTCCGCGACGTGCTCGGCCATCACGTCAGCTGGCGCTGCCGCGTCCGGCCGTGGCCATTCGAGGCCCGCGAAAAGCGCGAGCTGCGCCACCTCCGAGTACATCGAGCACATCGCGTTGACGAGGTTCCGCTCGTTCTCGCGTGCCGCGGCGAGCTCGGATTCGATCCTGCCCTCTTCCCTCTTGCTCAGAAACCTCATTGTCCGCCCCTTTCATCCGGTTTCCATTACGTCGGGCTCCGCGCGCGGCCAAGCCCGCGCCTTTTTGCGGGCCCGCATCGCGGCGGATGCTAGACCCGCTTTGCTGGCGGCGACCGTATCGGGCCGAGCGCAATGCCTCTCATACCTGCCGGCATCGCTCCAAGGCACCTGGGAGCCTCCACGCGCTTCATCCGGCGCTGCGCTCCCGGGATATACCGCCGCAACGTCGTAACGGGGCTTACGGCGGCTCTGGTGACCTGTGAGGAGCATTTCACAAGCCTTCACCAGCTCCCCGATAATCAAAAGGGGAGGGCCCGAAGCCCTCCCCCTCCCTGCGTTGACGACGGAAGCGGCGTGTGCCTAGACCATGCTGTCGAATGCGTATCTGCCGTAATCGACTTCGACGCACCCTCCATCCGGTTTGCCGGGCGTGTACTCGATGAGGTCCATCGCCCAGCTCCCCACCATGTCCGAGTTCTTGGCATTCCCGCACGCTCCTGTGAGGCAGTTCCATTGGAAGTAGTCGCCGCCCCTGCCGTTCCCTATCGCCGTGAGGAGCGGTAGCGGATGTACGCACCACCATCTGCCGTCGCTTTTCGCCTTCGCGGCATCCCGGTAGGCGGACAAGTCGATGAAGAGCCCCTTCGAGTGGTTCACGAGGCACCCTTTGGGGTGGTCGCCGGGCATGGCTGGGAACGGCATGTCGGGCAGGCATCCCCTCTCGCCGCTGCTTCCCCAGACCTTCTCGTACACCTCTGGGGTGTACCCGTCTACCTCTCGGAAATCCGACTCGGCATCCGCGTAGTCCCCCACCCACGCGATTCGCGCAGGACGGCTTTCGATTCGCTCGAGGATTCCGTTGACGAGATCGTTTCCATACCAGCTGTGCTCGAGGAGCTTCAGCCCGATGAACGTGTCGAAGTACCCTGCTGGATGCCAGAAGCCGCCCTCTTCCGTGAACTTGCACGGGTCCTCGTCGGCCGCTGTGCCGTGAAGCGTCTTGTATATCACGTTCTGAGAGTTGTACGCTTCCTCTTTACCATCCGCGAACTGCAGGTATGGCTTGTAGTACTGTCCCATCCCTATTCCTTTCCTCTTACGTTGACAAGATGAGGAAGGCCCCAGGCGGGACCTTCCGGTCCCTTAGCCCTGGGTTTAGGGCGATAATGTGCTGCCACTCTCGAACGGGTTTCCGCCTTTTATCTGTTCCGTCGTCATGTCAAGGAGCGTCCCGGGCCGTCCGATGAGCGGCTTGCATCACCTTCAGGATATTTCGTCGATCGACGCCTCTGGTCATGCTCTCAATGCGAACGCCCGTTAATACCTGCCTGGCATTCGATGTGCCAATTAGCAGTTGAAAAGAGAGCCGCCGGATTAACGGCGCAGGAGAGCACTGCTGGCTTTAACTACATATTTGCGCATTTGAATTTTCTGAAACATCGAAATCGCACCGAAACAGCTACAATTGCTGCGCGGGTTCCCGGAAAGGAATCATGGAAGGCCAAACCGAGCGAGATCACTTCAAGACATGCAATTACACCATGGACGAGGACGCCCTCGACAGGCTTGACGCCATAAGCCGATTCAGGGCTGCCGGTTGCCCGACAGCGCCCAAACGATACAAGTCCCACTCCGTCATCATCCGCGACGCAATATCCCTGCTATATCACTACGAAGTGTTACAGCAGTCAATCATTCACCCCAAGAGCAGATGATGTGACTTCAATTGAAGTATTCTTTTCGCCGACAAGTCCGACGATTAATGTGACGCAAGACGAATGGTCAATACTCTTCATATCTCAAACGATGCTGATACGAGGATCTTCTTTCATATAGCGTCAAGTCTGTCCTTTTCCAATCGTTTGATTCCTAATGATCATATTCGATGATGCAACGGTGATTACGAGTGCAGAATCTGCACTCGTAATCACCGTTGCTGCATTCTTGAATATTCTTTAATACTGTTACAAGTGCAGATTCTGCACTTGTAACCCTGAATTTGCAATCTCGATGGTAGTTTTGGTTGATGATCCTACAATACACGTTGATTTTGACGATGTTTGACTGTTACGAGTGCAGATTCTGCACTCGTAACGAGAAACAGCCGTCAGGACTATTAGAAGTGCAGATTCTGCACTTCTAATTGATTTCACCAATAAGATATGCAAAAATGATTCTTGTGATTCTGAGTGCAGAATCTGCACTCGTACATTTAGGCTCGCATGATAGGAAGGCAACATGGCTAAAACGAAGAGTCCTAAAAAGGGCCGCTCCATCTACCTTGATCCTTCGACGGACAGCAAGCTCGTAGAAATCGCAAACGAGAACGGCGTCTCTATTGGCAACGTTGTCAAAGAGCTTCTCGACGAGAAGCAGAGCAAGGAAAGCCACGACGATTCCGTTCTCCCGACTATCCTCGTATTCTCAAACTTCAAGGGCGGTGTGAGCAAAACTACATCCGTGAAAGAGATAGGCTACAACTTGAGCGTCGAAGGCTTCAAGGTGCTTCTCATCGACCTCGACGGCCAGTCCAACCTGAGCTCATCGTTCCAGGTCTACGACCCCAGGAACATGAGCGGTTACATCTCGGACGTCATACTTGCAGACGGCAACGGCAACCGCAAGGAGCTCGCGGACGTCATCGCCCACACGGAATGGGAGAACCTGGACCTCGTCCCGGCAAACCTCGCCTTCGCAGCGGCAGACAACAAGATCCGCTCTCAGGAGGGTGGCGCCATAGACCGCCGCCTGCTTTATGCCATCCAGGACCTGCTCAAGGAGGCCTCGTACGACTACATTCTCATCGACTGCCCGCCAACGGCGGACTCGGTCGTGCAGAACGCCATCCTGACGCTGCAGACGGGCAACAGCAGGTCGATGATCATCGTCCCGGTCAACTCGGATGTCCAGGCCATCGAGGGCATGAACAGGACCCTCGAGCTCGTTGACACCATCTCTCAGGACAACAGGCTCGCAAAGCCCAAGGTCATGGTCCTCTGGACGCAGGCCGACGAGCGGACGAACCTCTTCAGGGACCTGTTCGCCGAGTTCAGGGAGGATTACCCGAAGCTTCCCGTGTTCAACACAATCATCACGTCCTCGTCGAAGGTGGGCGAGGCCAGAGGCGCGCTCGAGCCCCTGTCGAAGTACGCCAGGAACGCAAAGCCGACCCAGCGCTACCAGCTGCTCACGCAGGAGATCCTCACGCTGAGGTAGCACCGCGAATGCTGAGTTCATGAGGCAAACACTGACCGAAACGGAGAATGATTATGGCTAGCAATTTCGCAAAGAAGCGCAACAAGATCCGCCAGAAGGAGCTCGACAAGCAGATAGTCGAGCTCGAGTCGCCAGAAGCACCCTCGGCCCCCATCGACATACAGCAGATCGCGTTCGACAACAGGATCAACCCGGACGCCGACGCAGCTGCCAAGGTGGTGAGCCGCCAGACGAGGGACGAGCTGTTCACGCGACATTTCAGATGGCTCGACGTCCGCGAGCTCACCCCAAACAGGGAGAACTACTTCGACATCGACGATGAGAACATCGCCGCTTTCGCCGATCTCATACTGGAGACGGGCAACACCGACCCCCTCATCGTCCGCGAAACCGAAGTCGACGGCAAGGACATCATCGAGATCGTAGACGGCGAGAGACGCATGCTCGCCCATATGCGCCTCGGCGAGACGGTCGACGAGAAGTGGTACATGGTGCCCACTCGCTACTACCAGAAAGGCGAGCTGTCGGATGCGCAGGCCAAGTACCTCTTGTCCGCTGAGAACCTCGGCCAGCGCAAGATGTCGGAGTCAAACCGCATGGCCGCGTTCGCTGCTGTCGCCGACAGGCTCATCGAGCGCCGCGCAGCTGGCGATCCCGAAGCGAGCAAGGCCAACATAAAGGACATGCTCGCATCCCAGTTCAACGTCTCCCCGCGGACCGCGGCGATGAACATCAACATCGGCCAGCACCTGAGCGACCGCGGCATGAGGATGCTCGACGAGAAGAAGATCACCAAAGCGGCGGCGGACGCAATCGCGAGCCTTCCAGAAACCCAGCAAAACGACCTCCTGGACCTCATAGAGGAGGGGAGCGTGCCCAAATCCGAGGCGGAAGACGCCGCAAGGGAGATGAGCGTCAAGAGGAAGTACACGCCCAGGACCAAGTCCGCGCCTTCGTTCGACGGTTACGTAAGCAGCGCCATAAGATCCCTCAAGAGGGCGCTCGCCATAGGAGGGACCGCCCAGCGCAAGGACATCGCGGCCATCAAGGACCTCCTCGACATGATGGACCCTGACATTCCAAGCGATTAGCAATAACCACAAAGTCCAACCAGGACAGGGCCTTCCCATAATCCGGAAGGCCCTGTTTCTATCTTCAGGTCAATAGGGGAGGGCTGAAGCCTCCCGAAGAGCCATAGGGCGTTTCATCGACGTGCTTCTCTCCGCCATCCACACCAACGTTTAGCTCAGACTGTGGAAAACCTAGCCCTCTAGGGTCACACAACCAACTCGTGTGACGCGAAATTGCATTTTCACGCTTCTGCCCGATAACCAGGTCGAACTTGTCCTTCGTGGAGTACCTGTCGCCTCGTTTGACACCGTTCTTGCTCAGAACGTTTGCTACGGTGCGCTTTGAGCATCCGATCTCGTCGGCGATCTCCTGCTGCGTCGAGCCCATGCGGAACTTCCTGACGATGCGGGTGTCGCGGTCCTGCTTGGCGGCCTGGTTCCTTGCGCGCTGCGCAGCCCGGTCCCGCTGGCGCTTCGTGCCGAAGAAACTGATCGCCTCCATCTCCTTGTTGGTCATGAAGAGCTTCTCGATGACTGTGGCGGCCCTGAGCGGGTAGAAGCCCTGCTCTCCCCGATGCTCGCCGTAAAGTACGGTCGTCTTGTCGACCGTACGGGCGATCTGCTCGATGTCGGCGGGCGGCAGGGGGGAGGTGAACCTCTCGTTGAATTCGTGCGTGATCTCCAAAGCCTTGTCGGGCCCGTAGATCTGCGTGGCAGTGTTGTAGTAGACGAAGCACATGTTCTCGCGGCTGCCCCTGCAGTCGAAGCTCCTGTGCTTCTGAAGTCGCTCGACGCCGCCGAGCCTGGCTTCAAGCAGTCCCTTCTTGCGCTTGGCCCTGACCTTCTGCGCGCGTTTGACTTTCGAAAACGGGCTCTTGGAACCGAACTTCTTCAGTTCTTTCAGGGTGTAGAAGGCCGAGTGTGCGCTCACGAGCGTGCACCAGCGCTTCGCCTTGGGGTTGAAAGTCCCCGGAATGCGGCCGACTCGCGAGTAGTCGAGGACGCTCGCGTCGAACTGGGCCCCCTCCAAGTGCTCGACGACGCCCCTGACGGTGGCAGCGAGTGCCTCTTCTACGTCCTTGAAGTAGGCCAGCCCCATATCGTTGAGATTACCGTTTGACACCCTGAAGGAGATTGACGTGGCGAGCACGAAGTAGACCTGCACGCCGCGGCCCGTGTCCACCACGAGATTCGGCTGCGGCAACGTGCCGTTCGCAACGGCGCCGTCGATTGCGGCGATGACCCTCGGGACGTTTTCCCTGAACGAGGCGGTGTGGCAGTCTATGTCGAACATCATTGCGTTGACCTGCCTGCAGAGGTCCGCCTCGCGCTTGCCGCCGACGAAACCGTTGCGCGTCATGTAGACCGATTCCCCCGAGGGAATGTCATCCAAGCTGATGGAATGCGCCCTGAAAGGCCTCTGCCTCCACTCTCCGCTATCCGTCCACGCGACGATGTACGACGAGTCTCGGTCGTCGTGCAGGATCGTCTCTATGAACGTGCGCTGCTCTTCGCGCGCCCTTGGCCAAACCGATGTCGCAGGCTGCATGTCGCCTTCGGGGTTTTGGCAATGGAATATTAGACAGGGAGCCTCGATGGGCCCTGCTGCGATTCGACTGCGTTTTGCCCCGGCTCCTTCCTAGAAAGGTGGAGAATCCGAGGTCAGAAGGGTACAAAGAGACTAGGAGATGGTTGTATGCATCCCCTTGCAGTGGTACAATAACGAGGTGTTGAGCGGTTCGTCATTGTACGTTCCGTCTATGTAGCGAAGCCTGGTGCCAGCCGGGCTTCCCTCTTATTCGGACTCAAACCGATTACGAATCGTTACTATAAACTACAATTTCCTTTAAGTCCAGTTTTTTCTATTTGCGATTTGCAATTTTTTCTATTTTTCTATTTGCTTTTTGATTCTGTATCGCACATCGCAAAATGCAGTGGGCATAACTCGACGGCCGGCAACACCTTGGTGTGGCACGGCCACACCAGAGAAAAAGCGGATACTCAAGACGTCCGGGATCCGGGAGCGATATCGCCTGTTGAGACAGCCGCGATCTATCGCCTCATGATCGCCGATCTCATTGCAAATTAGGCCTAACTAGCTTGTAACGCACATCGTCCAAGATCATTTGGCCGATGCCGAGGGCGGCGTTTAGCGAGACATCACCGGTAGCACGCAGGGGCGAAGAAGGCCTCGTCAAAGAAGCGGCGCGTGTTCTCGGCGGCCATGCTCGTCGCATCGCCCATTTTGATCGCCTCCTACGCCCGCTCGAACCGCGCTATCAGGCGACGCGGGGTCCCGTACGCGTCTTGCCAGTCCTGCTCTCGTGACGCGCATGCGCCCGCTTCGTCGAACCATCCTGAGAAGGCAGAACCCTCATCGGGATACGCATGGTAGCTCTGCTCCCAGACGCCCGTCTCCTTCCACCGGGCGTCGTAAACCGGGTTGAACGAAAGGCCAACGCAGCCTCCCTCGCCAGCCGCTAGCTCGATAGGCTCGGCTCCGTCGCTGCCAGGCGCGCACGCGCGGATGCTCGTGAGGGGGTTGCCCGTGGCGTACAGGTGCCTCAGCAGCGGGTTTCCTGTCACGTCGAGCTCTGTCAGCAGGTTGTCCTGGCAGCGCAGGTACTTCAGCTTCGGGTTTCTCGAGGTGTCGAGTGCTCTGATGCGGTTGCCGTTGACATAGAGCTCGACGAGCTCTGGGTTTCGCGAAACGTCAATCGCCTCGAGGCGATTCGTTCCGACGTCGATTCCCTGGCAGGCGGGCAGGCCAGTCGGGTCGAGCGACCCGATGAGGTTGCCCTGCAACCCCAGGATGCGAAGCGCGGGCATGTCAGACACGTCGACCGATGAGATGCGGTTTCGGTACACGTCGACGAACACGACGTCGGAACACCCGGACAGGTTGAGGTTTCCCACGAGGTCGCAGCCACGCAGGTATATCTCGAAGCTCTGCAGGGGGTACACGTCCTCGTTCAGGATGTGGATGCCGAATCCCACGAGCTTGCCGCCCGACCTCCACGACGCCGGGCGGCAAGTCGCCGTCGTACGCGCCGCCGGCGTCCTCGAAACTCCTGTCCTTGGGCGTCGTTTTCACACGTCGGATCACGCGGCTACGCGTGCGCGCCTTCTCGCCGTTGGTCACGCCGTCTTCATCAGCCTGCGCGAAGAACGCGTCGACGGCCCTCTGGTCATGTTCCCTCATCCTGCCCCCTTGATCCCGATAATCCCCTCGAGGACTCATTGCAATTAGATGATACGGGCGCCGGCTCCGCTTGTCGACTTGTGCCTCTTCTGTTCCGTTTCCCCGAATGCCTGTTTAATTATACTAACTGCTCACACTACATTGATTAATGTGAGCGGTTAGTGTAATCTCGGTTCGGTGACAAACGATGCTCTACAGCTATGCCGATATGATTGAAACCTACGGCTCCGCCTACCAGATTGCAAAGGCGGTGGAATCCGGCGGGCTCTTCAAGGTCGCCAGGGGGCTTTACTCGGACGAGAGACATCCCGATCCAAGCGCGGTGGCCTGCGCCCTCTGGCCGCAAGCGGTGCTCACCATGGACTCCGCCTTCTACCTACACGGGCTGACCGATGTGGTCCCCGACCTCGTGCACGTCGCTACTCCCCGAAACGCCACGCGCATCCATGACGAGCATGTGCGGCAGTATTTCATGGACAAGGGGCTGTTGGGCATCGGGGTCGAAAGGCTCGAGCGCGGGGGGCTGGCGGTCCGCACGTTTACGCGGGAGAGGATGCTCGTGGAGCTCCTGCGCAGCGCGGGGTCGCTCCCGCTCGACTACTACAAGGAGCTCATAGACTCTTACCGCAAAATCTCGGACGACCTCGACATGCGCGAGGTCGAGGACTGCATGGCGCTCTACAAACGGGCTGACTCGCTTTTCGACATGTTGCAAAGAGAGGTGCTCTGAATGGACCTTCGACAGATTCGCGACTCGTACATCGATGACGGGCTCGACTTCGAGAACGCGACCGCCAGGACATGCCGCGACGTCGTGCTCTCGCTGATCTCGACATCGCGCATGGCAGACCACGTAACCGTGAAGGGCGGGGTCGTTATGCAGCAGATCTCGGGTGACAGGAGGCGCGCCACGCGCGACCTTGACCTCGACTTCGTCCGCTACCCGATGACGGAAGAGGGCATCCAGAACTTCATCCGAACGCTCTGCCCGCCTGACGCCGCCGTGAGGCTCGACATCGTCGGTCCAATAGAGGACCTGAAGCACCAGGATTACCACGGGAAGCGAGTCCACCTGCGCATCGCGGACGATGTCGGCGCGAGCATGGAGACGAAGCTCGACCTCGGAGTCCACGACAAGCTGCCCTTGGAGCAGCGCGAGCTCTTCTTCGACTCGGCGTTACAGGACGACGGTGTGGCGCTCATGGCGAACAGCAAGGAACAGGTCTGCGCGGAAAAGCTGCGCTCGCTCATGCGCATCGGCGCGGCGTCGACACGGTTCAAGGACGTGTTCGACGTGTATTACCTGATCTGCCGAGAAGGGATTGACGCGGACGCCTTCGACGTGGCCATGCGTCTGCTCGTGTACGATGCGGACGACATGCGCGAGAGCAACGCGGCGGACGCGCGTGCCAGACTCGGGCGCGTGCTCAACGACAGGAGGTTCCGCCGCAACCTCTCAAATGCGCGGAACAACTGGCTTGGCGCGAACGTCGACAAGGTCGTTGCCGGAATCCTAGACTATTTCACATCTAAGCAAGCAGATACTTGAGGCTTGCAACAGCGTTGAATGCTCCCGACTCCCTTTCAATCCGGATTTTTCTTGCTAGTCCAGCAGCTCCGCGACCCGATCTTCTGCGGCATTCGCCAATCGGTCGACGTGATGCGAGTAGATCATTGTCGTCGAGATGTCAGAATGGCGCGCCATCGCCTGGGCGTCCTCGAGCTCGGCGCCTGCCAAGAGCGCGAACGTGATGGCCGAGTGCCTGAGGGAATGGGCGGTGTAGCGCGGGTCGTCAATCCCTATGCGCTTGAGCGCGTCCTTCACGATTCGCGATATCGAGCGAGTCGTGAGGCGGCCGCCCTTGTTCCTGGGCGCCACCGAGGCGAAGAGGGGGGCGGAGGAGGGGAGGGAGCCCCGCATCTTCAGGTACGACCGGATGTCGCGATCGAGCGCGGGGGAGATCTTCACGATCTCGTCGGCCTCGTCGCGACCCTTGCCGCGGACGGCGAGCACCTCGTGGCCGCCTCTGGTGCCGAGGTCGCCGCGGTCGGCCCGCATTACCTCGACGTCGCGCACGCCGGTGTGCAGCATGAGGGATATGACCGCCTTGTCGCGCGCATCCTTCTCGTTGTCGGCGATGCCGAACGAAGCGATGAGCTCGCGGGCCTGGGAGGGGGAGAGGTCAGACTTCTTGAATCCCCGCGGCGCCTTCGCCCCGCGGACGTTTCGCGCGATGTTGTCGAGCCCGCGCGATTCGGCGAAGCGGTAGAAGGAGCGGACTCCGTTGAGGTAGAGCGACGTCGCCGCCGGCGAGAGCCTGCGCTCGGCGAGCAGGTACTCCTTGAAGTCGAGCACGTGCTGCTCCTCGAGGCCGTCAAAATCGTAACCGCACGAATCGACGAATGAGCACCATGTCCGGAACGCGAGGTCGTAGTCGCGCCGCGTGCCGTCGCTAACGTCGATCGACGCAAGCCAGCTCGCCGCGACCTCCGGGTCGACGGAACCGTAGGCCCTCTCCATCATTTTCTTGAAAGCTCTTCGATTGCGGCGAGTCTCGCCTGAAGCTTGTCCATGTCAATGTGGGCATGGCAGATGCCGTTGTCCATGACGAACAGCCTACCGCCGATCCACTCGCGGTCCTCTCCGGTTTCCCTGAGACGGGTGAGCTCGTCATGGGCCTCGTGGCTCGTCATGTGCATTGATGCGACCTTGATCTCGCCTGAGTCGAACACGCAGACGACGGCGGCCATTTCCTGAACGTAATCAGACATGGTGGCATCTCCTCTTCGGAAGGGGGGCAACGCAAAGTGATCCCGCATCACAGCCAAACGATTCTCTTGACCGGTGGACGTCACCATAGTACCGCAAACCTTCATTGTCCGCAAACCCATATTTGCAGACAATAGAATAGTGATGAAGCAGGAGAACCAGCATGGTTAAATCATCGGAATCGCCTCGAACTCATGAGCAGATGCACGCGGGCAGCGGAAAGGGTCATTATGCCGGGCGCAGTTGTGCCATTTGAAAATGCGCGTTGGCCTAAAGCGCAAGCGAGCACGGCAACACGCCAAGCGACTGCCGCTAAGCTATAGTGGTCGTATAGTCATTGCCTTTTAAGCCGTTGAACAAATCTGGAGCAACCATGGAACCGAGCAAGAGCCAATCGAAGAAACTGCCAAGAACGTTTAGCGACGCTTTGGCACGACGGCTCAACGACGCTTGCCTCGAAGGCAACGGCTGCGACAAATCCTGCGCGGGAATCGGTTGGTGCAATCGATGCTGGACCGCTGCCGCTACGAAAACTCATCGGAGACCGTCGGCAAACGCCCCCGATAATGCCTTTTGAGGTTGCTGCTACGCCACCATTCGCTAAATCGCGCCAAATCCGAGGCATAGATGCCCACTTGGCTCCAAAACAACCCTTAGAAGGGCTCTCAGCCGTTTTGCGCTTCTGACCTGGTGTTACGTTATCGTGATAGCCAAATCCCGGTCTTACGTTGCATCAAAGTGGCGCCAATTAACCTTCGAGCGCTCACGATTGGGAGTCTCCCTTGAAAGGATCCGCTCCACTGCCTCGCCAAAGGCGACCTCGTAATCCGACGGCCAAGAAAAGCCCACCCATCCGATGTCGGCGAGCGCCTCGGCCATCTCGCGCCTCCTCACGAGCGAGACGAGCAGCCCCTCATCTCCTCTGAAAAGGCTCGCGACAATGCTCTCGGGGCTCCTTGGCTTAAGCCCCAACTTCTTCCGGAGCTCGCCGACGGCTGCATCGCCTTCCGTGAATTCGCCCGCCGCAATCTGCCTCTCGGACTCACGCAGTTTCTCTTCGAGGTCGGCTACCCAAGCAGCCCTTCCTCTGCTCGCATCGTCGGCGGAATACCCGAATCGGCACAGTCCCTCGAGTGCCACCGCGGCGATCTCGTCGGAAGCGCGCGCCACTTCGCAGTAGCCCGCCACCTCGCACGAGAGAACCTGTTCCCAGGCGAGGTCGCCCACGTCGATTGGGTCTTTCTCCGACGGGTCGACCACATAAGCGGTGAGCCCATACATCCCCGGATCGACGGAGGGCCCGACCCAGACGACCCCGTGCGGCTCTCCCAAATTGAGCGACTGGGCCTCATCGAAAGCGCGCTCGTAACGGGCCTTGAGCTTATCAAGCACATCCCCGATGGAGCAATTTGGAACCTCGGGAGCCTGTGCGATGTCCTCGACCAGGAAGCTTTCTAACCAGCCCCAGACGTCACCCCACGACGCCGACTTGAAATGATCTTGCAGCTTCATCCTGGTCCTCCCGCATCTCAAAACAGGTTCCCTTTCGGGGGGTCTCGGAACGCAATGCACAAGGCGTTTCGAAGAATCGCCAACGCAGATGCAACTCATCGACAGATGGCCTGAACAGGTAGCTACCTTCCGGAAGCCATCCTGGCGTATAGGTCCTCGGGTATGGCACGGTGCCCGAAGCCCATGACTTCAATGCCAGCGGGCGTCTCGCGAAAGACAATTCGGCAGTCGGCACGTCCTCCTTGCGAGACCCTGTGTTGGTAATGGTACGAGGACCAGCCTTCCAAAGCATATTTGAGCTGGGCGCTCGACACGCGCCGGGACACGAGGTTCCCAATCGCACGAACCGTGCTTGCACACGCCGCCATGAACTCGTCCTCTTCGGGGAACGCAGCCGCCAAAAGATAGGTGTCCTCGAGAAGCCCGTTAGGTTCCATCTCGAGCCCTGGCGTTGAGGCTATCTCGAGCGCACCGTCGAGGATCCTGCTATCGCTAACAGCCATCGATTATGCCTCTCAGCTCGTCCTTGCGAGCGCGATATGTCTCGAGCACGGCGGATTCCAGCTCCTCGCCAGTAAGGGGCCGTGAGTCGCGACGCGCCTCGAACATCGCCGCTATCTGAGCCCGCTCGACCTCCTCTTCCAGGTAGGCATAACCTTCGACGAGGGCACGCATGCCCTCATCGGAGAGGAGCCATCCGGCAGTGCCGCCACGATCCGTGATCTCGATGACCCCTTCTTCGGGAAGACGCTCTCGCCAGTCCTTGCCTCTAGCCAAATCGGTAGCGCTAATCCTAGACCTGCCCAATACCGAGTCGCGGATGCCTCCAGCACGGTCAAGTGTCGCATACGGTGACATTGGTTATCCTTCCTCTGAATTGCCATCAGATAATATAGCATTTATTTTCATTATTATTTACGTATCTATTTACATGTTTATGAATTGTCACTAATAGCCACGAATCAGCCGCAAACGCGCAGGCACTGTAGCCGTAAGGCCGATGTCGCGGACGAGGCGTCGCCTAAGCATACGCGCGGGCGGCTTCGAGAGCCTCTGCCGTGTAAGCTCTCCCGAACAGCGCGCAATGGTGCAGCAGCGGGGCTAACTGGTGCAGGCGGACGCGGTCGCGCCAGTCTTCCGCGAGCGGGGACGCCTCATCGTAAGCGGCGATGAGGCGATCGAGGAACGGGCAGCCGAACAGGGCCAGCATCGCGAGGTCGGTCTCGGCGTGCCCGCCATGGGCCATGGGGTCGATGAGCACCGCGCCGACAGCGTTTCCGGGATCTGCGTCCCACAGGAGGTTTCCCGACCACAGGTCCCCGTGTATGCGCGCGACCTCGATGCCAGAAGCCGCAAGCAAACCCGGCTGTGGAGCGTCGTAATCCCCGTTCGACAGCCGCGAGGCGACGCGCTCGAACACCGTGGCCTCTGCCCTGCTCACCGAACCGGCATCGCGTGCTTGGCGCAGGTAAGGCATGATTCGCCATTCCGCGAAGAACGCGCCCCAGGAAGCGAGGGCGACGCCCTCGGGCACCGTCGGCGTCGCCGATGCCCCGATCAGGTAAGGCCCGGACCAGCCCGGCGGCGGCGAGCCCCACCAGGGAGCCCCCGACGCATGCGTCACCGCCAGCGCCGAGCCCGCACGCTCGGCCGCGCCCGCACTCGGGGGTCCGATTGCAATCCGCCGCTCGACCAACTCGGTCGGACCCACCGACACGACCTCGGCAACCGGCATGCCTCCTTCAGCCTTGGCCTCGCCGAGCCAGAGAAGCGCGGCGGCCTCCCCCTCCACTGAGGAATTCCGGGGCGTGCCGCGCTTGATGAAGTAGTCGTCCATGTCGCTGTCCCTGTTCATGTACACGCAATACGGGTCTCACCAGGTAGTCTTGCAATTGGGCGAGAAAGAGAGGGGTGCGATCAGCGGCCACATACCGCGCAGCCGGGGCCCGGCGGCCCGCCACGCTGCCCGCTGCCCGGAAGCCGATCATCCTTCCGGCGAGTACTTGCCCGTCGCCACGAGGTCCTCCATGTAGGACAGGGCCTTCGCGCGGCCAGTCGCGTCGAGCTGATCGAGCAGCTCGATCGCCCGCCGGCCATCCTTGGAGACCTCCGTGTAGGACGATTCCTCGCCGAGCAGCGCATGCATCGGAATCCCCAGGAAGTCGCACACCGGCTTGATGTGGTCGGGGTCTATGCCCGACTCCCCGGTCAGCCACTTCGAGACCGATCGTGGGGTGACGCCCACGGCGCGTGCCAGCTCGCTTTGCGACACGCCCGCCTCATCGACGAACTTGTTGAGGTTCTCGCGGATTACGGCCCGTAGCTCGACCACAGCGTCGGGCGACGCGGAATGTCCGCTCTTGCTCTCGGGTCTCATCCAGACCTCCTTGACGTTTCGGCAGCATTATAGAACTCATGGTTCTATCTTGATTATTTGTCGGAACCGTTGGTATAATTCGCGTGCAGAAATGATACCAATAGTTCCTGCATATTTGAATCTATTATACCACCTGTCCTAATGAAACGGAGGACGCGCACATGATTATCGAAGTGATGAGGGACTATCTCGAAGAGCGGGGCGTCGGGTCCGAGGAGATCGCACATGCGACCGGTATCGACCAACGCGAGATCGAGGGGGCTTTGCAAGGGGAAAGCAGCCTCGACTTCGCCCAGTACGCTCTCATCTGCAGGTTCCTCGGAGTGCCAATCGAGACGTTCATCGAGGCCGACGAGGCGCGCAGGAAAAAGTAGGCAAGACCGGGCCGGCCATCATGTGGCCGGCCCCTTGCCATGGGGGCGCTCGCCAGCCGGATCTCCCCTCGTCCGGATGGCATCCGAAAACGGACGCCTTGCGAGACGAGCGCCCCTATGGCAAGGGAGAAGGAAGTGCTGGTGAGAAGATGACCCGCGAAAAGCGCACCGAAGACCGCTGCACGCCCACGGCCGACGTCGTCGTCGTCGAGGGAATCAACGCGCGCGGGTTCGGCACGGTGCCGAAAGCCGTGATGCGGGACCCGGAGCTCCCCGTGGAGGCGAAGGGCATCTACGCATACCTGTGCTCGTTCGCGGGAGCCGGCCAGGCCGCATTCCCCTCCAGGAAGACGATGCTCGCCGAGCTCGGCCTCTCGAAGGACCGTTTCTACAAGTACCGGGAGATGCTCATAGCGCGCGGCCTGGTGAGGGTCGAGCGCCGCTCGGCGGGGTCGGTCGTCCGCCCGGTGCGCACCAACGTCTACATCCTGTCATCGACGCTCCCGGATTGCTATTCGAAGAAAGCCCCTGCCCCATCGAGCGGCGATGTGGGAGGAGGCGCTTCTTCCCAGGTCGCAAAGAATGTCCTTGAAACAAGGACATCGGAAGAAGGTTTTCCACAATCCCCAGTTCAGGAAGAATGTCCTGGTTTTCAGGACGTCCTGGAACCCGGGACGGTTAGTTGTCCTGAAAACCAGGACACTGCTGTAGCGCAAATCACCCGCTCATCCGCGGAAACCACCGATGCTATAAAGAACAGCCCGATAAATAATTCTTATCCAACCATCCAAGGGGGTTGCAGCATAGAGGAGCTCACCCGCGAGTTCGATGAGCTATCGGCCCCCGACCTCACCCCCAACCGCAACGCCGTGCACATGGCATGCGCCCCCTACCTGAAGCTGCGAGAATCGTTTTCCGCAGAGACGATATTCGCCGCCTGGAGGCGCCGCCAGGCGACCGCGCGCGAATCAGGGTGGGACGCGAAGTACTTCCCGCAGCTCGCGAGATGGCTCGAGGACCCTGGCCATGACGGGGCAAGGTGTATGTGCGAGACGGAGCGCATGCGGATCGAGGGGAAAGTATCCGCGGAGGTCTCTGCGCTGCTCTCGTTCGACGAGAGGTACATGAGGCTGCACGGCGAATCGAAAGCCCTCGCGGCCCTCGCAGAGGAGCAGGGACTCACCGAGGAGGATTCGGCCCGGCTCGAGCGACTGCACGCAGCGATGGCCGCCGCCCGCGAAGCCGCCTTGGAAGACGTCCTCGAAAGACGGAGAAAAAGCCCACAGAAGAGGGAGGCCGGCTCATGAGCGGAATATCCACGAGCGCCTTCCGGGGCTTTGAGGGCATCGGCGGCGCGCGGGATTACGCCCAGGCGCTCGTGCCCATCGGCTCCATAGACCCGCACCCCGACAACAGGCCTATCGTTCCCGAGAAGGTCGAGAAGCTCGCGGCGACGATAGAGCGGGACGGCCTCGGGCAGCTGCCCCTCGTGAGGGCCATGGCGAACGGGCGCTACCAGATGATCTCCGGGCACCACCGCCTCGAGGCGTACAAGCTGCTGCTCGAGAGGACCGGCGACGCCAAGTGGAAGCTCATCCCGGTAAGCGTCATCCGCGATTGCGACGACGCACGGGCCCTCTGCCTGCTGCACATGACCAACATCGTGGCGTCCGACCTGACCAAGGAAGAGGTCGGGCGCGCATACGAGGCGCTTGCCGCAGTCATCAAGGAGGAGCGGAAGAAGGACCCGGAGGCGCTGAGGGGCAAGCACACCAACCGCATCATCGCCCAGATTTCAGCCGAGCAGGGCCGACCCGCCGGCATCACGTACGTGAAGGAGGCACGGCGGGCATATCGGGACTCGGCCGTCATAAACGCATCACCGAGGAAAAGACCGGCGCCGGCAAGGTCGAGCGAGGCTGACATGGCAGCCGACGCCCTCCAGCGCGCGATCGAGAGGCTCGAGGTCCTCGGCGCCGACGAGCTCGCGCGCGTAGCACCGAGGCTGCCGAGATACGCGAGGAGGCTGCGCGCGCTCGCCCGCGAATGCGGGAAGTGACGGCGCCCCGCGGAAGGCCCATCCCCTCCCCCCTGCCTGGATGGGCCTCTCGCGCGGCGCCGCCCGGAAGGGAGCCCGCAAACCCCGTAACCCCGGGCGCAGCGCCGCCTTTGAGACGAGAAGGGACATCACCGTGGAAGAGGACAGGAGAATAGATCCGGAGCGGCTTCGCAGGGCCAGGCTCTCAAAAGCGATGTCGCGCCAGGCCGTCGCGCACGAGGTAGGATGCCTGCTCTCGCGTTATGCGAGGATCGAATCGGGCGCCGTGGAGCCGACGGAACCTGAGGCGACGAAACTGGTCTCGCTCTTCGGGGCGAAGGTGAGGGCGTCGTGAACAGCGCACAGGAAGCGGCGCTCGGGCCGCTCTACGCCGACTTCAAATCGGTATACGGCCACACGAGCGGCGTGGCCCTTGGCGTCGCGCTTGCCTACGGCATCGACGTCGACGCGTTCTCCCGAATCGACACACCTTGCGAGATCGAGGGAGAGCTCGTACTCAAGATCTGGACAGTCAGATCGTCGAAGAAGATGTTGTGGTGTTACATCGCTGCAGACAACGGGGCAAATGTGTGCTTCGCCCTTTTCCAACCATCGAGCAACCGAGGCGATGCGAACGCCCAAGTGATTATGGCATCACCACTCGGCACAAGTATCCGCGCAGAGTTCTCGACAAATTCCAGGGGCAAAACCCGCTGCGACGATGTCGCTCAATCCATCCCTGATCACGTAATCAACCCATTGTGAGGACCCGGCATCAGTTCGTACGCACAATCTGCCTTTCTTTTCAGGATAGGCGCCGTGCTACGGCGCACGCCGCTGCGCGGCTACACTGCCATTTCCGGCGTGCCGGAAAGGGGCCGCTTCGCGGCGAAACGCCCTGGTTCTTCAGCTTCTGACCTGTTCACGCGCGTGGCCGCCATGCGGCCACATCTCTCATGAACGTCCCCGCGCGCGAAGAACTGCACGACTTCGCGGCAAACAGCGTGCTACGGCCTTAGCCCTAGATGGCGGTTGCCTGGCGGTTGCCTGGCGGTCAGACCGCCACTCTGCAGGTCAAAGTACCCATTTTCGAACTCTCTGGTCAAACGCAAACGGAAGCGACCCTCTTGGCGACCAAAAATGAAGAGACCGAGCCGAAAGGGGAACGATGCCAAAGGGAGATGTTCGCAAACGGCGGTACACGTCGATATCGGACGAACAGAGCAACCTACTCCAAGCCGAATGCAAAGCGCGAGGCGTACCCGAATATGTGGTGTTCCACGAAATCATGGATGCAGGATTCAACGCCTACTTCGATAGAGCCAAAGAAGAGCTGGTCGTGAGAACCGAGCTGAAGCGCATCGGAGAAAGGCTTGAGGAAGTCGAAACCGCAATAAGGCAGGAGGGCAAGGCATGCCTCGCCTCCGCAGCGTGGTCCGATTACGCGATGTTCGGAATCCTGCGCTGGCTCCTCATGTGCGAGGGCCAGAACGTCGATAACCCCGGAGTCACGTACTGCGGGATGTCGCGCACCCTCAGTGAAACAGATAGCGGGACGATCTCGGGCATCTGGGAATCGGCCGGCAAGAAGATGGTGGCCGGCGGCGGATTCGGTGAATCCCTTGCCTCAGCCTGCAAAGAGTATGGGGTCTCGTGGCTCGAGTTCTCAGGCACCAGCGCCGACGCCGCCCGCCAGGAACCACCCAGCAAGGAGAAAGCCGTGCATAAAGGGAGGCGAAAGAATGGCGGTAAACGTTAACAAGAGCGTGAGGTTCGATCCCGGGCTCGCTGGGGCAATCGGCGCATGGGCCGATGGCGCTGGCGTCGATTTCAGCGAGGCGGTGCGCAGGCTCTGTTCGCAGGGGCTGGCCACGTGGCCCGGATCCCCATTCGCGGCGCCGGCCGGCTCGAGCCAGGAAGTGATAAACGAAATCCGCCGGGCGAAGTCCGAAGCCGTCACCGAGCTGCGGATTGCATTCGAGGACGCCGTCGACGATCTGATCGTGGGAAGGGGCGGCGCATGAGCACGATGACGCTGAAGGTCCCGGTGGCGATGGCATGCGACTGCTGTGGGGCGGAGCTTGAGGGTACATGGGAGCTCCCCGCCTCTGCGCTTCTAGCTCGGAGGAAGCCTCGAGCGTCCGAGCAGGCGGCGAGCATGGCTAAAGCGGCCCGCGAATCGGGATGGCTCGTCAGGGGATCCGCCGTCCTTTGCCCCAGCTGCCTGCAGGACGCGCTGGCCGACGGCCCCTCTCCCCTGCCCCCTCCGAACTCCGTCGCCCAGGTGGTGGACCAGCTGGCCCTCGCGCGGGAGGTCAGGAAGCTGCGCAGGGAGGTGACCGGCGATGACACAGGTCCCCGTCGCTAGCGCGGTGCTCCTGCTCCACAACCCGTCCGGCGCCTTCCCCATGCTGGGAGGGTCAGGGGGGATGTCCGGGCAAGCCGCCCATTCGCTATCGTACGACGCGCGTACCGACGAATACGAGGGGAAAGGCGGCTGCGACCGAGAGCCCACCGAGCGCGACAGGGCGCTCCTCGAAGCGCGCGCGATTAACGGGCAAGCCGCCGCCCAGCTCGACTACGACGCCCGCGAGGGCGCCTGGGCGGACAAGGGCGCCGACATGATGGAGGATTGCTCGTACTGGGGGCAGGACGGGCCGCTCACCCGAGAGATGATCGAGCGCGACATGGCGGCATGCGGGGGATGCTGCCTGAAGTCCGTCGTCAGCGTCGACAGGCGCTACGCCGCTGCTCTCGGGCTCGACTCGAA
>JAFUCC010000056.1 GCA_017459925.1 Eggerthellaceae bacterium
ATGAATGGGGCCGCCATATGGGCATAGGGGCTAACATCCAGACGACGCGCCAGGCGGCGGGGCTTACGCAGGAGCAGCTGGCTGCGGCCGTGGGCGTATCCCGCCAGACGGTGACGAAGTGGGAAGCCGGCGAGACGTCGCCCGACCTGGAGCACGCGGCAGCTCTGGCCGATTCGCTCGGCTGTACGGTGGATGCGCTCGTGAACTTCGACTCGGAGGGAACCGGACTTGCAGCGCCGCCGAGGGGCAAGCACCTGTTCGGTAGCGTGAAAGTCGGGGAACGCGGGCAAATCGTTATACCAAAGGAAGCTCGCGAGACCTTCGACATACAGCCCGGCGATAAGCTCGTCGTGCTCGGCGAGGATGGTCAAGGAATTGCGCTCTGCAAAGAAGAGGAGTTCATGGCCGGCGTTGCCGCCGTCATGGAAGCCGTGCGCAAGGGCGCGCGATGAGCAGCGCGATGAGGCGCAAGGCCGGCAAGGTGGCCGCCATCGCTTTCGGCGTTGTCGCAATGGCCGCAATCGTCGCCGTATTCATCTACCGCGACGGCAACCTGCACGCCGAAGAGCGCACGATCGAGCGTGCGCTCGATGCGGGTTTCGTCGAGAAGCAGGCAACCGTGAACGGTGCCGTGGTCAACTACGCCGAAGGGCCCGACAGCGGTCCGGTGCTGCTGCTCGTGCACGGCCAGGGCATGGAGTGGGAGGACTACGCGAGCGTCCTTCCCGATTTGGCGAAGCGCTACCACGTGTTCGCCGTGGACTGCTTCGGGCACGGCGAGTCCGAGCATGATCCTGCCCTGTACTCCTGCATGGCCAATGGGGATGCGGTTATCGCGCTCGCGCACGATGTCGTCGCAGGCCCCTACGCCGTATCGGGCCACTCGTCAGGCGGGATAATCGCCGCCTACATCGCGGCAAACGACCCGGGAAACGTGACTGCTCTCGTGCTGGAGGACTCGCCGCTGTTCCGCGTGACGCCTGCTGAGGCGCAGGAGGACGCCGGCACGTTCGCCTGGCACGACGGCTACACGGTGGCCCACTCGTTCCTGCAGCAGCGCGACGTGGCCGACTACGCCGCATGGTACGCCGCCCACAGCTACCTCTTCGGCTTGTTCGGCGGACTGCAGCCCATGTTGGCCGAACAGACCGCCGCCTGGTGCGCCGAGCATCCGGGCGAGCACGTCGTGAACGCGTGGATTCCCCGCGCATGGACGCGCGGCATGTACTTCATGGACGACTACGACCCGCGCTTCGGCGAGGCGTTCCACGATGGCAGCTGGATGGCCGGCATCGACCAGGAGGCGATGCTGCGACAGGTTGCGTGTCCGACTGTGTACCTGAAGGCGACCACCCACTATGGTGACGACGGCGTGCTCTACGCCGCCACGACCGACGACGACGCCGCCCGCGTGCGGGAATACCTTGCCGATTGCGAGTACATCGAGATCGACTCCGGCCACGACATCCACGTCGAGCACCCGGACAGGTTCACCAAGGCAATCGCCCAGGTCGCCTAACCCACGGCGCCAGCCTTTACACTGCGGACAACAACGGCAACGTGAGCGCACGGCGACACTGGCGGTCGGCGGGGCAAGTGGATAAAATGAAACGCTTCAAGTACGGAGGACAATTTCCGCAACTGCGGCTAGATGGCTTCAGGCCCAACTTCTCTCTGACAAGCTGCCAGGATTATGCGCATGTGCGCCGTGGCCTGCAATCACGTACTCATGACCGGGTTATAATTGCCTGGTATGATCATTTCGACTTAAAGGCGCGGAATTGCGGATATGACACCGGTTGAACAGAAGAAAGCCGCAAAGGCTTTCGTAGGCAGGTGGAAAGCAGCGGAGGGCAACGAGCTGAGGGAGGCCAACAGCTTCTGGATAGAGCTGTGCTCGCAGGTTCTCGGCATCGCCAACCCGACCCAACGCCTGGACTTCGAGCGCAAGGTGAAGGGCCGACGCATCGACGTCTTCTACGAGGACATGGGAATCCTCATAGAGAGCAAGTCGCGCGGCGTCGACCTGGACGCGCCGGAGCAGCGCGGCAAGGACAAACATGGCAGCCCGCGCATGGTGACGCCCTACGAACAAGCGCGTTGGTACGCAGACCACATCACCCCGCGCAGCGTCGCGCCGAAGTGGATCATAACGTGCAACTTCGACCTCATGCGAATCTACGATTTGGACGATGAGGATTGCGAGGACAATTACGAGACGCTGGCGCTCAACGAATTGCCCACCATGATCCACCGCCTGACCGGCCCGTTGTTCTACGACGCCCTGAAGGACGAGCTCACGGCGATAGAGGGCTTGAAGACCGAGAAGGAGCGCAAGTTCAAGCTCAACGCGTTCCGCCAGAAGATCGCGTCGTTGAAGTTCCTCGATCCCGCGTGCGGCTCCGGCAACTTCCTCACGGAAACGTACCTGTCGCTCCGAAAGCTCGAGAACCGCGTGCTGGAAGACTTCTACGGCGGGCAGATGGTCATGGGCGATTTCGACCCGATCCAAGTGAGCCTGGATCAGTTCTACGGCATCGAGATAAACGGCTTCGCGGTAGAGGTTGCAAAAACGGCGCTCTGGATCGCCGAGCTTCAGATGCTCGACCAGACGCGGGAAATCCTGTCGATGTGGATAGACCCACTTCCCTTGAAGAGCAACGATAACATTGCATGTGCGAATGCGTTGCAGACCGACTGGAACGATGTCTTGCCTGCGAATGATTGCAGCTACATGATCGGAAACCCGCCGTTCATCGGGCATCAATGGCGCACAAAGGAGCAGCAGGCCGATATGGCAGCTGTGTTCGAAGGATGGTCCAACTACGGAAAGCTAGACTATGTTGCCGCTTGGTATGCCAAGGCGGCTGAATACGGAAAGGATAGCAACGTCCCATTCGCGTTCGTATCGACTAATTCGATCTGCCAGGGCGAAGTTGTCAGGACGCTTTGGGAGCCGCTGCTCGATATGGGTTATGCCATCACGTTTGCATACCCGACCTTCGTGTGGAACTCCGAGGCAGCCGACCAGGCGCACGTTCACGTGGTCATCGTCGGCTGCTCAAACGGAGAAGCCGAGGGCGGGCGCACGATCTTCTACTCGGACGAGGCCAGAAAGGTAGGAAACATCAACGGCTACCTCGCCGACGCGCCGAACATCTTCATCGAGAGCCGCGGCAATCCCGTGAACCCCGGTTCCCCGAAGATGACGAAGGGCAGCCAGCCCACCGACGGCGGTAATCTGATATTGAGCGAAGGCGAAAAGCAGAAGCTAGAGACAGCGCACCCCGAGCTTTCCGAAGTCATCCATCAGTTCATGGGCGGCAAGGAGTTCATAAACGGCCTCGTCCGCTACTGTCTCTGGTTCGACGGCTGCGACATGAGCGAGTATTCTCTCATCCCCGAAATCCGTGAGAGGTTAGACGCCGTTCGCTCCATGCGCGAATCCAGTCCGACGGCTTCCGTGCAGCGCGACGCCGCAACCCCTTGGCTGTTCACCCAGAATAGGCAGCCAAGCGACTATTTCATCGCCTTGCCGACAGTATCATCTGCAAGGCGGGAATACATTCCCGTCGGCTATCTTGGGCCAGAAATCATCGTCAGCGACCAGCTGCGCTTCATTCCGACCAGCGACAAGTTCATCCTCGGCCTCCTCATGTCGAAGACGCATAACGCTTGGATGCGGGTAGTCTGCGGCCGATTGAAGAGCGATTACCGCTACGCCCCAGCGGTGTGGAACAGCCTGGTATGGCCGCAAGCGTCCGATTCGCAGAAAGCAGATATCGTTAGCGGAGCAATCAGCGTACTTGATGTGCGCGGCAATTATCCCGATGCCTCGCTCGCGACGCTCTACGACCCAGATAAGATGCCCGACGACCTGAAAGCCGCCCACACCGCCCTCGATGCGGCGGTCGAAGCAGCTTACGGCGTCAACTTCAACGGAGACGAGGAAAAGATCGTGGCGCACCTATTCAAGCTGTACGCCGAAATGACGGAAGGCGGGAAATGAGTCGAACCAAGGCTGCAAAACAACCGACTATCTGCAAAATCGTCTGCTTCGACGAAGGCTCTGCCACTGACTATATCCAGGTTGTGAATGGGGGCGAAACGTCCACTATCAAGGAAAAGACGAGTGAGCGAGACGTCAATGCGCAAGGTGAGGCTGAAGCGAAAGTAGGGTTAAAGACAAAGCTGGTGGAGATGCTGACCGGCATCGGTGTGTCGGCTGAGGCATCTGGAGCAGGTAGCATATCGTTCAACACAAGCGCGGTTGCACGAAGCATCATCAGCAACACTGTTCTTACCGACTTTCTCGAAGCGGCAAGTTCTCATGAGGATATTCGGCTGTTTGACGGATACGCAGTTGCGGCGATCGCCAATTCGCTGGCGAGCTATGCGCTTATGACCCCTTATCTATCGATGCTGCGCGGGGGTAACATCCCCGCCGGTGATTTCAACCTTGCACTCGATAAGTTGGATTCGACTATCAAGGATGCAAAGGGGTACTACGAGTTTTTGGGAGATTCCGGCAATGAACAAGTGGTATTCCGCTTTAACAGAGAGTCGTTCAAGAACAATTACAAGGTAACTGACTTGCTGCGCATGAACTTGGTGATATATGCCGTTGGCGTCGGAACCTGCAATCTCGATGATCTTGATGTGAACAACGAGCTGAATGTGCAGCACGCAGTCTTAGTCACCAATCCAGATTACGAGCCCGCCGGAGACGAAACGGACGATAGCGGCACCGATCGAGAATATGAGGTTTACGACGTTCTGCTCGCTGGGGTGACAGCCAATGAGTGAGCGAGTTGTGTGGTACGATGTCAGCGTCGCAGATTTTCAGGCTTGACTGGATGAGACTATAG
>JAFUCC010000005.1 GCA_017459925.1 Eggerthellaceae bacterium
GAGTAGGAGGAACGTCCTGCTACTCATTCTCGTTTACGCGAAGGGGCGACACGTGGCCGCCCCTTCTGGTAACTACAAGCTGTGCGGGGACACGCCTTAGGCGCTGGCGGGAACCCACAGGAACTGCTCGGGCTTGTCGGCGAGCTTCTTGGCGAGCTCCTCGACCGGGCCGTATTCCATGCACTTGGCCTGGCAGTGGAACACGCAGCTGGGGAGCTTGCCCTTAGCCGTGCGCTCGGCGCACAGGTCGCACACGCGGCTGAACGCCGGGATGTTGTCGTACACGTACTTGTCGGTGGGGTTGCCGTCGGCATCCTTGATGGGCCACGGGCCGTTCGTCAGAACCTTGACGCCCCACTGTTCCAGCGGCAGGTCGAGCTCGGCCTGGCACGCGACTTCGCAGGAATAGCAGCCGGTGCAGTACTGGTAGTCGACGAGAATTCCGTTCCTAGTCATTACAGGTCCTCCTCACTGCAACGGTAAATCTTGCACAGGGTGCACTTCAAGTCAGCGCCGAAACCAGTCTTGCCGGGCTTGTTGGCGAGCAGCTGGTTGATGTTGGACTGACGGAAGCCGTACAGGTTCGGCTCGGCGCCGTCCTGCTCGGGGAACCACCAGCCGTGCTGGGCGGCGATGGTGCCCTTGTGGACCTCGTAGGTCACGCGAGCGCGCTGGCGGGCGCGGCCGCGATGGTTCTCGATCCAGACCCAGTCGCCCTCGGAGATGTTCTTCTCGGCAGCGTCCTCGGGGTGAATCTGCACCCAGGGATCGGGCGTGAGCTGGCGCAGGTACGGGATCTGACGATGCTCGGAGTGGAAGAACGACGTGGTGCGGGCGCCCGTGATCATGATCAGCGGGTACTTCTCGTACAGGTCGGGGGTGGTCACAGGACCGATGCCCGGCTCTTCGATGTAGGGCAGCGGATCGTAGCCGTACGCCTCGAAGAGAACCGACTTGAACTCGACGCGGCCGGTCGGCGTGTTGAAGCCGGGCTCGCCGTCGGGACGCATGAGGCCCTTCTCGTACTTCTTGTACACGTAGTGCTGGTACGCGGGGCCATGCTCCATGAGCTCCTTGAACGTGAAGCCGGAGGGGCTGACGATCTCGTCGTAGACCTCGTCCTCGGTCTCCCAGGGCCAGGTGTGCTGCTTGCCCTCGGGACGGTTGATGGCCTTGTTGAACTCGTCGTCGTTGTCGAAGTACTGGGCGAGCTCGCGGTTGATCTCGCAGTCGGACTTGGCTTCGCCCTCGGTGGCGCAGCCGCCGGTGATGGCGGACAGGAAGTAGTAGTGCGCGCGCACGGAGTGCTTCTCGGCCCAGGTCTGAACCGGCATGACGATGTCGGCGGAGCTCTGGATGGTCGGGTTCATGAAGATGTCGCAGGCAGCGATGAACTCGGGCTTCTTCATGGCCTTGTACCAACGGTCGACTTCGCAGCTCATGCAGGCGATGCCGTTGGAGGTCTGGATCCACACGCCCTTGACGTTGCCGGCTTCCATCTCCTCGAGGCACATGTCCGGCATGGCCTGGGTCAGGCCGTAGCGGTACATCGGGTATTCCTTCCAACCCACGCGCTTCTTCTGCGTCTCCTCGTCGATGAGGTCGTAGATGCCCCACGCGCCGGCGGACGGCTGGTCGACGCCCATGGGAGCGGCGGTGTAGCACATGCCGCCCGGAACGTCGAGGTTGCCGGTGATGGTCCAGAGCGCGGCGATGGCGGCAGCGCACGGGGTGCCCTGCGACTGCATGTCGACAGCCAAGCCCCACACGACATTAGCCGGATGCGAGTTCGCGAACAGGCGCGCAGCCTCGATGATCTTCTCCTTCGGGACCCACGTCATCTTCTCGACCTCGTCGAGGGACAGCTCGCGGGCGCGCTCGGCCAGCTCGTCGAAGCCGAACGTCCACTTCTCGATGAAGTCGTGGTCGTAGAGGTCTTCGTCGACGATGACCTTGATCATGCCGAGGGCAAGGGCGGTGTCGGTACCGGGGCGCAGCTGCAGGTGGATGTCAGCATGTGCGGCCAGCCACGTGACGCGCGGCTCGACGGAAATCAGCTTGCAGCCGAGCTTCATGGCGTCGGTCACCCAGTGGCCCATGAAGAAGTCGGGGTTGGAGATCGTGGGGTTGCAGCCCCAGACGATCGTACACTCGGGGCAGGTCCACTCGGGGTCGTCGTAACGCAGGGCGGAGAACTGCGAGAAGTCGGCGATGAGCATGCCGCCGTAGGTCATGATCATCAGCGACAGGCGGGGCAGGTAGCACGCGGTGCCGGACAGGAAGCCGTACTCGTTGGGGCTACCGAAGGTGTTGGCCATACGGCCGACCTGCCACTGGTTATCGCGGGCGGTGCCGCGCAGGCAGTGGATCGAGTCGCCGCCGTAGGTCATGGCGATACGGCGGAACTCCTTGTAGCAGGTCTCCAGCGCCTCGTCCCACGAGATGCGCTCCCACTTGTTCTCGCCACGTTCGCCGACGCGCTTCATAGGATACAGAATGCGGTCAGGATGGAACTCGACTTGCTTGAAGGCCAAGCAACGCGGGCAAAGGGCACCACGGTTGTACGGATCGTCCGGGTCGCCTTCGCACTTGATGAAGCGGCCGGTCTCCGGATCGGAATAAACCAGAACGCCGCAACCCTCGTGGCAACCCGGCGCGGACCACACGGACGTACGGGTTACGAGCATCCCGTCTTCCATGTACTGCCACTCGCCCGGGTGCTTCCAGCGGGGGTCGACCTCGTGACGCTCGCCGGCGCCGAAGTTGAACTGGTTCTCCTCCTTTGTCGCACCGATGTCGTCGCGGTCCTTGGACTCAATAGTAGTCTCTACCATCGCAACTCCTCTCTCACTTCCCGCTGCCGCATTCTTCATGCGCGCAGCGGCGCCAGCTGCTGGCTGGCTGACCTCAAGAAGTTGCGGGTGTCTTCCCCGTAACGGTGGGATGGTAGGTTGATTTCCCCCTCAACCTTTGTCGCCTCCCCCTCGAGGCTGACGTTAGTGAACCATGCTTACGCGTCGCGCATATCCCCAGATGAGTATGCTAATGAGGGTTTCATACTTCTGGTATGAGACGTTTGACCTGCTGTTCGCGCGAAAGCACCCAGGTGGAGGGGATGCTCCTACAGCTGCTCGGCAAATGTTTGAAATAAAAAGCATGATGCCTGCGCAAGCGGCGCATCCCCTCCACCCGGGCGCTTTCGCGCTACGCCCTTCCGTGAAGGCGCAAGAAAATGAACATCACCCCGGGGGTGATGTTCATGTTGCTTTTAGTCGTCGAGGGGGAATTCTTCGACGAAGTCCATGAGCTTTTGCTGGCTGTGGATGTCGAGCTTGCGGTAGATGTTGTAGATGTGGCTCTTCACCGTGTGCGGCGAGATGACGAGTTCCTCTTGGATGTAGGCGGCGTTGCGGCCCTTTGCCAAGTAGGCAAAGATCTCGGATTCACGGGGGCTCAGTTGGTACAGTTTCGCGACGGCGGCACAACGCGCTTCGAACAGGTCGCTTTCCGAACGGTCGACGGTGACGACGGTCTTGGTGACGCGCTCGCCCGACGGCGACGAGCCGTCGACGGCATGATGCTCCTTCACGGGAATGAACACCATGACGACAACGACGAGCACGATGGCCACGCCAAGGCGCATGTACATGAACGCGTCGGAATGCGGACCGTACAGCGCGGTGAAAACCGTGGCGAGCGCCCAGCCGGCTGCGAAACCGAGCGAGGGCACGAACAGGCGGATCGGCGCCTGCCTGAACAGCGGGGCTTCTCGCGCGACGGCGCATTTCTTCACGAGGTACGAATAGTTGATGGCCATGAACATGCTCATCGACGCCATGACCACGCATGCGCAAACCAGCTGTCCCGTTCCCTGCAAGAACGGCGTGAGGATGCACGCAAGCACGGTGATTACCACCAGGATGCGCTGGTAAATCGTGATGGAAAGCTGCTTGCCGCCAATCGACAGCAACGCGATGGCAAGCGAACCCACTAGCGTGGCGATGAGCCCGAGCAACACCTGCTCGGACCCGCTGTTGAACAGGAACACCACCGTGATGGCGAACACGACGCCGAACATGAAGAACGACGGCTCGATCTCCTTTGCGAACCGCCACGTTTCGGCTACCGTCTCAAGCGGCACGCGGTCGGCGTTGCCCTCGATACGCGGGGACACGTACGCGAGCAGCCCGACGCTGAGCAGGATGTACACGATGGCGAAGATAGGCTGGGCCGTCGCCGGCAAAAACGCCACCAGCACGAAGAGCAACCCGCCCGCAAAGAGCGACAGCCCCGTGAAGCGGCTGTAGTAATCATCCTTCAAGCGCGAGCACACGTCGAGCCAAGCAGTGCGGATACCCGCAGCGACCAGGCCGACGATGACGTTCGCCACGCAAACGACGGCGAGCGGGATGTTGACGCCCTGGTACATGACAAGCGCGATTGCAGGAAGGATAGACGCGCCGATGGCTAGCAAGATGCGCGCTTTGTTCGTGAAGATGTTGAACTGCGCGCGCTTCGCGCTGAAATGCATGATGACGTAGCCGACGGGGATTGCCGCGAAAGCGAAAAGCTGGGTCACGTCGCGCGTGACGACGTCAACGCCTGGCGGAAACTCGCAGAACAGCCAGTAAAAGACGATGAACATCCAGCCGAAAAAGAGGGCGAAACCGCCCATGGCCAGCATTTCCATCGACGAAATGCTCAACGAGGAATTGGCTTCCTCAGTACCCACAGTCTCACCCCTCCCCGGAGACCGGATCTCGCGCCCGACATGAAGCCGCATGGCCGTATCGGGCTTTCCGCATTATAGACCGATTTAGTGCAAAACGGAGAGGTTCGTTTTAAAAGCATGCAATGATGGTCACATACGAATGCGGAACGATACGTCGTTCCCCTACGCCTGACCAGGCGGTTTGATGCCGAAGCGATCGAGGTTCGAGGCGAGCGAGTTCAGGCCCAGATCATCGCAAGCCTGCGCAGTGCCAGGTGAAGCGCCGGTCGTCTCGTCGGCCTCCCCTTCCCGCCCGGCCTCTTCCCCCTCGGGTGCCTCGGGCATAGCTTCGGGATCGAACCCTGTTTGCTTGTCGAACTGCTCGTCTAACATGATTCCTCCGACATGGAACGGATTCCCGGTTTGCGTTCCACTTTGAGCAGTGGAACGCAAACCGGGAATCCGTTCCATGCACTCTAGCAAAAAGGGCCGCCTCGCGTGGAAGCGGCCCCTCGATTCTACAACATAGCTGCTAGCAGCGTAGTCGGTAGGACTACTTCTCTTCCGGCTTGCCGGCAGGAGCGCCAGCAGCGCCGCCCTCGGCGATTTCAGCCTTGGGCTTGGACGGCTTCATGAGCAGGCCGAAGATGATGCCCACGATGCCGACCGGCACGAAGAAGTACATCATGATGTCGCTGTAGGACATGCCCACCGAAGTGCCGTACTGGAAGGCGTACGACGTCGGGATCTGGCCGAGGTACTGACCGCAGGTCAGGAACGACAGGCCGAACGCGACGGCAGTGGCACCGCCCTTGAACACGTAAGTCGGAACCATCGGGCGGCAGCAGCCGTTCAGGAACATGTTGCCGATGCAGAAGAACAGCGCGTACAGTGCGAAGATCGCGTTGTTCGCCTTGAAGGACAGCACCATGCAGATCGTCAGCGAGATGATGCCGAGCAGCGGGGCGATCCACTTCTTGTCACGGGACAGCTTGTCCATGATCCAGCCGCCAATCGGGCCGAGGATACCGCATGCGCAGAGCGCACCGCCGATGAGGCCGGCCATGCCCGCATCCCAACCCATGCCGCCAGCGGAGATGTCCATGGCGAGCCAGGTCTTGAGGTACTGCGAGAACGCGTAGTTCATGTAGTTGAAGATGGCGAACAGGATGATGAGCGACCACAGCTGGCGGCTCTTGAAGAACTGCAGGACGTCGCGCAGGCGCTTGCGCTCCGGCGAAACCTCGGAGACCTCGTCACCGCGCGGCTCGCGGAACACGATCAGGAAGACGACGCCGGCGATGGCCATGAGGACGATCCAGAGCCAGTTCAGCATGACGATGTCGCCGCCGAGCAGGTCGAGGACGTTGCCACCCCACATGTTCACGGTGAAGATGCCGATCGGCGCCCACGTGGACCAGATGGCCATGGCGCGGCCACGGGTGGCACCCGGGAACCAGATGGAGACACAGGTCGGGCCGGCGACGATGGTGCAGGCAAGGGCCAGGCCGAAGATGAAGCGGCCAACCTGATAGCCCGTCCAGCTGCTGGTCAGGCACAGCGTCGTGATGATGGCGCCGACGATGGCGATGCACACGCCGATGACGGAAGCCCACTTCGGGCCGATCTTCTGAACCAGGAACGTGGTCGGGAACGCCATGATGATGGCTCCGATGGGCACCCAGCTCATCGAGTTGCCCATGACGACGCCGATGGCGCGGCCGAGGTTCTCGCCGAACCAAGCGCCCAGGGCCTCGCCCTGCAGCTCGGCAGGGTTGAAGCCGAACATGCCGGCGATGTCGGGATTGTTGAACAGGAACCACTTGGTGGCGGTACCGCCGGTGACGCCGGGCATCCATTGCCACTCCCAAACCAGCGTGACGGCGATGAACAGAGATGCGAACAGGCACGGCCATGCGTAAGCCGGTGTCTTGTGGGCAGCACCCTCGTTAGGATTTGCCATTTTTCTTTCCCCTTTACGGAATAACTGACAAGGCGACTTTCGCCTTGCGGATCCGAGGACGCTGCGCATCAGTTCCCTCCTTTTTGGTCAACGGATGCGCAATACCCTCGGGAGTGGGGCGGGTGACTTCCCCGCCCCACAACAGAGCTGAAACTAGAGCTTGAAGATGCGCTCGGCGTTGCCGCCCAGGATGAGGTTGCGCTCGTCCTCGGTGATGTCGAGCGAGTTGATGGTCTCGACGGAGCGGGCCATCCACTCGTAGAACACGGGGAACGACGAACCCATCAGGATGTGGTCGGCGCCGCACACCTTCACGGCGCACTCGAGCTGAGCCTTGCCCCAGCTCATCGGGTGAGTGGCGTCGAAGTAGATGTTGTTCTTCATGTAGCGGTCGTAGTCTTCCTTGCTGATGCCGGAAGGCAGGCGGTCCATGGCCTCCTTCTTCTTGGTCGACTTATGCGGGGCCAAGATGTTGGCAAGGCCGAACCAGTTGCCGCCGAACATGGTGTGGACGAACTTCAGGTTCGGGAACTCGTCGAACATGCCGGAGTAGATCTCACGGCCGACAGCCGTGGCCTGAACCGTGATGCGGCCGAGCTCGCGGCGCAGGATGGTGAAGTCCTCGAAGTTCTTGAAGGAGTTCTGGCCCGGCGTGTGGTGCACGACTGCAGGCAGCTCCATCTCGTTCAGGACCTTCATCATGGGCTTGAACAGGTCGTCGTCCAGGAACTTGTTGCCATACGAGCAGGCGAACTGAACGCCGATCATGCCGAGCTCCTCGACACAGCGCTTGAGCTCTGCGATGTCCTCGGGACGGCCATAGGGCGGCACGACCGCGTTGGCCACGAGGCGGCCTTCGGACAGGCGGCACATCTCGGCAGCCTGGTCGTTGACGATCTTGCAGATCTCGAGCGGCAGCCATTCCTGCCACACGGGCATGCGCAGCATGCACAGGTCGACGCCGGCTTCGTCCATGGCCTCGATCTTGGCTTCCAGGGTGTAGTCGCCCTCGACGTAGTTCAGGATCTCCTCACCCGAATCGGTCGCGAGAACGATCTGCTCCTTGGCGCCGTCAGGGGTCATCGCCTTGTACGCCTTCACGCCCATGGTGATGGGGGCCGAGTACAGGAAGCCGTTCAGAACCTTCTGGTTGGTGAACAGGTCCGTCGGCAAGAAGTGCATGTTGTCGTCGATAACCCTCTGCTTCTTTTCTGCCATTGCTTGTATCCTCCTTTAGGATGACGTGCTTGCCGGGTCAAGACCGGTGCGGCTGTCTTCACCGCATCACCCGGGGAATGCCTTTGTTACTGCTGGTAAATGTCGTTGATGGTGTGGGTCTTCATCTTCTTCATGTTCTCGCCGTTGCGGACGCGCCAGTCGATGCGGCCGTTCTCCTTGGCCCACTCGGGCACGGTGTGGCTGAACTCGCGCGGTGCGCGCACATCGATGTTTGCCAAGCGCTCGACGATATCCTCAGTTGCCATTTCTATCAGGTCCTCCCTCTGTTTCGCCCGGTCCCCAGCCTGGGGCGTCACTCGTCTCCATGTTCATGGATTCGATTATTCGGGAAGGGCCGCTACGACTGGGTTTGCAACCCTTCCCGTCTGCATCCGCGCTTCGCGCGGCGGGCGCGATGAGTCGCGCCCCTACGGGGGAATCCCCGTTGGTGCCTAACGTAAGGTCCTTACTTCTCCGCAATCGGGATGAGGATCTTCTTGGGGCTGTCGATCTTCTTCGCCAGCTCATCGACGGTGCCGTATTCCAGGCACTGCGCCTGGCAGTGCTGCACGCAGCTGGGCGACTTGCCCTTCGACACGCGCTCGGCGCACAGGTCGCACCACTGGGTGAAGTACGGCAGGAAGTCGTATTGCCAGTTCTTCTCGGTGTCGTCGAGCTGCCAGGGGCCGAACTTCTGAACCTTGATGCCGAACTCCTTCTCGGAGTAGCCGCACTCCTGCTGGCATGCCACGACGCACGCTTCGCAGCCGGTGCAGTAGTTCACGTCGGCAAGGATTCCGTACATAGTCATTTCTGTTTCCCCTCTCGCCTATTCGCCTTCGCCGTCGCGATAGATCTTGCACATGATGTTCTTGTAGTTCGAGCCGAAGCCGGAGACGCCTGCGTCGAACGGGACGAGGTTGTTGATCTGCGACTCGAAGACGCCGAACAGACCCTTCATCTCGTCTTCGGTGTTCTCCTCGGCCTGGTCCTTGCGCTCGGGGAACCACCAGCCGTGCTCGCACATCATGACGCGCGGGTCGCGGCCGATGTCGTAGTGGGCCTTGTACTTGCACTTGCCGTGCTTGCCCTCGAGCCAGAACCACTCGCCGTCCTCGATGCCGTGCTTCTTGGCGGTGTCCGGGTGGATCCAGCACAGGGGGTCCGGATGCAGGGCGCGCAGCTTCGGAATCTGGCGCTGCTCGGAGTGGAAGAAGTGCGGCACGCGAGCGCCGGAGGACACGATGTACGGGTACTCCTCGACGTCCTCGGGGGCGCTGTACACGGACTCGACCGGCTCGACGTAGCTCGGCAGCGGATCGAGGCCCGACCAAGAGGTGTGATGGAAGACCATCGAGTAGATTTCCGCGCGGCCGGTCTCGGTGCTGAAGCCGACTTGCCCGTCGGCACGCAGCAGGCCCTTGGCGTACTTCTCGTACTCGAACTGCGGGTACATCCAGGTCTTCTCACGCAGGTCCTCCCACGTGAAACCGCCGTCTTCAAGCGCGTAGTCCCACATTTCCTCGACCGTGTCCCACGGCCAGGCGATGTCGGCGTTCTCGGGCTTGATGGCGTCGACGAGGCGCTTGCCGAGCTCCAGGAAGATGGTGTTATCGGCCTTGGTATCGCCTACCGGCTCGATGACCTTGTTGATGCAGCTGATGCGGTACGGGTTCAGGCCGCCGAAGCCGTTGCGCTCCTCGTAGGTGGCGGCAGGCAGGACGACGTCGGCCAGGGCCATCATCGTCGGGGTCATGAACAGGTCCTGCACCACGGCGAAGTCGAGCTGCTTGTACCACTCGAGCTGGGTGATGGCCTGCGCGCCCATGGTGGCCAGGAAGTTGTTGGTGACGAAGTAAGCGGCATGGATGGGAATCTCGCCGCGCTGCCACGCTTCGATGGTGGCGTTGGAAGACAGGTTCTTGAAGCCCACGGCGAACATCGGGTAACGCTCGACGCCGATGCGCTTGGCAGCCTCTTCGGGCGTCATGAGCTCGTCGTAGTCCCAGGTGCCGACCCAGTTCGGCTGGTCGATGCCCCAGCAGGACTGGCCGATGACGTTCGTGCCCGGCTTGTCCAGGTTGCCGGTGATGCACCACAGCGCCGTGATGGCGTGTGCCGCCTGCTGGCCGCCGGTCTGCTGGTCGAGCGCCACGCCCCACTGGATGGCGGCGGGCTTGCTGGTGGCGTAGGTGCGGGCGACGCGGACGACGTCCTCCTTGTCGACCCAGGCCTTCTCGCACAGGTCGTCGAGGTCCATCTCGGCGACGCGCTCGCACACGGCCTCGAGGCCGTACACCCAGTAGTCGCAGAATTCCTGGTCATACAGCTTCTCGTCGCAGATGACCTTCAGCATGGCCATGGCCAGCGCTCCGTCGCCACCCGGACGCACGCGCAGCCAGTCCTTGCCGGCCTTGGCGGCGATCCAGGTGAGCTGCGGGTCGACGACCGCGACCTTCATGCCGCGCTTCATGAGGTCGGTGATCCAGTGACCGTAGAAGCCGTCGGCGTTGCTGTAGAAGGGCTGATGGCCCCACACGATGCAGTACTCGGGCACCACGTAACGCGGGTCGTCGTAGCGGTCGACCAGGAACTGCGAGCAGTCCATGACGCACGGGTCGCCAAGCATGCAGGCCATCGAGGCGATGCGGGGCAGGTAGCAGGAGTTGCCGGAGAAGTACGGCACGCCCTCGTTGGGGGAGCCCATCGAGGCATTCACGCGCGTGACCTGGTGAATGTCACGGCCGGTGCCCTGGCAGCAGGCGATCTTGTCGACGCCGTACTTGTCAGCGACTTCCTTGAAGTTCTTCACGATGATGTCGTACGCCTCATCCCACGTGATGCGCTCGAATTTGTCTTTGCCGCGATCTTCCTTGGCGCGCTTCATCGGGTACAGGATGCGCTCGGGGCTGTACACGTAATCGGGAATGCACAGGCAGCGGCTGCACAGGCGGCCCTGGTTGTAGGGGTCCATGGGGTCACCCTCGACCTTGACCAGCTTGCCGTCCTTCACATACGAAATGATGCCGCACACGTTGTGGCAACCCGGTGCCGAACGGGCGGTGCCGCGCGTGACGGTCATGCCGTCCTCTTCCCACTGCCACGGGACATCGGGGGTCTCTGCGGGGGCCTTGGGATTCTCGGCCTTCGGAAGGCGGCTACCGCGCTTGTACTTCTTCCCGTGGGTCTCGCCCCAGATGAAGTCCGTCGGCGTTTCGACCTTCGTCTCCGCTCGGGTTTCGGCTGTCACTTCTGACATGCTCTCTCCTCTCTCGTCGTTTGACTTATTCGGACTTGTTACGCTCACCCGCCCTCTTTCCCCCTGCGTCGACGATCTGCATGGGGCAAGTGACTACGCGTCCAAGCCAAACAATTCCGATGGGCACACCTTACGCGCGTCGCGCATTGCGCAATCCCCCATGGGTAATGGAGTGGGGGTTTTCAGCATGGGATGATGAGGCGTTTGATGGCCTCATCCTAAAAGTATGAGGTGCTCACCTGGGAAAACGCCATTTATACGCGTTTGAATGATGGCGACGTTTTCGGGACGAGGGCCTTTGTGCGCATCTTGCCGGAGCCAAGTATGACGAAGGTCATCCGCGGCCTGTTCGCAATTCAGCATCATGAGGCGATGCACGACGGAAAAATATCGCTAACGTAAATGGCGTTCAGGACGAACCCGCCATACGTTCGCTCGAACAAGCTCCCGTAACACTCCAAGAACGGGAACTTCTTTTCTCGACGATCGCCGGTGGTCATAGGGGGACCACCGGCGATCTGCACGATTAACGGCTTTGAAAAAAGCCTGATGATAGGAAACGCGCGGGACATCGCCCTTTAGCGCATCGAGGGAAAGGAAACGGCATGGACATCCGCATTCTCGGCCACGACGAGGTAGAGGCCACTCCCGGCGTCACTACGCTGGAGGTGAAGCTCAGCCTTGACGATTTGGCGCAGCTGCGCAGCGAGGCAACGCGCGCGCTCGAACTCGAACATGCGGTGCCCGCCGAGGCGCGTACCGAGATGCTGGAAGCGGGTGACGAGGCTTACATCGCCAACTTCGTGAAGACGCGCGCGACCAACGACGCGCTCGAGGCGTACAACATCGTCCCTGTTGCGATACCGTATGTGCAGGTTCTGGGGCTGACCGACGATGCCCCGTTCGCTTGCCGCGTCGAGGTTCACCCGCGGCCCAACATTGGCCTGAAGTCGCTCGATCCCATCGACCTAACGACCCAGCGCGTTCCCAAACCCGGGTTCAGGGCGCAAGATGCCAACGCCGAGTTCGTCGATGACGAAACGGTGTTGCGCGTGAAGATGGTCGACCGTCTCGATGCCGAGCTTCCCGAATCGGCCATGCGCGCCCTCGGCGACGAGTACCGCGTCAAGTTCGAGGAAGAGCTGGCTAAGCGCGGCATTTCCGCAGCCGATTACCAGGCAACGCATCAGCTCGACGATGAGCAGTACGACATCATGATGACGCGCCGCGCGCTGAACATCGCTCATTGGAATTACGTGCTCGACGCCGTGTTCGTCGGCAACGACTTCGAAGTCACCGCCGATGACCTGCGCGCGACGCTCGAAGCCGACTTCCCCGGCTACGGCGAGCAGCTCTTCGAACTGCACGATTTGCGCAACGACATGTACCTGACCGTCGAGAAGTTCCGCCGTGCCAAGGCGCTCGATTGGCTGCGCGAAAACGTCGTGAAATAGGACGCAGGCTGCCTTCGTGAACCGCACCACCCCACCTCAGCCCAAAACGGGCATGCTCGCCCTGTTCTACATCGCGGCGTTCGTCGCCTCGTTCAACGAGATCATCATCAATGTCGCAATCGTCGACATCATGGAGTCGTTCGGCATCGGCAGCGTCACCGCGCAATGGCTCGTGACCGGGTACATGATCGTGACGGTTGTCCTCGTGGCGGCCATCGCCTACCTTTCCGCCCGGTTCTCGCTGCGGCGGCTCTTCTTCATGGGAAGCATCTGCTTCATCGCAGGTTCGGTTGCAGCCATGGCAGCACCCTCGTTTCCCGTCTTGCTTGCGGCCCGCTTGGTTCAGGCCGTCGGCTCGGGCATCTTCATCCCCACCATGATGAACGTCGTCATGGCGGTGGCTCCACGCGAGAAGCTGGGCACGTACTTTTCCATCGGCAGCAGCTGCATCGTACTTGGCCCGGCGTTCGCGCCCGTCATGTCGGGAGTTATGGTGACCGTCGGCGGATGGCGCGCCGTGTTCGCCCCCGGCTGCATCGTCTTTGCCGTGTTGGCGCTCGTCGGCATCGTCGCCGTGAAGAACATCGCCGAGCCATCGCGCCCGAAGCTCGATGCGCCTTCCGTCATGTTCATGGCAGTCGGGCTCGTGCTGTGCTCGTTCGGGTTGACGCGCGTCACAACGGACCTTCCCATGGCCATCGCGACGATTGCGGTAGGCGGTGTGGCGATTGCGCTGTTCGCCCGTCGCCAGAAGAGCATCGACGACCCGCTGCTGAACCTCGCGCCGCTCACGCGCAGCGGCTTTTCCGTTGCCTGCTGCCTGGTCATCATCGCCATGATGATGACGTTTTCCATGAGCGTGCTGCTGCCGCTGTACTTCGAGACGACGCTTCAGCTCTCCGCCTTCACGGCCGGCATGCTCATGCTGATCCCCGTGCTCGTGAACGCGCTAACCGCGCTTGTCGGCGGACGTATCTTGGACCGGTTCGGCACGTGGCCTCTGCTGCCTGCCGGGTTTGCACTCATCGTCGTGGGCTTCGTGTTGCTCGTGTTGGCGAGCGGTACGGGCGAGCTCGTTCCCGTCGTTGCTGCTGCGACCATCGTATACGCGGGTGTGGGCCCCGTGTTCGCGCCGAGCCAGACTGCAGGGCTGCGCACGCTCAGCCCCGAGGAGAACCCGCACGGCGTCGCCATCGTGAACGTGTGCATCCAGCTTGCGGGATGCGTGGGCCCCGCCCTCTTCGTGGGCGTCTTCTCATCGGCGGGTTTCACGGTGGCCGTCATCGCTGCCGGCTGCCTCGCGTTCATCGGGCTTGTCACTGCGTTTTGCTACGCCCGTGCAGGTAGAAATGTCCACTAGCCTTCTTCCCGCTAACCGCATTCCCGCAGAGCGCGTCTCGCTAACCTTTGCTCCCGCCAGCCGCGTTCCCGCAAAGCACATCGCCATTAACACCTGTCACTCGCTAAACGCGCTCCATTAACCGTTAGGTCCGCCCGCTGATGAATGATTTTGTTCTGCAAACCCAACACACAAATCGTCAATCTTGCCAAGATTTCAGTCGAACGCATCAGATTGTCATTTTGAGGAAGAAGTGCATCTCTGCCTTTGGAACCACACGTACTTGTCCTCAAATTATTGACACGATGCGTCTAAGCTCGACCCCCATTCGCACATTTCTCCCGCAGAATGCCGTTTTCGCTCTGAAAGCTCGAGAGCGGAATACACCTCTTCGGTTTCTTTACAATTCCCGGCTTCGGCAGCCGAACGTGAAGGACCTCGATCCGAATCAGTCTGGTCAATCTCAAATGCAAGGGGTGTACAATGCGCATCATGAACGTTGATGAATCACCCCAACAATCAACTGGTAAACGCGGGTTCCTATCGGTGAATTTCGTGCTGCTCTTTGTGGCGCACTTCATCGTCGTGGCCGTGTACTTCCTGTTCATGACCACCATGGCGCGTCATGCCATGCAGGCATTCGCATGCGCCGACAGCATTGCGGGCTTCGTCGCGTCAATCTTCCTCGTCGGCGCGGCGTTTTCGCGCATTCTGACGGGCCGCTATGCCGATGCGCTCGGCTTGAAGCGCTGTTCCATCGCGGCGCTCATCCTCATGCTCGTAAGCTGCCTGCTGTACCCAGTGGGCGACATGAGCCTTCCCCTCATGTTCGCCATCCGCTTCTTCCATGGCGTGTCGTTCGGCATCGCGAACACAACGATGCCTGCCATCGCCACCGAGATCATCCCGCTCGAGGTGATGGGCGAAGGAACGGGATGGTTCATGCTCTCCAACTCGCTCGGCACGGGCGTGGGGCCGCTGTTCGGCCTTCTCGTATCGGGTAATTTCGAGTACAGCATCCTGTACGGGTTCTGCTCGGCGCTCGCCATCGTCGCCATTGCGGCCACCGTTCCGCTTGCCGCAGGCGCGAAACCCGCTGGCGGCACGAAGGCCGCGCTTGCGCAGATTCCAAAGTTCAAGCTTTCGCTCGTGTTCGACCCTGCGACGCGCAAGTTCTCGTTCTTCATGTTCCTCGTCGCGTTCTCGTATTCGTCGGTCAACGCATTCGCCGATGCGTACTCGGCAAGCATCGGCCTAGAAGGCTGGGCTGCGGGCATCTTCCTCGTGTACTCGATCTCGCTTGTGCTCATGCGCCCACCGGCGGGCAGGCTCCAAGACCGGCGTGGCGAGAATGCGGTGCTGTATCCTTCGATAGCAAGCGTTGCCGTAGGCGCGCTCGTTTGCGCCGCATGCACGTTCGCACCCGTTCCGCTCCTCATGCTGAGCGTCGGCATTTTCGCCGCCACGGGCTTCGGCACGTGCATGAGTTCTGGCCTTGCCGTTGTGGGGAAGCTTTCCGGCGGCACGAAGGCGGCTCCCGGCATCGCTACGTTCTACCTGCTCTGCGATTTCGGATGCGGCATCGGCCCATTGCTTCTGGGCGTCATCGTCGGTTCGCTCGGCTACGTGGCCATGTACGTCACATGCGCTATCGTTGCCCTGATTGCCGTGGCGTATTACCACTTTGCACATGGGAGGTTCCAGCAATCGGTTTAGCCGTTCTCTACGCTGAACTGGGATGTTGTTTTTCCTGAGTACCAAGAAGGGCAATTCGGTCGGAATCCAGTCGAAAAACGCATGCAAAAGCGGCGAATACCTGCGATGCTCTGCCGCCTTTCCAATGCACTTCTGGCGTGAAAAGCGGCTTATGAATCGGCTGGTTACGGCATTAGGCAATGCGCTGCACCCGTACGATATGCCACATGATTGCTTATCTCACAGACGAAAGCGCTCGCGCATACTGGGACACCGTCGAATCAATCGACGGGCAGACAACGCAATCGTTCAGAACCGCACTTGTCGAGGCCGCGATAATCCCAAAGGCTTTGAAGGCATGCGACGTGCCCAGAGAAGCAATCGTGAACCGGAAACTGCACGTCCTTGTTGGCGATAGCAGCGAAAGGCGTCCTTCCAAATATGTCGCTTCGCATGTGTGCGCATCGGGTTTGCCACGAGGGGCGCTACGCCGCATATCCCCTTCCGTCGAAATCGTATCTCCCGAGTACTTATTCGTACGCATGGCAGCAAAGCTCTCGTTTTGGGAAACCGTCCGATTGGGCTATGAGCTGTGCGGCACGTACATCGTCAACCCATCTGATCCCGCTCGAAACCATCGAGAACAGCTCACGACGCTCGCGAAGCTGAGGCGCTTCCTTCAGGCTATCGGCCCCATCCGAGGATCGAGGAAAGCCAAACTAGCCCTGAAGTACGTGATAGAGAAATCTAATTCTCCTATGGAAACCACGCTCACCATGCTACTGTGCCTTCCGTTCCATTACGGAGGATACGGCTTGCCTCAACCTCAGATGAACCACGTCATTAAACTTGGAAAAGAACAGGCGTATTTACTTGGACAGAGCCTGTTCATATGCGACCTGTACTGGCCTTTCGCCCATTACGCATTGGAATACTACGGACGGGAATGGCATACGGGCGCCCAGCAAGTCGCATACGACGCGAGGCGCTCGGGAATGCTTCAATATCGAGGCATCGATATTCACGTCGTCACGTATGAGCAGCTTGAAACGCCAGAAGACGTGGAACTTCTTGCAAAACTAGTCGCGAAACGTCTTGGCGTTCGACTTCGCAAGCCCAACGAGTCGTGTTTGACTGCTCGAGATGGACTTCATCGATACCTCATTGGCGCTAAATCGAAGATCTGCGTTTCGCCATCTGACAACGAGGACCGGATCGAAATTCCGCAGAGGTAATGTACGAACTCGAATCGCACATGGAACCCACGTGCCAACAATGCGAAGAAATGCACAGCGTTAAATGAGAATGCGACTACACTTCCCCTTCACTTTGCCATTTCGATGCTTCGAACTAGAAATCCGTAGCTTTTGTAACTAAATGTACGGCTCCCTGAGGAAATGTGAAGGTTTGGGGTGCATGGACAGGCTGCGCGGTAGGATAAAGGAAGCGCGTTGCCGTAGTGGGGCGGGCGCATCTAAGCCGGCTAAAAGCTTTCGGATGCAAATCAAGAGCTGACGTGAACCCGGCAACATTCCCAAAATCACTCAATTAAACGAGCGGACGATGGTCGTCCTTTAGACGGCTGATGCCGCATGGCAGGGGGAAGTGAACTGGCATGAAGGACTTTGGAAAGAGCTACATCGGTTACGTGAGCGGAAAAGGCGACATGCCCCGTTCGCGCAAGGAAGCGCTCGTGTTCCAGACGTTGTTCGCCGCAACCATGGCGTTCGTCATGGTGCTGAGCGTGAATCTGTTGCTGCTGTACCATGACGTCCCGACGAGCGTGTCGATGCTCGTCGGCTGGCCGCTTTGGTTCGCCTTTGCGTTCGCATTGCGCGAGCTGTACGCCAATAAGGCGAGCTTTTTCGTGAAGAAGCACCTGCTCGACCCGCACTTGGAGGGATTGCCTTTGCAGGCGGCATTCGTGGCAACGAACGTCCTGCTCATGGCGCCGGTGCTCTGCGCGGTCGGCACGGAATGCGGCGTGGTGCTCGGCGGGCTCGATCAGGGCATGTTCCTGGGCATGTACGCCCACATGCTTCCCCGCGCGGCGGGCCTCGCTTTCGCCATCGTGCTGTTCTTCGTGAAGCCGCTCGTCTCGGCGGTCTTCACCCATACGGTACCGCGCTTGCGCCAAGCACAATAAGAAAGCGGGCGCCTCGCAAGGCAACCCGCTTCCCCGTTTCAACTTTGCAGGCAAGCCCTATTCGATTGGCTCCACGTCGACGTGATCGACGGCCACGAGCTCGACCGGCTCGCCGTCACGCTGCTCCTTCCAGGCCGCGAAAGCTGCAAGCTCGGGCTCGTTGATGGCCATGGCCACGGTAGCCACGGCAAGGTCATCGGCCAAGCCGACGATGGGCACGTTGTCGGGAATGATGTCGTTCTTCTTCACGAGGTAGATGAACGCCGCCACGAGCGACACGATGACCTTGGGCGACACCTCGGTGTACTCGCGCGTTACGTAGCACTTCACCATCTCGGCCATGAGCGGCACGTTGTTGAATGCCGTCGTCACCGTATCCGGAAGGCCTTGCAGCTTCTCCTGAAGCTGCGCAAGCAAGTCGTTGATCTGCTCGGGGTTGTCGACGAATGCCTGGGCTTTCTGAACGTTCTCGTCGATGACGCCCTTCGCCCACTCTGCGTTGAACCGATCTGCCATGTCGTTCCTTCCTCGAAAGCCGAGTTGCTGACACTGCGAATGATACCGCCCCTGCGCGCGCATGCACAAGGCGAACGGCGGAAACCGCGGTCCTTCCAACATGAAAAAGCGCACCCCGGACAAGCCAGGGTGCGCATGCAACACGAGAGCTCGTGCGGTTATTTGTCCTGAGACTCGGCGCGGACCTTCTGGTACTCGGAGTCCTTGCCCGGGCGGATCAGGAAACCGCAGATCAGCATGATCACGGACAGCGGGATGATGGTGACGAGGCATGCATCCCAGTACGTCATGCCGGAGTCGATCAGGCCGCCGTAAATCGGGCTGAAGCAGTTGCCGATGCACTGCGCGAACTGCAGCACGGCCATGCTCATCGTGGCCGCCATGGCGCTCTGGTGCATGATGGAAGGCGCCAGCGGACGCAGGCCGCCACCGCCGATGCCGCCGCAAATGCCCATGAGCACGATGCCGACCCAGCACAGGGGCACGGAATCGGTCTGGAACATGCAGTAGAAGCAGATCAGGAACAGCACGGCTGCCAGCATGGGCACAATGCGCTTCAGGTGATGTGGCAACGTGGCGCACAGGTGGCCGCCGAGCGGGTTGAACACCAGGCCGAGCGACGTCACGAGCGCAAGGCCCAAACCGGCGGATTGCTCGTCCCAGCCGAACCCGGGAGGCGTGGCTTCAGGGGATGTCTGCAGGAAGTTCGGCAGGTAGGTGTTCACGATGCCGGTCTGGCCGATGATGAAGATGAGGAACACGACGGCCAGAAGCCAGATGTTCTTGTTCTTCAGCAGCTTGAAGCAGTCGACGAACGAGCCCTCGACGCCGTAGTCGGCCTCCTTTGTGTCAGGCATCTTGCACAGCAGCATGAACAGCACGAGCGCGACGGCCGCAAAGATGACGACGAACGTGAAGACGCCCTGCCAACCAGCGGAAGCCGCGATACCCGGACAGATGATGGAGTCGAGCGTGATGGACAGCGGCACCCACGTGGCCCACAAGCCCAGCATGACGCCGCGAGTCTTCTCGGGGAACCACAGCGTGATGATGGTCGGCGCGGCGACGCCGGTCAGGCCGATCCCTAAGCCCTCTATGAAGCGGCCGATGTAGAGCGCCGTGACGTTCGTGCCGGCGAGCAGCGGGATGATGCCGCCGATGATGACGCCCAACGTGGCGATGAACACGGTCCACTTCAAGCCGATCCTACGGCAGATGAACGCCGCCGGGAACGCAAGGAAGATGCCGATGAGCGAAACGACCGTCATCAACATGCCGAAACCGGCGGCATCCAGCATGAAACCGCCCTCGGGGCTCACGCCCGGGACGTAGATGAACCAAAGCGGAATGGACACGAGCTTGAACTGCCCCAACGGGGCGGCGAAGCTGACGAGATACGTGACGATCCAGATGACCCAGGCATAGCGCGGCGTCTTCTGGTCAGACTTGGTGATGTAGGACGATGCGGTCGGCGTCTGCGGACCCGACATCGTCATCGGTTCTTGGGTTTTCCCCTCCATGATGCACCTCTACCTTTCACGGAATGTTACAGATATGGGTTGAAACACCTTCATGAACCGCAGGCGCCCTCGCGGTCGAACAACGCCCCCCTCCTTGGCGCACGTGAATCCTATCCACGAAAACCTTATGGAACTCGGCTGGACGCATATCACCAACATCGGCTGAAATAAGGCAAAACACGCCCTCATGCTTTCAGTACGAGTCGCGTGAACAGGAGAAACACGCTAAAGCTGTCACGATTTGCATGGGGGTCGAAACACGAAAACGGGGGCGACGCACGAGCGCCACCCCCGATTGGACGAGCGTGTGAAACCTGGCCCTATTCCTTATGAGCCTCGGCCTCAGCGCGAACCTGCTGGTATTCGGAGTCCTTACCCGGGCGGATGAAGAACGCGCAGACGAGCATGACGATTGACATCGGAACGATGGTCATGAGGCAGGCATCCCAATACGGGGTGCCCGCATCGATCATGCCTCCGTAAATCGGGCTGAAGCAGTTGCCGATGCACTGCGCGAACTGCAGCACCGCCATGCCCATGGTCGCCGCCATGGCGGACTGGTGCATGATGGCGGGCGCCAGCGGACGAAGGCCACCGCCGCCGAGGCCGGCGCAGATGCCCATGAGCACGATGCCGATCCAGCACAGGGGCACCGACTCGGTTTGGAACATCAGGTAGAAGCAGAACAGGTAGATGACCGCCACCGAAATGGGCACGACGCGCTTCAGGTGATGCGGCAGAGCCGCGCACATGGCGCCGCCGGCAGGATTCGAAACGATGCCGATGGTCGTGACGACAGCCAGGCCGATGCCGGCGGTCGCAGGATCCCACCCGAACCCGGGAGGCGTTGCGTCGGGAGCGGTTTGCAGGAAGTTCGGCAGGTAGGTGTTCACGATGCCGGTCTGGCCGGCGATGAACACGAAGAACACGATGCCGAGCAGCCAGATGTTCTTGTTCTTGAGCAGCGCTATGCACTCTGCCACGCCGCCTTCGACGCCATAGTCGGCTTCGCGCGTGTCGGGCATCTTGCAGAAGACCATGAACAGCACGAGCGCGACGGCTGCAAAGATGACGACGAACGTGAAGACACCCTGCCAACCCGCAATCGGGGCCAACGCCGGGCACACCAGCGAATCGAGCGTGATCGAGAGCGGCACCCAGCAGCACCACAGGCCCAGCATGACGCCGCGGGTCTTCTCGGGGAACCACAGCGTGATGATGGTCGGCGCGGCGACGCCGGTCAGGGCGATGCCGAGGCCCTCGATGAAGCGGCCGATGTAGAGCGCCGTGACGTTCGTGCCGGCGAGCAGCGGGATGATGCCGCCGATGATGACGCCGAGCGTCGAAACGAGGATCGTGTTCTTCAAGCCGAGCTTGCGGCAGATGAACGCCGCCGGGAACGCCAGCACGATGCCGATGAGCGAAACGACGGTCATGAGCATGCCGAAACCCGCCGCATCCATCATGAAGCCGCCTTCGGGGCTCACGCCCGGGACGTAGATGAACCAAAGCGGAATGGACACGAGCTTGAACTGCCCCAACGGGGCGGCGAAGCTCACGAGGAACGTGACGATCCAAACGACCCAGGCGTAGCGGGGCGTCTTTTGGTCAGACTTGGTGATGTACGATGAAGCGGTCGGGGTCAACGGACCCGATACCGTCATCGGCTCTTGAGGTTTCCCCTCCATGTTGCACCTCTATCCTTTACTTGCGTTACAGATATGGGTAAAACGCGGGCAAAAGCCCAGATGAGCTGCGACTATTGCGCAGGGATCTGCCGCACGGACCACTTCATGGGATCGCACGGCGGCGTGCCCTGGCCGCAGCCGCAGCGGACACGGGGAGCGACCATCTTGTCCCAATAGTTCTTATCGGTCTGGTAGACCCACTGGATCTCGTCGAGCGTGCCGGTGATGGTGTACCACCACTCCATGCTGGGGCCGTATCCGGAAAACCGGCCATCCGTGGCAGGCTGCCCGCATACGGTGCAGTAAATCTCGACGGCCCCTTCGCCCTCGGGCTTGCCGCCGAGGGAGTTGCGCGGCGAGATGGCCTCGTCGACGGATAGCGATTGCCCGACTTCGATGGGCTTGATGTCTTCTTTGGTGATCATGGTACGCATCCTCTTGTCTTTTTTCGCGCGTTGAAACGGTTGAAGCCGAAACGCGGGGCGGCTCTCCGCAAGCTTCCGCTCCCCTATTCGAGCCGGGAAGCTTCCGGCTGCGCCCCTCTCAGGCTTCCACCGGGGGCGCCGGGAAGCTTGGGGATGGGCGCTCCGCAGGCGCTGCACGTCGGCGATTGCGGGTCGTTCTCATGCCCGCAGCGGACGCACGTGCCCGGCTCGGGCATCGGCCGCTGATCGACCTTGCCGCACATCCCGCATCTCACGCACACGCGCGTGTAGCCTCCGCACATCGCCTTCCCCTGCCGTTTCCAGCACCCGTCAACGCCGCACCTGGAACGCCTCGCTTGGACGCCCCAGGTGCGGACGGTCGGGCTATTTCACCGTGCCCGACTTCGGCACGAACAGCACGTTCTTGGTCGTGACGGCGGCCATCTTGGCGGCCAGCTCCTCGACGGGACCGTACTCCATGCACAGCGACTGGCAGTGCTTCACGCACGTGGGCTTGCGGTTCTTGGCCACGCGCTCGGCGCACAGGTCGCACATGTCGGTCGGGATGGGCACGCAGTCGAGCTGCCAGTGCTTCTTGTCGATCTGCCACGGGCCGACTTCGGTCATCTTGATGCCGTATTGCCCAACGGGGATGTCATGCTCGACGGCACACGCCATCTCGCAGGACATGCAGCCCGTGCAGTACTCGTAGTTGATCAGCAAACCATACGCTTTATCAGCCATGACTTAAGCCTCCATCTCTGCTTCGAGGGTGAAGTTGCGGAAGGAGCCCTCTGCGAAGCGTTCCTTCGGCGTCTCGGGCGCCTTCAGCGGAATCTCCTCGGGCGTGCACTTGTACACCTTGCACAGGTAGCACTTCGACTGGTTGCCGAAGCCCGTGTCGCCGCACTCGGAAGGCAGGACGACGTTGATGTTGCGGGCGTACGTGGCGAAGCAGCCCTCGCCCTGGTCCTCCGGGTCGGCCTCGGGGAACCACCAGCCGTGGTCGGCCTGCACGACGCGCGGATCGACGATAGGCGTGATGTGCGCGCGCTCGCGGCAGCGGCCGATGGGGCTCTCGATCCAGCACCAATCGCCTTCCACGATGCCGCGCTCTGCCGCCGCGTCGGGATGGATCTCGAAACGCGGGTCGGGATAGCTCGAGCGCAGGCGGTTCATCTGGCGATGCTCGGAGTGGAACGACTGGTAATGGCGGGCGCCCGTGGTCAGCACCAGGTTGAACTCCTTGTACAGTTCGGGCTGGCTATAGGGGCTCATGGGCGGCTCGGCGTAGTACGGCAGCGGCTTCTGGCCCCACTGCGCCAGCAGCAGCGAGTACAGCTCGATGCGGCCGGTCATGGTGTTGAAGCCCAGCTGACCATCGGGGCGCTGCTCGCCCTTGGCGTACTTGAAGTAATGGAACTCGGGGTAAATCCAGTTCAGCTTGCGGCTGTCGTCGTAGGTGATGCCGGCTTCCTGGATGAGGAAGCTGAAGTACTCCTCCAGCGTCTCGCCCGGCCACAGGTCCTTGTTCCAGCGGCGGCCGAGCTCCCAGTTGATCTGGAAGTCGTCCTTCGACTCTCCCATCGGCTCGCACGCCTTGTTGGTGTTCTGGATGTAATACCACACCGAACGCAGGCCCTCGCGCTCCGGATAGAAGCACAGCGGCAGCACGACGTCGCAGTTCGCCATGAGCGTCGGGGTCATGAAGCAGTCGACGCCGACGACGAAGTCGCAGTTCTTCAGGCCCTTCTCAACACGCGGCTCGGGGTCCTGGGCACAGCACGCCAGCGGGTTGGTCGACTGGATCCACGCGCCGTGGATCTTGAACGGACGGCCCGTGACCAGCTGGTCGATCATCGAGTCGGCCTGGCACTGCACCATGCCGGAGTTCGTGATCATCTCGTACGTCGAGCCGATGCGCTCCTTCTCCTGCTGCGGGGTGAACACCTCGCGAGGATCTGGCGGCAGCCAAACCTCGGTGTTGTACGGGTCGTGGACGGTGATCATGCCACCCGGGCGGTCGACCTGGCCGGTGATGCACCACAGGTTGTGAACGGCCTGCGAGGCGGTGATGCACTGCAGGTTCATGTCGAGGGCCAGGCCCCACTGCACGGCGGTGGGCTGCTCGGCCATCTTCTCGGCAGCCTCGATGATGTCTTCCTTGTCGAGCCACGTGACTTCAGCGGCCCAGTCGAGGTCGTACGGCTTCACGGCCTCGTAGTACTCGTCGAAGCCGTAGCACCACTTGTCGACGAAGTCGGCATCGTACAGGTTGTTCTCGATGATGTACTTGCTCATGGCCAGCGCCAGCATGCTGTCGGTGCCGGGGCGCAGCTGCAGCCACAGGTCGGCCTTGGCGGCCAGCCACGTGCAGCGCGGGTCCACGACGACGAGCTTCGAGCCGCGTTTCATGCAGTCGACGATCCAATGGCCCAAGTTGCCGTCGGCATTGGCGATCAGCGGGTTGTTGCCCCACACGAAGATGTTCTTCGGCGCGACCCACTCGGGATTGTCGTAACGGTCGGGGAACTGCATGGAGAAGTCGGGGCAGGTGTAGCAGCCCATGATGGTGTTGGCGGCAGCCACGCGCGGGACGTAGCAGGCATTGCCGGAATGGAAATACGAATACTGGATGGAACCCAGCGCGTAACCCAAACGGGCGTTGATCGGCGGGGTGACGCGGCCGGTGCCGGAAGCGAAGATGATCGACTTGCCGCCGAACTCGTCGCGGATGGCCGTGAACTTCTCGTCGATCATGTCGTAGGCCTCATCCCACGTGATGCGCTCCCACTTGTCGGCGCAGCCGCGGTACTTCGGATCGCGCTTCATGGGGTACAGCAGGCGGTCGGGATGGTAGATGGCCTCGGCCACGTCGAGGCAGCGCATGCACAGGCGGCCCTGGTAGTACGGGTTCTCCTCGTCGCCTTCCACCTTGATGAACTTGCCGGTCTCCTTGTCGGTGTAGACGATGACGCCGCAACCGTCATGGCAGCCGGGAGCCGACCATGCCGCGGAACGGGTGCAGATCATTCCGTCTTCTTCCCATTGCCAGGGAACATCGCCGCCCGTGTACATGACGGGAGGCTCGTTGAAAAACGTCGGGCGAACCTCTTTCGATGCGTCGCTGTCGTGGGGAATGTCAATCCTTTGAGTCACTGTTACATCACTCTCTCTCACACTCTCTCGGACATTGCAGGCGAAGGTTACGGCCCCCTGCGGCCAGCCGAAGCGCCGCGCTTGGCGTTGCGCCTCACCACCCCTCATCGCGCTTCTTCGGCACTTCGCCTTCGATGCGTGAAACGGTACCGACCGCATGGATGCCTGTAATCAAGGCGAGAGTTCCCTTTTGCGAATTCCAACGCTCGATACGAGGGCTCATACCCTCAGTACCATGCCTTTACCTGGGATTATTCGAAATATGGCTGAAAGGCTGGCCTCGCGGAAACGAGTCCGGGTCCATGTTCGGGACGTTTTGGAACGAGCAGTCCGTCAAATGCATACGGAACGTATGAGGGTGGCAATCTCGCAATTGATACAGTTCGATTTGACGGGAAGACGAGCCCGTCAACCAACAACGCGGACCTAAGAGGGGGCTCAGTGGCACCGCGAAAGAAACTCGGCTTCATGCAGCTGACCATCATGTGCGGCTTCGGCATGTACTATGCCTGGTACCTCATTGCGTTCTTCGGCCTGTTCATGAACGCACCTGGGGAAATCGATTTCGTCGCGCTCCACACGGGACAAGTCGTGTTCTTCATCGGAAGCGTCCTCATGGCAGGCGCGCTGCTTGCCTGGTTCCACAGAACAGACAGCGTCGCCATCGGGCATACGCGGTTCCTGTACCTGGGAAGCCTCGTGCCAGGACTGGCATTGCCAGCCCTCGTCGTCGCCGACGCGTTCGGCGCAAGCGTCCCCACCGCCGCGCTGTACACCGCATGCCTGCTATGCGGCGCCTCCGTCGCCGTCGGCTTCACGCTCTGGGAAGACGTGACGACGCATGGGCGCATGCGCCAAGGTGTGCTCGCCCACGGCGTGATCTTTTGCGCAGGCGGCGTGGCCTTCGCGCTCTGCACGTCCTTCCTTTCGCAAGCGCATGCTGCCATTGCGGCCATCGCGCTTCTCTGCGCGAGCACCGCCCTGCTCGCTTTCATCACGCCACGCTGCGACTTCTTGGAAAACCGGCCCGTGAAACCGGTAAGGGATCATTTCCGCAAGGTCTGGCATATCGACTTGGTGGTCGGCGTCATCAACATGGCCTTCGGCTTCGCATTCATGCTCCTGTATCAAGCTGACAACACGCTATTGCTCGCGACGATGTGCCTCGCCTTGTTCGTCAACCTCGCCTACTCCATCGCCTTCGGCAGGGGCAAATGGGTGCAGTTCGCCGGATGGGCGCGCATCTGCACGGCGTTCGTCGCGTGTGCGCTCCTGCTGTTCATCTGCCCGAACGAAGTGCCTCGAACCATCGCGCTATGCGTCATCGTCGTGTTCTGGTTCCTGTTCCGCACCATGAACGGCGGTTCGCTCACCGACTTGGCGAATTACCACGATTATTCGGCGCTCTATTCGTCAGTGCGCGGGAAGATGCCGGCCAATGTAGGGTTCTTGTTAGGATTGACGCTCGGCGTGTGCGCTGTCGCGGCGAACAGCCCCGCCTTGCAGAACCTGTACATACCGCTCGCCCTCATCGCGGCATTCGTGCTGATATCGCTGTTCTTCCTGCCCTTCGACAACGAATCGTCGACGCCAGGTTACAAGACGCTTACACTCGTGGAGATGCGCGAGTCTCCCAACGACGACATGGAACGCTCATGCGAACTCGTGACCAGCCGCTACAAACTCTCACCCCGCGAATCCGAAGTGCTGGTCTACCTCGTGAAGGGTAGGAACGCCAAGCACGTCGCAGAGAAGCTCTTCATCAGCGAGAGCACGGCCAAGACGCATATCTCGAACATCTACCGCAAACTCGGCATCCATTCGCAGCAGGAGCTTCTCGACGCCGTCGACGGCATGGACTACCGTCCACCCGGCAAGGCACGTTAATCCAATAGGAAACCCCCATTTGGACTAACGCGAATCCGGCCTTACATGGCGGGCATGGTTTGCGCTACATTGGATCGAGCTGAAATATCCTGAATCTAGGAGAACATGAACATCACCCAATACAAGCCGAGCAACACCATGGTACGCGAGGCGATCGCGTCGCTTCCGCATTTCGCCTCGATAACCGAGGCGGTGGCAGCCGCCGGGCAAGCAGACGAGGTGCCGAGTCGCGCGCTCGAGCCTTTCGGCGAGCCCCGTTTGCTCGAAGCGGATGGGTTCACCTGCACGTACGATATCGCACTCGATGGCACCGCACGCATCCTGAAATGCTCTTCATGCTCAAATGACGTCGTCATGCCACGGGAGATCGACGGCCACCCGGTCGCCGTCATCGCACCGCATGCGTTCAGCACGTGCTACGGCCTCGAGCGAATAGCCCTTCCCGAAAACCTCCTGGAAATCGGAGAATACGCCTTCATGAACACGGCGCTTCGAAGCATCCAATTCCCGCCGAAGCTTGCAGCCATACGGCAAAACGCCTTCTATAAATGCGCGCTCCTGAAAGAAGCCGATTTGAATCCGGCGCTTGCGCACATCGGCGCCTCGGCTTTCAGGGAGACCGCGCTTCGGACGCTCGAAGTGCCGGCGAACGTATCGCTCATCGGGCAAAATGCTTTCAAGGACACTCGACTTTCCTTCACCGGGCCTGACCAAAGCCTGCTCATTGCCGATGGCAACAGCCATTTCCTCCTAGCCGACGGCGCCCTCTACCGCACGTGCGCAGAAGGAACCGAGCTCGTTCAGGTGCTCGACGATGCCGCGTCTTCCTTCACGTGCATGGAAGGCGTCACGTCCATCGCAGCGCGCGCGTTTGCCGGGCTGAAGGCTCTCGAACGCGTAAGCCTTCCCAACGGCGTCACCTGCATCGGCGAGGCGGCGTTCAAGGGATGCACGGCGCTGACACATGCCGGGCTGCCCGATTCGCTCAGAAGCATCGGCAGGCATGCATTCGCCGACACCGCGCTTGCAGCGTTGCGGATACCAGCCTCGCTCGAAACCGTGGGTGTGGCCGCGTTCTACACCGGCGGTTCCATCGCGCGCAATTTCCGCCGCACGCTCACGCACGTCGACATCTCCCCCGAAAACGAGCGCTTCTACATGTGCGACAGCATCCTGTGCCAACGCGGCGACGACGGCGACGTCGCACTGCTCTACACGGGATGCGCGGATTGCATCTCCATCCCTCGCAATGTCACGTCAATTGGGCCTTATGCATTCCTCGCAGCTCCGAACACATCGGAGCTGCGCATACACGACGGCATCCGCTCCATCGACGTCGGCGGCTTCGATTTCGGGCACGCCGTGACGACCGTTTTGTTCGACGAATGGGATGGCGACGGGCCCGCGCGCACCTACGCAGTGCGTTTCCCACCCGGGCAGGCAGGACGTCAAGCCGTGCGGACCACGTTTGCGAGAGGCCACTTCGAACTCGGATTCGCATACGCGGCGGCAGATGACGCCACACTCGTCACGCAAGACACGCTCATTCGGTCGAAGGCGATGCTCGAGCGATTGGCCGACCCCGTCATGCTGGGCGCGGGCATGCGCTTCGAATTCGAAAAGCGGCTGCGCCGATCGGTTCCCACCATCATCGTCGCATTCGGCGAAGGAGGGTTTCTTCAGGGCATCGACATGCTCTTCGACGCGGGCTTCATCACCGCCGATGCGCTCGAGGCGAGCTTGCGCGCGACGAGCGACGCCGGCGAGATAGCCGCATACAGCCGCCTGATGGAACTCAAGCGCACGTCGTTCAACGCGCCGATGTTCGACTTCGAGCTATGAGGGGCCACATGGAAACGCAAAGGCTGCGGCTGGCAAAAGACGGCTCGCTCGACTTGGAGTTCGTGGAATCGGAGGCGCTTGAACGCTATGACGCGCTGGCGCTGGAAGCGCTCGGCGAGTGCCGCGCATCCATGACCATGTCGCTGCGCTTCCTGAATCCGGCGCTTTGGCACCTGCCTTTCGAACGCGCGATCTTGCCGCATGCGCTCGCCACGAGCGGACGCACGCTGCGCTACGACCCCGAGCGCGCCTGCGAGCGCTACCTTGACGGCACCGAACTTACGCGCGATTACCTGCACGCCGTGTTGCACTGCGTGTTCCACCACCCGTTCGACAAGCGCCAGCAAGAATACGAGGCCTGGTCGCTCGCATGCGACATCGCCGTAGAGCTCGCCGCCATCGGCATGTGCGGAGAGCGCTTTCCCAGCATGCGCGATGCCGAGCGCCTGGCTGCGGCGGGAAAGCTCAGGGATATCGCCCGCAACCTGACGGCCCCGGCGCTCTACCAGGTGCTGAGAAGCGGCGGCCCGGGCGAGGCGCTTTACGAGGGCCACGGGCTTCGCAAGGGCGACCTCGGCGAGTTGGCAGAGCTGTTCAAGCGCGACGCCCACGACCTGTGGGCCGTGCACCCCCAAACGCGCGAGGAACAATCCCAGTCCCAAGGCGGCACGCAGGCGATTCCCGACCTGCAAGGACGAGCATCAGGCGCACCGCAGGCGAATTCGCCGGAAGACGACCCGTCTTCCGCCTTCCGATCGCAGCAAGCCGGAGGCGGCAACCAAGGTGCGGAAAGCCCGGAACGGCAGGAACACCGGCAACGCGCGGAACAAGCGGAAAGCTCCCAAACGCCCGAGGATGCCCGAGGCGAACACGAGCGTCAAGACCGCGGTCCCGACGCGCCCGATGAGGAAACCGCCGCCGAATGGAGCCGCATCAGCAAGAAGGTCGAGGCCGAGCTTCGCGCCCAACAGCACAGCATAACCGGCGAGGGCGCGCTCCTGCAGAGCCTGAAAGCAGCGAACCGCAAGCCCGCGGACTACGACGGCTTCCTCAGGCGCTTCGCCACCATCGGCGAGGACATGCGCGTGAGCGACGACGAGTTCGACTACGTATACTACACCTACGGGCTCGCCCGCTACGGCAACGTCCCGCTCGTCGAGCCGCTCGAGTACACCGAATCGGAACGCGTGCGGGAATTCGTCATCGCGCTCGACACGTCCGGGTCGTGCTCGGGCGAGCTCATACGCCGCTTCGTCGAGCGCACGTACGACATCCTGCGCACGAAGACGAGCTTCGGCGACGAGGTGAACGTGCACATCGTGCAATGCGACAACCGCGTGCGCGCATCCACGAAGGTCACGTCGCTCGCGCAACTCGAGGAATACGCCGACTCGTTCTGGGTGAGCGGCGGGGGCGGCACCGACTTCAAGCCGGTGTTCGAATACGTCGACGCGCTGGTGGACGAAGGCGAGTTCGCCGACTTGCGCGGGCTGGTCTACTTCACCGACGGGTACGGGGCTTTCCCCACGCACGCGCCCGGCTACGAGGTCGCGTTCGTGTTCGTCGACGACGAAGACACGGAAGCGAAGGTGCCCGGTTGGGCCATGAAAATCGTCATGACACAGGAAGAGGTAATGCAGCGATGAACATCAACCAGGCGAAACGATACGTTCTCGACACCGTTCGGGCCTACACGCTGACCGACGACGACGGCATGCGCCTGATCGAGCCGCGCCTGCAGCGCCCGCTGTTCCTCATCGGGCCGCCGGGCATCGGCAAGACGGCCATCATGGCCCAGGTGGCAAGCGAGCTGGGCATCGGACTGGTGGCGTATTCCATGACGCACCACACGCGCCAAAGCGCCCTGGGGCTGCCCGTCATCGAGCACCGCTCGTACGGCGATTTCGAATACGACGCCAGCGAGTACACGATGAGCGAGATCATCGCGACGATTTACGATTACATGCGCAAGACGGGCCTCGAGCAGGGCATCCTGTTCCTCGACGAGGTGAACTGCGTGAGCGAGACGCTCTATCCGAGCATGCTGCAGTTCCTGCAGTTCAAGACGTTTGGCGCCCATGCCGTGCCCGACGGGTGGATTATCGCATGCGCGGGCAACCCGCCCGAATACAACCGGTCGGTGCACGAATTCGACGTGGCCACGATGGACCGCATCCGAAAAATCGAAATCGAGCCCGATCTCGAAGCCTGGAAAGGCTACGCTGTGCGCACAGGAGTGCATCCTGCCGTAACGACGTTTTTGGAAACCGAACCCGACTGCTTCTACCGCATCGAGAAGAAACCGGGCTCCACGAGCTTCGTCACGGCCCGCGGATGGGACGACCTCTCGCGCATGCTCATGCTGAACGAGCGCCTGGAAGCGCCCGTCGAGCAGGACCTCATCGGCCAATTCGTGCAAGACAACGAGGTGGCCGAGAAGTTCTACCTGTATTACGAGCTGTTCAGCAAGTACAGATCCGACTACCAGGTCCCCGCCATCTTGGCCGGGAACTGGCCCGACGGCATCGCGCAGCGGGCCCGCGAGGCGCGCTTGGACGAGCGCATGGCGCTGTTGGGGTTGCTCGTCGACGCCATCGCGCCGACCGCGACCGACGTCATGAAGACGGAGGGCGCCCTGGCGGATGCGCGCGACTGCCTGCGCGCCGTGAAAGGGCCGCTGATGGAAGGCGGCACCCTCGCCGACACGCTAGACCCGGCCATCGAAGAGCGCACGGACACGGTTCGCCGAGCCAACGACGCGGGCGCGGGATCGCTCGGGCAGACGCGCAAGGCCCTGCGGGCGCTGAACATCCTGAAAGCATGCCGCAACGCGTGCGCCGCCGCGGGGCTCGATGGCGGCGACGAGGCGTTCATGACCATCCATCAGGAGTTCCGCGGGCACGCGGGAGCCTTCGAGGCGAGCGTGGGAAAGCTGCGCACCAAGATCGACAACGCCTTCGCGTTTTTGGAGGAGGCTTTCGGCGAAGGCAACGAGACGCTTCTGTTCACAACCGAGCTCGTCACGCGCAGGCCCTGCGCCATGTTTATCGCGCACTACGGCAGCGAGGGATTCGAGCGGAGCAACGCAAACCTGCAGACGACTGGGAAGCGAGCTGACCTCGTCGAGCGCATCGAAGCCGCCGACACCGCAGGAACCCTGCGCGGCGACGCGCACGAAACCCTCCCCGCCCCCGCTGCCGCACCCGTCGCGATGGAGGCGCCCGAAAGCCCCGACGAGCTGCGCGCCTACTATGAAAACGCCCGATGGGAATATGGTTACGCCAGCTTGTGCCATGTGACGCCGCCTGCAGGCCTCGAGGGCAAGACGCTGCTCGACATGGGATGCCGCCGCGGCAAGGGCGCGTTCAAGTTCTCCGAGCGCGTCGGAGAGCGCGGGCACGTCATCGGCATCGACTGGGTGGCCGACCACATCGCAGAAGCCCAAGCCCGCGCACCCCGCGCAGCGCGCGAGACGGGGCTTCCCGCCAACAACATGGAGTTCCACCTGGCCTATCCCGAAGACCTCATGGTTGCGGGCATCGGGTCGTCGACCATCGACGTAGCGTTCGTCAACAGCGTGCTGCACCTGACCTGCCGCCCAGCCGATGTGCTCGCCGAGCTGCATCGTGTGCTGAAACCCGGCGGCCTGCTTGTGCTGGAAGTGGCGCTCGCCCAAAGCGCACGCGACGCATCCGTCGTCGAGGCAGCGCGGGCAATCGGCAACAGCATCCAAGCCGCCCCCTGCCAAACCGAGTTCGAAGCCCTGCTCGACACCCTCGGCTTCGACGTGGAAGTGGCCGTAGAAGGCCGCGAGGTCGCACCCGACGAAGGCTACAAGAAAAACTTCAAAGTGCCCTGCGCGCCGAGCAACGAGGACATCGTCTTCGAAGCACTCGTGCTCCACGCCCGCAAGCGCTGAGAAGCACGTTGGCGCAGAGTCGTCTCGGCTGCTAATCGGCGATTGCAAGGTATTCGGCGGTGGTCAGCTTCCGGAGCTTCGCCTTCTCGAACGCCTTGGCATCGCGGGATATGATGAAATCAGCGTCATTCATGGCCGCCATGCGTGCGGTCGATGAATGCAATGGCGCAGATGAGGGCGCCAAGGCCCAGCAAACCCGAAAAGCCGAGGGCGGCGTGGTAGCCCAGTGCCGCATCGGGCGCGGTTTCGAACGCCTTCACGAGGCACACCATGACAGCCGTGGCCAAGGCGGCGCTGATCTGGCGCAGCATGATCATCGCCGCAGAGCCGTCGGTCGTCAGCCCCGCCTTGCCGAGCGATCCCAAGCCATGCGCGGTCGTCGTCGGGATGAGCGACGTCAGCCCAACGCAGCGGACCGCCTGGCAGATTGCCGGAATCCAGAGCGGCGCATCAGCCGGGACGAACGCGATCGAAATTGCCCCGACCGCCAGGCACGTGCCGCCGAATATGGCAACGCGCCGCGGGCCGAACTTATCGGAGGCGATGCCAGCCCCAGGCTCGAACACGAGCGCCGCAAGTGCGCCAGGTAGCAGCACGAGCCCCGCCTCGAACGGCGTGTAGCCGCCCGCTTCCACCACGAAGAGCGGGATGATAAGCGTCATGCCCATGAAGCACCCATACATGAGCAGTTGGGTGGCAAGGCTTGCGCGGTAGGGCTGGCTCTCGAAGATGCGCAGGTTCACGAGCTGGAGCCTCCCCTGCCGCTCAAGGTTGCGCTGGCGACGACAGAACGCCGCGATGGCCGCTGCGCCCAGCACGACCGGCAACCACACGAGAGGCTCTGTCAGCGGCATGTTCGCCGCGGCCGTGAAGCCAAGCAGCATGCCCCCGAAACCGAGCGTCGAAAGCGAAAGCGACACCCAATCGAGCGTAGCAGACGGCTCGCGCACGTCACGCTCGCGCACGAAGGCGAGCGTCGCCGCAATGAGCACAACAGATGCCGCCATGAGCACGAGGAACATGAACCGCCAGCCCGCCGCGACGACGATGGCCCCACCGATGGTCGGCCCGATGTTGGGCGCAAACCCAAGCGCAATGCCCGCGATGCCCATGGCCGTGCCATGGCGGTTTTCGGGAAAACGCGTCATGGCGATTGTCTGCAGCAACGGCATGAGGATGCCGGAGGCGACGGCCTCGAGCACGCGCCCGATGATGAGCATCGGGAAGTTCACGGCCGCGAAATCGCACGTGGAGCCCACGAGGTACATGCCGAAAGCAGCCAACATGAGCGTGCGGATCGAGAACTTACGCTGCACGAACGAGGCGAGCGGCACTGCGGCACCCATGGAAAAGATGTAGACGGTCGTGAGCCACTGGCCCCAGCCGATGTCCGTGCTCAGATCAGCGAGCACCGTGGAAGCCATGGTGTTGAGCGCGGTCTGCGTGAGCCCGCCCAGCGCCGTTCCCACCACGACAATGGCGAACAGCACATACAGCCGCCCGTTTCCCTTCGCTGTCTGCTTCGGCTCTGCCATAGGGACCCCTGTCACATCACGGGCTGGCGGATGTCGGGAATGCAGGCGGCCAGGCGCGCGATGTTGGGGTTCGTGTTCTCTCTCTGGTACACAAGCGCTACGTCGATGGTGAAGTCGTCTGCTTCGATCTGCACGAACTCGTGATGCTGCTGCGGGATAGCCGTGAGCAGCATGCTGCCGATGAAGATGCCGCCCGTGCGCGCTAACGTAGGCAGCAGCTCGTCGATGTGGTTCAGGAACACGATGTCGGCGGGAGCCAGCCCCCGGCGCTCGAACAGCTTCATGATGTGATGCTGCCGGTTCACGGGAATAGCGTTCAACACAAGCTTCTGCTGCGCCAGCTCGTCAACGCCGATCGACGAGCGCTTCGCAAGCGGGTGGTCGGATTGCATGAAGGCGTACAGCGGGATGGTCGCCACCTTCACGCGCTCGACGTCGTCGCCGTAGTCGTTCGACGTGATGGTCAGCGCAGCGTCAATCGTGCCGTTATGCAGGTGCTTGTACACCTGGGCGCTTTGCGCAGTGATGGTGGACACGCGCACGCTCGGATGCCGCTTCGAGAACGCCTCGAGCAAAGGGTAGCCGTAATAGGCGGTGGTGCCGTAATACACCATGCCCAACCGCAGGTCGCTTTCCTCTTCGCCGCCCATGTCAGCAACGTCGGCGAGCAGGGTATCGTAGCTTCCCACGATCTTCTCGAACGCCTTCACGGCCACCGCGCCGGCGCGCGTCAGCTCCACCACGTGGTTCGTGCGCCTGAACAGCTGCACGCCGAGCGACTCTTCCACGGCGTTCACATGGCGGGTCAGCGTCGGCTGCGAGATGTAGAGCGCTGCCGCAGCCGTGGTGAAGTTCAGATGCTCGGCCAGCACGAGCACTTCGCGCATATGGGAAACGTCCATCGCCGCTCCTTCCTCGTGGGCTTGATTATCGGCCCCGTATCAGGGCGAGCCTCATACCAGAAGGACTAAAACGATTACTGAAGCGATGAACGTCACCCCGGGAACAGCGGGCAGTTGAACATCACCCCAGGGAAAATGTTCAATTTGAAAGAAGTGCTCCAACGCAAAGATAAGGCCTCGACAAATTGAACATTTTCCCTGGGGTGATGTTCAACTGCCCGCTACTCGCTGGCTATTTCTTGCCGTATTCGCGCACGGTATCGTACATGGCCTCGAGGTTCTCGCGCTTCACGACCTGCATCGAGGCGTTCGTCTCCCAGATGAAGCCGCCGCCTGGCGCGCAGATGTCGATCTGGCGCTTCACCTCGTCCTTGACTTGCTCGACCGTACCGTATTCAAGCAGGTAAATCGGGAAATTCGCGGTGATGCAGCTGTCCTTGCCCACCGTGTCCTTCGCGCGCTGCAAATCGACCTTCTCGAAGTGCACGACGCACTTGCCGGCGGGCAGGCCCACCATCTGGTCGAGGCGCGTGTCGTACGGGCCTTCCGTGTAGATGACCGGCGTCACGCCCATGTCGACGAGCGCGTTTATCACCTTCAGGAACGGCTTCCAGTAGAAGCGCTCGAACTGGTCGGGGTTCATGAAGCCGTCCATGCCCTTGTGCATCCAGAACATGACGCGCTTCACGGGCATGTCGACGAAGCGGAAATACTGCAGGTTCTTAATCTGCAGGTCGGCGAACAAGTTCACGGCGCGTTCGACGTTTTCCTCCTGGAACATGAGGTCCTCGAACGTGTCGACCGTATGGCGGAAGTAGTTGGAAAGCGTGTCGTAGGGCACCATGCCCACGCCCGTCATCAGCGGCGGGAAGCCCATGCCGAAGAGCGTCCCCTGCATCTGCTTGATGGCCGCCTGGCATTCGGCGTTCGCTTTCGCGATTTCGGCGAGCTTTTCGTACGCCTCGAGAACCTCGGGGCTGAACAGCGCGTTCGCCATCTGGCTGAAGCACATGTAGCCTGTCGGCGCCGGGTTCATGATCTTGCCGAGGCCGGCCAGCCCCGGGAAGGCGCGCGGGATGTACTTGTGCAGCAAGAAGCCCGTGAAGTCGCTGAACAGCTCGTCGTATTCGTCTTCCAGCATCAGCTCGGGCTCGAGCACCTGGTAGATGCTGCTGTCGGGCACGGTGCCGCCCTCGCGCCCCGGCCAGTCGAGCACGGCGGTTTCGGCGATGTCCTCCACACGGCCGGGAACCATGTTGGCCAGCTGAGCGTCGGGTTGGAAGTCCTGGTGGAACTTGATGATGGCTTCTGCAGCTTTGTCGAAGTTGTACATGGAGTCGCGGTACGTCACACCCGTGTCGGACAGCACGAACGGCGTGATGCCGTACTGAGCCCAGATGGGAATGCGGTCGGCCTCCTCGTGGGCGATGGCCTGCTCGGTGATGCGGATGCGCTCTGCAAACTTCTCTTGCGACATGGTGCACGCTCCTTTTCATGGGAATGACCTTGGGAAAAGTGTACGGGCGCATACGCCGGAACGGCGATTCAGATGCTGCATCGTGTTATGCGAATGCTGGAGCTTTCGTTTTGCGGAGGGGCGACCTACCGCGCGTGCTTCAGGGCAGCGTGATGCTCGGCCTTCTGCTCGTAGAGCATGCGGTCGGCTTCGGCGACGAGGTCGCTGATCGCCTCGTCGCGCTCGGCCAGGGCATAGCCCATGCTCACCGACACGTTGTAGCCGACGCCGCTGCGCTCGCAAACCGCATCGATGGCGCGCTGGATGCCCTCTTCCAGATCGACGGGATTTTCCGCCGCGTTGAGAAACGTCGCAACGAGGAACTCGTCGCCGCCCCATCGGGCCGCGAGGCCATGATGGCCGTCCATAGCGCGGCGCAGGCCTTCGGCGATGAGCTGCAACGCGTGGTCGCCTTCGCCATGCCCGCGCTTGTCGTTGATGTCCTTGAAGTAGTCGACGTCTATCATGAACACGCCGAACAACGTCCCCTCGGAAATGCCGGCGACCGAATCCTCGATGTACTGCATTGCGCGGCGCCGGTTGTTCAAGCCGGTCAGGGCATCAGTGTTGATACGCGAGTCCTGCGAGCTCATGAACACGAGCAGCACCGAGGCAAACGTCGACAGTGCCATGACGGGCATGCCGTGCAGGAAGATGTCCAGGATGCCGCATGCGACCGGCGGAATGGCGAACCACATCAGCGGCGCTATCTCGAAACGGCGGATGCTCGAGCGCTCGCGGACGAAGCGGATGACGGCGTGTATGGTGGCGACGACGACGTAGAGCAAGAACACGACGTCGGGCAAGAGCGCCAAGGGCCCTTCGACGAACGTCGCATCGGGGCCGATAGTGTAAATCAAGCCCGTGAAGCGCGTCGTCGCATACATCAAGATGATGATGAAAACGGGGATGGCGGATAGCACCACGAAACGACGATGCTGCGCATAGGGGGAGCCCAGCCGGAACTCGACATACAGGAACCAGCAAAACGCCACAATGCCCATGAGCAGCAGGGTCATGGCCTCGAAGATGCCCGTGGCGGCCCTGGTCATCAACCAGCTATCGTACGTGCCCATCGCCCAGATGGCGTCGATCACGAGGAATGCCATGTACGCAACGGTGAGGCCGCGTAGCGCATTCACTTCGCGCTCGGTGCCCATGTCGATGTTGATCTTCGTGAAGATGACGATCGAGAACGCCAGGCAGAACACGTCAATCATCAAGTACACGAACACGTACTCGAACAGCATGACGCTTCTTCCTCTCCCTTAGGCTCCCGATGCAGGCAACAGAATACCGTATTTCCAGGTAATTTGGGGAAAACGGCTTCGTTACGGCCATGTTTGCCGCATTGCGCCTATTCCGCCGGCATGCTCATGGCGTCGCTTTTGCCCACGCGCTTGTCGGCATACATGGCCTTGTCGGCTTCGTCGATGACGGCCGCGATGTCGGTGCAGCCCTCGGCAGCCAAAGCGCTTCCGATGGAAACGGACGGGATGCGCCCGTCGTGCGCCTGCGCGGCCGCAATGGCGTCTTGCATGCGCCTCGCAAGCTCTTCGGCGCTGTCGAGCCTCTTCGTCACGACCACGACGAACTCGTCGCCGCCCGCACGGTAGCACTTCCCCACGCTGGCATACGTATGCCGCAGCGCCCGCGCAATGGCCCGCAGGCATTCGTCGCCATACGCATGGCCGTAGGTGTCGTTCACCAGCTTGAAGTCGTTCACGTCGACCGACACGACAAGGCAAGGCAAAGGCGGCCTGACGAGGAACTTCTCATAGCTGTGCCGGTTGAGCAGCATCGTGAGCGCATCGGTCTGCAACGCGATATCGTAGTAGTACAGCACGAACAGCACCACGGCCATGGAGACCGCCGCCCAGGTGACGTGGATGTTGCTGTACGCGAGCTGAATCGCAATTCCCGCAGCCAGGCACACCACGATGGCGATCACGCTCCACGAACCTGACGCCTGATATGTCCGCGCTGCGCGAATCGACTGCACGACCAGGAATACGTTGCTTAAGGCATAGGCCGCCACGTACACGAAATACAGCGGGCCGCGGTAGTAGTCGTTGGCATCGTCGACCCAGAAGATGAAGCCTCCGAAAATGTTGGCAATCTCGGCCACCGCCTGGACCATCAGCACAACCATGACCCACTTGGCGCTCTTATCGGGATAAATCGCCTGCGCAATGGCCACGGGGATGAACGGAACCACAGCGAACATGATGGCCGTGAGCAGCGTGTGGACCGTATGCAGTTCGGGGTGCGTTCCCGAGAACGTGACGTTGAACCAGTCTGCGACCGTGATGAACACGAGCGCGATAAAACACCAGACCAGCGTCTTGCGCTCGCGCGCCCTGATGACGTGGTTGTTCATCACCAGGATGCACGCCGTCACGAGGAACAGCACCGTGACTACAGTAAGCCTCAGAAAATTCTGTTGCGAGTCGGTCAGTCCGAACAATGCATCGCCTATCGTCGCTGAACTACGAGTTACGTGCTTATCTTAACCCCGATTGAAACACCTGTGGAGGGGGCCTCCAGCGAACGGTGGCCATATCAGCCTGCCCCTACCGCAAGACGAGCTGTTTGTCGCTGGGCAAGCCCACGTTGATGCGCTCGAAGAGCTTCTGCGCGTCTTCCAGCACGTCTTCGCCTTCCAACTTCATCTCCTCGATGGTGGGAATGAGGATGTCGCCTGCGCCCAAGCCCAGCACCATGCGGATCATGGGCACCTCGGCGGGAATGCCGTAGCAGCCCGCCCAGGCGTCGGTCATGTTCGGCGACGTCTCGATGAGGCGGAAGTTCAAGCGGCGAACCCATGCCGGATGGCACAGCGGAAAATACAGTTTCTGCAGGTTCACGCGCTCGTCGGGCATCTTCAGGCGGTACTCGCTGAAGTGAATGTCCTTGTCAACGTAGCTGAGCTCGAACAGCCTCAAATCCACCATGAAGCCCATGAGCTCGAGCGCCTCGGCTGCCGCCAACACGACGGCCCCGCGGCTGTAGATGCGCTCGTTGGCCTCGTTGCCGGCATACGACGTGTTCATATATATGGTGACGAGCGGCTTGTGCACGACCGGCTTGTTGATCATGGTCAGCGGGCTGCCCTCGAGGTACGCCTTCACGTCGGGAGCGAAGCCCACGTAGTCGTGGAACGTGCGGTTCGGGTCGATCTTTATGTCGAGGCGGCGCTTCACTCGCTCGACGAGCGCCACCAAGTCGTTGAAACCGTCATGCCAGCCGAAACGGCACAGCTGCATCGCCTCGTCCAGGCTCGTGGTCAGCGTGAACTCCTCGCTGCCAGCCTCGCTCGCCTGGCTGCCGCGCAAGAACGCCTCGTGGGTTTCCGCCGTTTCGAGGTACGCGAGGTAGTCTTCGAGCGAGTCGAAGGTGAAATGGCGGACGAAGTACTCGCCAATCCAGGATGTGTCATATCCCCAGCCCCGCATAATCAATTTCCTCCGAGGTAATTGATTATTCCACTACTGGAAAATCCGGATGGTCTTGATGACCTGCAGGTACTTGTTGTCGGGGTTGATGTTCTTCATGGCGCCGACCAGCATGTTCATGTCGTCTTGCGTAAGCGAGCGGATGACGTTGGTCCGCAGGATCGTCTCGGTGTCCATGCCGTACGATTCCTTCTTGTAGCACTTGCCGATGGCGCGCGTCGACACGATGTGGGGCACACGGCATTCGTCGGCAGCGTCGCGCAGCGACCACATGAACTCGAGCAGCTCGTCTGATGGGTACAGGGCGCGCTCGAGCTTGCGGTCGTAGTCGAAGAACACCATGTCGAAGCGGTCGAGCGTGGCGCCATCGAGCACGTTGCGCCCGACGTACTGCAGATTCGACCCCTTTCCCCACGTGTTCGCCGCGGCCACGCAGCGGAAGTCGGGGTGGCGTTCGATCGTCTCGTGCGGGAAGGCCATGTAGCCATTGGCCAACGCCGAATTGATGACGATGAGCGCCGACGGGTCGGAGTTGTCGATCTCATCGAGGAAGAACACGCCGCCGTTCTTGAACGCCTTGTAGAACTGGGTGTCGCGGTACGTGCCGCCGGCATCGATGAAACCGGTCAGCTTGAACTCGTTGGAAGCGTTGTTCGTGTAGTACATGGGCAGGCCCAAGCCCTCGGCCACCTGCGACACGGCGTAGTTCTTGCCTGAGCCAGCCGGGCCGATGAGCATGACGGGTTCGTCGAGCTGCACCTGTGTGAGCACCTGCTCGAACTTCTCGTGGTAATACGCCACGCCCGTGTGCGCCAGCTGCACGTCGCCCAGCTTCACGATGTTGGTGTGCGGCACGGCGTTCACGCCGATGAAGTCGTCGAGGATCTGCTTGTAGCGGCTCGTCAGCTGCGCGTCGATGCGCTGGGTTGCCGACAGTCCCTCGATGCGCTCGTCGATGAGCGCACGCACCTTACCTGCCACCTCGTCGTCGAGGCTGCCGTCAACGAATGCGGAAATTCGCTCGCGGGGCGCCTGCGACTCGAAGTACTCGTCGAAGAGCCGCTCGATGGTCTGGCGCAGCGAATCATCGGCCGCCTGCTCGAGAATGCGGTTCACCAGGGCGATGATGTCGCGCGCGTTAGAGTAGTTCGACTCGATGCCCGCATCGTCGGTGCGCACGAACGACGGATCGCGGTACGTGGTGAACGCACCGTCGGCGAAGTACGTGAACGGCTCGACCGGGTACACCTGCGCGACGAAACGCGCAAGCACGCCCTCGTTGTTCGAGAACGCATAGTCGCCCGATGCCGTGCGCCCATAGAACAGGTTGGCGTAGCTTTCCTGCAACCCCAGGTCGCGTCCGCGGCCCACGACGAAGCGGCCGTCGCGCGTATCGAAGAACGCCGCTGAAAACGGCATGTAGCGGTTCAGCAGGTTGAAAGCATCGGTTCCGAAATCGCGGAACGCCCGGCCCACCACGCGCTGGTCGGCATCGCGGTCGTGTGGGTCGTATGCGCCCGACGCCATGGAAAGCGCAGCTTCGTGCAGCAGCGCCAAATCGTAGCCGCCAACCGTGAACAAGCCGCTGGCAACTTCCGGGTCGCGGCAGTTATCAGCGTACGAGTCGTACACGATCTTGCCGAACAGCGCCTCGTCACGCTCGCCGGCGCGCATCACCTTCACCGTGTAATCGAAGTTCTTGTTAGCTGCGACGAGCGCCTCTTCCAAATCGTGCTCGGAGATGTCGTCGCCCACGTACGCCAGGAACGTCTCTTTCATGGCTCCCCTTCCGCATGTGAAAAAGCGTGTCATGGTGGCCTGGTCAGATTGGCACATTTCAAGTGTAGGGCACGCATATGGCATGCCCACTAAATGCACAGAGCCTGATCTGCGTTTCAGCAGGTCAATCAGCTCATCCTATTGGTATGAGACGTGAAATGACCTGAAAATCGACACCATGTACCTAGGGTCGAACACCCACCGCATGAATAATCCGCGGATGTAGGCGCATGCGCGAACCTGCAAGAGAGGCAAAGCGTGGCGGCGCAGACAGGCGTTTCCGCGAGCGCATGCGTGTTCGATTCCGAGGAGGGAAGAATGGATCAGAACAAAGATGCCCTGAGCGTCGACGAGAAGCGCATGGGAGAGAAGGCTCCCGGGCTTTCATGGGTGATGCTTCTCGTAACCTACCTTGCGAGCATCTGCGCTCCGCTCACGCAGTTCAAGATTCCGCCGCTGGCCAACTGGCTGTTCGCGAACTTCGCCGCCGTGGGCCTCGACAGCGCCACGTTCGGCCTGCTCATGAGCGCGATGTCCATCATCGGCGTCATCTTGGCGTTCCCAGCGGCGTTCATCTGCCGGCGCATGGGCCTGAAGGGCACGGTGATGTTCTCGCTCGCGTGCCTGGCCATCGGCTCGGCCATTTCCGCCCTTGCCGGAAACATTCCCATGCTCATGGTCAGCCGCCTCATCGAGGGCATCGGCATCGGGCTGATCGGCGTTGCCGCTCCGACCTGCGTGTCGGTGTGGTTCCCGCCCAAACAGCGCGGCTTGGCGCTGGGCCTTTGGGCCACGTGGGTGCCGCTCGGATGCGTGCTCATGTTCAACATCGCAGCTCCCATCGCCGGCGGAAACCCCGGCGTTGCGCCGCAGGGCTACCTGACGGTGTTCTGGTTCTGCGCCATCTTCAGCGCCATCATGTTCGTGGTCTTCGGCCTCGTGTTCCGCATGCCGCGCGGCGAACGCGGCGACATGGGCGTCGAGGGCACCTTCAAAGACAGCCTGCCCTACCTGAAGAACAAGTACATCTGGTACCTGGGCGTCGTGTTCTTCGCCCTGTGCCTTTCCACCCTGGCCGTCGTGAACACGTTCTACCAGACATGGTTGACCATTCCCGCCGAGGGTGGCGGCATGGGCTTCGACGACCACACAGCCGGCATGGTGACCTCGCTCATGATGGCGATGTCGCTCGTGTTCGCACCACTTTCCGGCGCCCTTTCCGACCGGTTGAGGCCGAACTCCAAGCGGTTCATCGCGGTGGGCGCCGGCGTAGCATTGCTCGTGGCCGTGGCTTTCGGGTTCGTCGGCGGCGACGCGGCTTTCCCGTGCATGGTCGCGTTCATCATCTTGCAGGGCATCGCGGGCGCTGCCGTGGCCGGCGGCTGCCGCCCCATGGCGCCGATGATCATGGGCGGCTCTGCCATGGGCGCAACCATGGGCATGGCCGTGCTGCAGTTCTGCCAGAACCTCGGCCAAGCCGTGGGTTCGCCGCTGTTCGGCGCAGTGCTCGACTCGATGCACGGCAACTGGTTCATGGCATCGTGCGCTGTGCAGATTCCGATCCTCGTCATCGGCATCGTCTTCGCCCTCCTGGTGAAGCCCTTCCCCAAGAGCCAAGACGTCAAGCCGAGCGAGTTCCGCGCAAGCGAAGCCGAAGCGGCCGAATAACGACAGCACCAAGTGAGCGCTAAAGCTTAAGCGCCGAATAAGGTACCGCAATCGTCCACAAGTGGCGATGTGCTGCAAGTTTCAACCTGATTTGCATCACATCCAAACTTGTGGACGATTTTTTGCCCAAGCGTGATGCGACAAATGCCATTTCACCAAGACGAAATAGAAAAGTGACGCCTTTGTAAACCTTTTCCCACGTGAGTGGCATCTTTCCGGCTAAGGGACTACACTAGCAGCTTCAATCTGAGAGGACTGAATAATGCTAATAGGTATCCCCAAGGAAGCCTCGGGGCAGGCTTTGGTGTCAGCTGCGCCCGATGGCGTCGGCAGGCTTGTGAAGCTCGGGTACGACGTGTGCCTGGAAAGCGGAGCTGGCGTCCTGTCGAGCTACAACGACTACGCATACGACAACGACGAAGTGGGCGCGAGCATCGTCGACCGCGAAACCGCATGGGGCGCGGACATCGTGCTGCACCTGGACATGCCCTCCGATGAGGAACTCGACCTCATGAAGGAAGGCGCAGTGCTCGTGTGCCGCATGAACCCGTTCGCCAACCCCGACGTTGCCGACAAGCTTGCCGCACGCAAGATCACCGGCTTGGCGATGGACGCCATTCCGCGTCTTTCGCGCGCGCAGTCGATGGACGTGCGCTCGTCGATGATGAACATCGGCGGCTACCGCGCGGTCATCGAGGCCGCAAATGCCTTCGGCCGCACGTTCGGCGGCCAAGTGACCGCCGCAGGCAAGTCGCGCCCGGCGCGCGTGTACGTCATCGGCGTGGGCGTGGCCGGCCTCGCCGCCATCGCGCAGGCCGGATCGATGGGCGCCGAGGTGTACGCCACCGACGTGCGCGCCGAAGTCGCCGACCAGGTGGAATCGCTCGGCGCGACGTTCGTCGAGATTCCCGTGAAACAGGAAAGCGCCGACGGCTACGCCAAACCGCTGACCGAGGAAGAGCAACAGCAGGTTCTGCAGGTGTACGCCGACCAGGCCGCCAAGAGCGACATCGTCATCACGACGGCAGCCGTGCCCGGGCGAAAGGCCCCGCTGCTGCTGACCGAGGAAGCCGTCGCGGGCATGCGCCCCGGCTCGGTCGTCGTCGACATGGGCGCGTCGGAGCTCGGCGGCAACTGCGCCTGCTCGAAACCCGACGAGACCGTCATGACCGAAAACGGCGTGAAGGTACTCGGCCCCACGCGCCTGGCCTCGCGCATGCCGCGCCAGTCGTCGCAGCTGTACGGCCAGAACATCGCGAACCTCTTCAAGCTCGCCACGCCCGAAAAGGACGGCGTGCTGGTGCTGAACCAGGAAGACCCGATCATCCGCGGCATCACCGTGGCGCTCGACGGGCAAGTGACCTGGCCTCCCCCCGCGGTGAGCGTTTCCGCCGCCCCCAAGAAGGAGGAGAAGCCCGCCGAACCCGAAAGCGAGCCGAGCCTCATCGACGACCCCGGCAGGGACGCGCGCACGCTGCGCGGCCTTCTGTGGAAGGCGCTGCTCGGCGTCATAGCCGTGGCGCTCGTCGTGGCCGCACCGCCCGAGATGACCCAGCACTTCTTCGTGTTCGTGCTGGCGTGCGTCATCGGGTTCTACGTCATCACCAACGTCACGCACACCCTGCACACGCCGCTCATGTCTGTGACCAACGCCATCTCGGGCATCATCATCGTCGGCGCGCTTCTGCAGGTGGCGGCGACGGGCGACATCGTGGTACTCGTCATGGCCGTGATCGCCATCGCCATCGCGGCCATCAACATATTCGGCGGCTTCCTCGTGACCCACCGAATGCTCAAGATGTTCGAAAGGAGCAGCGAATGACGGCAGTAAGCTACCAGTCCGTCGCATACCTGATCGCGGCGCTCCTGTTCATCCTGGCGCTGGCCGGCCTCTCGAGGCAGAAGACGGCGAAGCGCGGAAACTACCTGGGCATCACGGGCATGGCCATCGCATTGGCGGCCACCATCGGCATCGCGCTTCTGGGCGCGGAGCAGCCCCTGCTGGTCGTCGGCCTCATGGCCGCCGCCATCGTGGTGGGCGGCGCGTTCGGCGTGTGGAAGGCCCGCCACGTGCAGATGACCGAGATGCCCCAGCTCGTGGCCCTGCTCCACTGCTTCGTGGGCCTGGCCGCGGTGCTCGTGGGCTTCAACTCGTTCCTCATGCAACCCGGCGGGTACTTCGAGGGCCAGACCAACATCTACCACCTGGGCGAGGTGGGCCTGGCCGTGTTCATCGGCGGCGTCACGTTCACCGGATCTATCGTGGCCAACTTGAAGCTGTCGGCGAAGATCTCGGGCAAGCCGCTCCTGCTGCCCGGGCGCAACTTCCTGAACCTCATGATGCTGCTCGCATACGTCGTGCTCGTGGCCCTGTTCGGCATGACGACCGGCGTCGAGGCGGGCCTTCCCTTCCTCGTCGCCATCGCGGCGGTCTCGCTCGTGCTCGGCGCGCACCTGGTGCTCGCCATAGGCGGCGGCGACATGCCGGTCGTCGTGTCGATGCTGAACTCGTATTCCGGCTGGGCGGCCGCCATGGCCGGCTTCACGCTGGGCAACGACCTGCTCATCGTGACAGGCGCCCTGGTCGGCAGCTCGGGTGCATATCTGTCCTACATCATGTGCAAGGGCATGAACCGCTCGTTCACGAGCGTCATCCTCGGCGGCTTCGGCGATACGCCTGCGAAGTCTGGCGCATCGAAGGCCCAGGACCTCGGCGAGCACACCGAAGTGACTACCGATGAGGTTGCCGCCATGCTGAAGAAGGCCAAGAGCGTCGTCATCGCGCCCGGCTACGGCATGGCCGTGGCGCAGGCGCAGTTCCCCGTCGCCGACCTGACCAAGCGCCTGCAAAAAGAGGGCGTCGATGTGAAGTTCGCGATTCACCCGGTGGCGGGCCGCATGCCCGGCCATATGAACGTGCTACTCGCAGAAGCGAAGGTGCCCTACGACAGCGTGTACGAGATGGACGAGGTGAACGACGACTTCGGCAACGTGGACGTCGTGCTCGTCATCGGCGCGAATGACACGGTGAACCCCTCGGCCGAAACCGAGCCCGACTCCCCCATCGCGGGCATGCCCGTGTTGCGCGTGTGGGAAGCGGGCAAGGTCATCGTGTTCAAGCGCTCGATGGGCAACGCCGGCTACTCGGGCGTTCAGAACCCGCTGTTCTTCAACGACAACACCGACATGCTGCTCGGCGACGCGAAAGCCTCTGTCGACGCCATCGTGAAGGCTCTCTAGACCACCAGTCCGCTTCGAGAGCGGGAGGGGGTACGTGCTCAAACAGTCCTCGCTTTGTGAAAATGTCCACAGGACATTTTCAGTCGCTGCGGAACTGCGCGCGTTACCCCCTCCCGCCAACGAAGCTACGTTTTAAGCCTTCTGTTCAGCTCCGCTTAATTCCAGCCGAGGAATCTGGAAACGCCGATGACGATAAACGGCGCGGCGATGGCGGCGAGGACGAAGAGGACGACGAACGGGGCCATCAGTTTGCTGATTCCTCTATCGGTGGCCGCGTCGAGAGGCTCGGATTTCGCCTTTTCCTTCTTCTTCGTGGGGGCGGTTTTCGGCGGCTCCCAATCGTCGGGCCTGCGCGCCGACGCTGCCTGCGAGGGTGTCATCTTCTTCTTAGCCATACCAACCGCCTTTCATCACCCATTACTCTACCATGCTTGATTGCCCGACAGCCAGGCGCGCTCGCAAATAAGCCATGACGCTCGGTGCGCGTTGTTTTACACTGGTAAGCTGCATCAACCCAGCTAAAGGAGCGAAATGAACGGTCAGCCTGACCATATCTCCGTGCGCGGCGCGCGCGTTCACAACCTGAAGGACGTCGACGTCGACATTCCCCTCGGCGCGTTCGTCGGCATAGCGGGCGTGTCAGGTTCGGGCAAGTCGTCGCTTGCCCTGGGCGTGCTGTACGCCGAAGGGTCGCGGCGCTACCTCGATGCGCTTTCAACGTATACGCGCAGGCGCATCACCCAGTCTGCACGGGCGGCAGTCGACGTGGTCGAGCACGTTCCCGCGGCACTCGCTTTGCGCCAGCGTCCCGGCATTCCCGACGTGCGCTCGACGTTCGGCACCTCGACCGAGCTTCTGAACTACCTGCGCTTGGCATTCTCGCGCCTGGGCAGCCACACCTGCCCTAACGGGCATCACGCGCCGCCCACCATGAACGTGGCCCTCGAACGCGAAATCGAATGCCCCACCTGCGGCGAGCGCTTCTACGGGCCGGGCGCCGAGGAAATGGCCTTCAACAGCAGTGGCGCCTGCCCCGCATGCTCGGGAACGGGCGTGGCGCGCACAGTCGACGTGTCCACCCTCGTGCCCGACGAGTCGAAGACCATCGACGAGGGCGCCGTGGTCGTCTGGGGCAGCCTCATGTGGTCGCTCATGAAGGACATCTGCCGCGAGATGGGCGTGCGCACCGACGTGCCGTTCTGCGATCTCACGCCTGAAGAGCGCGACATCGTGTTCAACGGCCCCGCCGAGAAGAAGCACATCCTGTACTACAACGAGAAGACCGGCATGGCCGGCGAGATGGACTTCACGTACTTCAACGCCGTCTACACCGTGGAAAACGCGCTGTCGAAGGTGAAGGACGAGAAGGGCCTGAAGCGCGTGGCGAAGTTCCTAACCGAAGGCCCCTGCCCCGAATGCGGCGGCACGCGCCTGTCGGAAAAGGTCCGCTCGACGTTACTCACGGGCATCAACCTCGCCGAAGCTACGGCGATGACGCTCGACGAGCTCGTGGAATGGACCCCCACCGTCGCGCCGAGCCTGCCCGAAGACATGCGCCCCATGGCTGAGTCCATCCTAGCCGGCATGGCCGAGCCAGCCGCCCGCCTGCAGCAACTCGGGCTGGGTTACCTCTCGCTCGACCGCGCCGCAAACACGCTTTCAACCGGCGAGCGCCAGCGCGTTCAGCTGACGCGCGCCGTGCGCAACCGCACCACCGGCGTGCTGTACGTACTCGACGAGCCCTCCATTGGCCTGCATCCTTCCAACGTCGATGGACTGCTCGGCGTGGTGGACGACCTCATCGCCGACGGGAACTCGGTGCTCATCGTCGACCACGACGTGCGCGTGCTGCGGCAGTGCGACCACCTCATCGAAATCGGCCCGGGATCGGGCGCCGAAGGCGGAACGATCATCGCGCAAGGCACGGTCGAAGAGGTCGAAGCGAACCCCGACTCGCGCATACGCGGGTTTTTGTCGGGTGCACGCGCCGTCGCGCCCCGCGCCCGCACCGCCGAAGGAGACATGTTCGAACACGGCGGGCTGTACCTGCGCACGAAGGCGATTCACACGGTGAAGCCCCTCGAGGTTCATATTCCGCGCGGCCGCCTGACGGCCGTCACCGGCGTGTCAGGGTCGGGTAAGACCACGCTCGTGCTGGAAAGCCTGATTCCCGGTTCGAAGGCGGCGATTGCGGGCACGAAGCTTCCCGCGCACGTCGTCGACGTCGATGCGGAGGGGCTCAAGCGCGCGAACCTCATCGACGCAACGCCCATCGGCGTGAACGTGCGCTCGACGGTCGCTACGTATTCCGGCGTGCTCGACGACTTGCGCCGCGCCTATGCGGCTTCGCCTGCCGCCAAGGAGCGCGGCTTGAAGGCGGGCGACTTCTCGTACAACACCGGGTCGCTGCGCTGCCCCACTTGCGATGGCACCGGGCAAATCTCGCTCGACGTGCAGTTCCTGCCCGACGTCGACATCGAATGCCCCGATTGCCGCGGTTCGCGCTACGGCGAAAACGCTTGGAAGCTGGCGCGCGAGCTGAAAGGCCCGTCGGGCGTCGTGGAGCTTTCGCTTCCCGCGCTCATGGCCATGACGGTCGACGAGGCGCTGCAGGTGTGCGGGAAGATGAAGAAGGTCGCAGCCAAACTGCAGATCCTGCACGACTTGGGGCTCGGGTACCTGACGCTCGGCGAGGCGACGCCGGCGCTTTCGGGCGGTGAAGCCCAGCGTTTGAAGCTTGCGAGCGAGATCGGGCGCGACCAAACGCAGGCGCTCTTCGTGTTCGACGAGCCCACCATCGGCCTGCATCCGCTCGACGTCGAGGTTCTGCTCGGCGTGCTGCAAGACCTCGTCGACCACGGCGCGACAGTCGTCGTCATCGAGCACGACCTCGACATGATCGCGAACGCCGACTACGTCATCGACATGGGGCCGGGTGGTGGCGAAGCCGGCGGCCGCATCGTCGCCTGCGGCACACCTGAGCAAGTGAAAGCCAATCCCGAGAGCATTACCGCGCGGTATTTATGATCTTGCTGTCCGCGGTGGCGTGCCGGATGGGGTGCTCGCTTGTCCTCGCAGACTCGGCGGCATATCTTT
>JAFUCC010000057.1 GCA_017459925.1 Eggerthellaceae bacterium
CAAATTGAACACCTTCCCTGGGGTGATGTTCAACCAGCCGCCGTCCCTGGGGTGATGTTCAATTTAGCAAAGCCCCTTCCCCATACCTTTAACCCGCTCTCCGATGCATTCGCTCCTGCTTGCCGATTCGCACGGGACGCGATGATACACTGACTGCGTTTCCGACTAATGGGAGGGCAGACATGCAAGACTTGGCCGAGATCCTGAAGAACAACCCATACCCCGGCCGCGGCATCGCCGTGGGCAAGGACGTCGTGTACTACTTCATCATGGGGCGCAGCTCGAACAGCCGCAACCGCATCTTCGCGCTGACCGACGACGGCATCCGCACCGAGGCGCACGACCCGGCGCTGCTCGAGGACCCGAGCCTGATCATCTACCATCCCGTGCGCACGATGGGCGACGCGCTCGTCGTGACCAACGGCGACCAAACCGACACCATCGTCGAAGCGGGGAGCTTCCGCGATGGCTGCATGAAGCGCGAATACGAGCCCGATGCGCCGAACTTCACGCCGCGCATCAGCGCCATCGTGAACGGCGACGGCACGTTCGAGCTTTCCATCTTGAAGCACGTCGACGGCCGCTGCGTGCGCGAGTTCTTCGCCTATGAGGGCTGCGACGAGGGCTGCGGCTACTTCATCAGCACCTACCAAGGCGACGGCAACCCGCTTCCCACGTTCGCCGGCGAACCCATTCCCGTGAAATTGCCCGATGCCGACACGCTATGGGCGGCGCTCGACGCGGACAACAAGGTGTCGTTGTACGCCAACATCGGCGGTGACGTGAAGCTGTACAACAAGAACCTCGGCGACTAGTACCGCCTTTGCCGTGGAACTGATACCGGGTATTCGTTCCACACGGTAAATGCCCTATTGGCTTGGCTAAGCAAGTGGAACGAATACCCGGTATCAGTTCCACGAGGAGGATACGATGAACGAACTCGAGCTGAAGTACGGCTGCAACCCCAACCAGAAGCCCTCGCGCATCTTCATGAAGGATGGCAGCGACCTGCCCCTTAAGGTGCTCAACGGCAAGCCCGGCTACATCAACTTCATGGACGCGCTGAACTCCTGGCAGCTCGTGCGCGAGCTGAAGGAAGCCACCGGCATGCCCGCCGCCGCATCGTTCAAGCACGTCAGCCCCGCCGGCGCAGCCGTGGGCCAGCCGCTTTCCGACGTCGACCGCCAAATGTACTTCGTGGAAGGCGACGAGGAGCTTTCCCCCATCGCCTGCGCCTACATCCGCGCGCGCGGCGCCGACCGCCTGTGCAGCTATGGCGATTGGGCTGCGCTTTCCGACGAGTGCGACGCCGACGTCGCCCGCTACCTCGCGCTCGAAGTGTCCGACGGCATCATCGCGCCAAGCTATACCGACGAAGCGCTCGAGATCCTGAAAACCAAGAAGAAGGGCAACTACAACGTCGTGCAGATCGACGCCGATTACGTTTGCGCCGAACAGGAGTGCAAGGACGTGTTCGGCATCACGTTCGAGCAGGGGCACAACTTCTTCAAGATCGACGAGGAGCTACTCTCCAACGTCGTCACCGAGAACAAGAAGATTCCCGAAGCTGCCAAGATCGACCTCATCGTGGCGCTCATCACGCTGAAGTACACGCAGTCGAATTCGGTATGCTACGTGAAGGATGGCCAGGCCATCGGCGTAGGCGCCGGCCAGCAGAGCCGCATCCACTGCACGCGCCTGGCGGGCAGCAAGGCCGACACGTGGTACCTGCGCCAGCATCCGAAGGTGCTGGGCTTGCCGTTCCTCGACGACATCCGCCGTCCGAACCGCGACAACGCCATCGACGTGTACATCTCCGACGAATGCGACGACGTGCTGCGCGACGGCGAATGGCAGAAGGTCTTCAAGGAACAGCCCGAGGCGCTGACCCCCGAGGAGAAGCGCGCGTGGATCGCCACGCAGTCGGGCGTTTCAGTCGGGTCGGACGCGTTCTTCCCCTTCGGCGACAACGTCGAGCGCGCGCGCAAGTCGGGCGTGGCTTACATCGCCGAGCCGGGCGGCTCCATCCGCGACGACAACGTCATCGAGACCGCGAACAAGTACGGCATCGCGATGGCCTTCACCGGCATGCGCCTGTTCCACCACTAGGGATAATGAGTACCAGGACGTTCCTGCTACTCATTTCTGAAGAAATGAGTAGTAGGAACGTCCTGGTACTCATTTCTAGTCCACGAACTTGCGGGCGAGCGCGACGGCGACGTGCTCGGGCACGAAGCGATCGACCGGACTGCCGAGGCTGGCGAGCTCGCGCACGATCGACGACGACAGGTACATGTACTGCGGCGGCGACATGATGAAGACGGTTTCCAAATCGCGGGAAAGCTCGTAGTTCAGCGCCGCCATCTGGAATTCGTACTCGAAGTCGGTAACGGCGCGCAAGCCCTTCACGAGCGCATGGGCTCCTTGCGCCTTGGCGAAATCGACGAGCAGCCCGTCGAACGGCTCGACGCGCACGTTGGGAAGGTGCGCTGTTGCCTCGCGTGCCAACTCGGTGCGCTCTTCAAGCGAGAACAGCGGGTTCTTGCCAGGCGATGCTGCCACCGCAACGACGACTTCGTCCATGAGCTGCGCCGCGCGCGTGATAACGTCGAGATGCCCGTATGTGATGGGATCGAACGTTCCCGGAGTTACTGCCCGCTTCATGCTGTCCCCTCTTTCCAATGTGCTTAGCGTGCGCCCAGCGTGTCAAAGTGACCAGGCAAGAACGACACGCCGCTAGTTCATCACGCCTATGGTAACGCCTGTTTTGCCGTATTTCCTTGAGGGCCGCACATCGCAGCCGATTTCCTCGAGCGCCGCCGAAACCGCGTCAGCCGCTTTCATGTCATGCTCATACACGAGAATGGCGTCTGACGCCACCTGCCCCGCCTCGACGAGCGCTTTGATTGCCGCGAGCACCTTACGTGCGTCGTAAGCATAGGGCGGGTCGAGAAACACCAGGTCGAACGCATGGGGCGTGACCTTGGGCAACCCTGCTAGAACGTCGCGGCGCATGATGGTTGCCCGATTTGCCTCGAGCCCGCACGATCGCACGTTGTATTCCAGCACTTTGGCGGCTTTCGGATCGCGCTCGACGAACGCCGCGAAGGCCGCGCCGCGCGAAAGGGCCTCGATGCCGAGCGCTCCCGAACCCGCAAAGGCATCGAGCACGATGGCGCCCTCGAACCCGCCGCGCAAGCTGAACAGCGAGCTGAACAGCGCTTCGCGAACGCGGTCGATCGTCGGCCGCGTTCCCTCCCCCTCGGGGGCGGAAATCGTCTTTCCCCGCAGTTCACCAGCAACGATGCGCATGGCTATCCTCCTGAAATGTCTTCTGCGCGCTTGTACACGACGCGCGCCTCGCGCGCCAGCGCACGGTACTGAGCCGATTGAAGCACGGGATCGTCTTCGAGGATCGCCTCGGCATCGGCATGGGCGGCTTCGATGAGCTTCCCGTCGCGCACGACGTTCACGAGCTTCAGAAGCGACGCGCCGTGCTGGCGGTTCCCCAAAATGTCACCCTCGCGGCGCAACGACAGGTCGTACGACGCGAGCTCGAAACCGTCGTCGGTGCGCTCCATCGCGGCAAGGCGCTCGAGGGCCTTCTCGCTCTTGGTGCCGGACACCAGGTGAACCTCTCCTGGCAAATCGCCGCGGCCCACGCGCCCGCGCAGCTGATGCAGCTGCGATAGGCCGAACCGGTCGGCGTCTTCCACGATCATGACCGTGGCGTTGGGCACGTCGACGCCTACCTCGATAACGGTCGTCGCCACGAGCACGCCGATTTCGCCTATGCGGAACCGGTCCATGACTTCCTGCTTCTCGGCAGCGGGAAGCTTGCCGTGCACAAGCCCCACTTCGTAATCGACGAACACCTTCGACTGCAGGAACGCCGCTTCGGCTTCGGCGGCGGCCGCATTGCCGCCCGTCATGTCGCGCTCGTCCTCGATGGCGATGCGCTCGAACTCGTACACGTCCTCTTCCTCGTCGCGCGCGCCCTTCTTCTTCTCGGGATCGGGCTGCTTCTCGCCGACGAGCGGGCACACGACGTACACCTGCTCGCCGCGCGCGAGCGCCGCCTGCGCCGCATCGTAGGCCCGCCCGCGGTCGGCAAGCGTGTGCAGGAACGTCTTGCGCGGGGCTGTCGCCTTGGGGCGTTCCTTTATATATGAAAGCGACAAATTGCCGAACAACGCCAACGCAAGCGTGCGGGGAATGGGCGTCGCCGTCAGGTACAGCGCGTCAGGACACTCGCCTTTGGCCAGCAGGGCTGCGCGTTGGTCGACGCCGAAACGCTGCTGCTCGTCGATGACGGCAAGCGTGCAGTTCGCCAGCACCACGTCGTCTTCCAACAGGGCGTGCGTGCCGAACAGCACGGACAGCTCGCCGGAAACGGCGCGTTCCAAGATTCCCGCGCGCTCGTCAGGCTGCGTCGAGCCTGTAAGGATGCCCCAGGTCACGCCCGCGGCATCGAGCAGCGGGCCAAGGCTTGCAGCATGCTGGCGCGCGAGGATTTCCGTCGGCGCCATGAACAGCGCCTGCCCGTCCGTATCTGCAGCCGCCGCGCACGCGAAAGCAGCCACGATCGTCTTGCCGGTGCCCACGTCGCCGAGCAACATGTGGTTTGCGGCGCGCGGCGCGGCCATGCGGCCCAATATGTCATCGCGGGCTGCGATTTGCTCGCCCGTAAGCTCGAACGGCACGGCGGCGGCCAGCGCCGCGACCGCGGGGCCATCCGTCACGTGCTCGACGGCCTTGCGCCCCTCGCTTCGCTTCCCGCCTTCCTGCATGAGCATGAGCTCGAGCAACAGCACCTCTTCGTAAGCCAAGCGACGGCGCGCTTCATGCTGCTCGTCCATCGTATGGGGAAAATGAATGCTGTTCAGGGCGCTGTTGCGGCTCATGAGCCGGTATTTCGCGCGCAGCGACAGCGGAAGAGGGTCGATGACGCCGGCGACCTCTTCGAGAGCGTTGCCCACGAGCCGACGCATCATGCCCGCCTTTATGGCAGCCGTTAGCGGATGAACGGGCACGATCATGCCGTGGAAGTCCTCGCCCGTGCCTTCCAACTGCTCGATGTAGGGATTCGTCATGCGCTTGTAACCGTAGTTGAACGCAACCTCGCCCGACACTGCCACCGTCGCGCCTTTTTTCAGCTGGTCGGCAAGCCATGGCTGGCTGAACGCCGTGATGATGAGCACGCCCGTGTCGTCGACGATGGTGACTTCGGCCAGCACGACGCGCGGTTTCGGACGCTTCACCTTCACCTCGTGCACGCGCGCTTTGATGGTGCAGGTATCGCCGATGCGGGCTGCGGCAATCGTTGCCACGCGCGACATGTCGATGTAGCGGCGCGGGTAGTTCCCCACCAAATCGCGTACGGTCGAGATGCTCAACTTGCCGAGCGCCTGGGCTCGCTTGGGGCTGACGAGCCGCACCGACGTGACCGGCGCATCGAGCGCCAGCGTCGCCTTCGTGCGGTCGATTTCGCGTGTGGCCTTTTCTGTCATGGATTCACTTTACCAATAAAAAAGCCGCCGTCTGGCGTGACGGCGGCTTTCCTGCAATTCGAAACGTAGCGGCTACTCGACCGAGAAGATGACCGGGTACAGAGGCTGGTCTCCGCGATGCGCGTCGATTTCCAAGTCGTCGTACTTTGCTTCGATGCGCTCGACCAGCGCGTCGAGCTGCTCGTCGGTGTAATCTTCGCCAGCCAGCAGCGTGCACGTATCGGCATCGTCGGCTTCCATGACCTCGAGCAAACCCATGACCACGTCTTCGACGCACGTTCCGACCGCGTCGATGGAGCCATCGGCGATGCCGATGACGTCGCCTTCCGCAATGGGGTTGCCCTTCGCGTCGCGCGAATCCTTCACGGCGGTGGTGACCTCGCCTGTCTTCACCTCGGAAAGCATCTCGGTCATGGACTCGATGTTTTCCTCGAGCGTGGCGCCCGCATCGTAGCCGAACAGCGCCGTGAACGCCTGCGGCACGCTCTTCGTCGGAACGACGCCGCATTCCACCTCGGCGAGTTCGGCGGCGCTATTGGCCGCCATGATGATGTTCGAATTGTTCGGCAGGATGATGACCTTTTCGGCGTTCGTCGCCACGACCGCATCGAGCAAGTCGGCTGTCGACGGGTTCATGGTCTGGCCGCCCGACACGATGACGTCGACGCCCAGGCTGCGCAGAATCTTCGCGTTGCCCTCGCCGGCGGCCACGCCCACGACGCCGAACGCCTTGCGCTCGATTTTCACATCGGACTGCTCCGCGACGAGCTTGTCGTTGCGCTCGATGCTCTGAAGGTCCATGTTGTGGATGAACACCTCGAAGATCTGGCCGCGCTCGAGGAAGTACTCGAGCACCTTGTTCGGAGTGTTGGAATGCACGTGCACCTTGAAGCGCGGGTTTGCGCCGACGCACAGCTCGCAGTCGCCCATGGTGGACAAGAAGTCGAGCGCCTCGTCCTTGTCGAGCGTCTCGGAATAAACCAGGAACTCGTTGCAGTAACGGTACTCGGAGCCCTCCCAATCTTGGATGTGCTCGATTTCGACTTTCGGCTCGGTCTTCGGCGAGAACGTGAACTGGTCGCCTGCGAATTCGTCTTTGCCCAACAGCGCGCTGACGAACCCGTCGAAGAGGATGGCCAAGCCGAAGCCTCCGGCGTCGACCACGTTGTTCTCTTTCAGGACAGGCAGCAGATCGGGAGTGCGCTGCACCGACGCGTAGGCTTCCTTCACGATTTCCTCGAGAGCCTCAGCGGGTTCGAGCTTCTTCTTGTGAGCCTGCTTTGCCGCGGCAGCTGCGTCTTTGAGAACCGTGAGGATCGTGCCCTCGACCGGCTTTCGCACAGCCTGGAACGAAACCTCGGCGGAGCGCTGGAACGCCGCGTCGATGGCCTCGGTCGTGATTTCGTCTTGGTCGGCCGAGCCTTCGCACAAGCCGCGCAGGATCTGCGACGTGATGACGCCGGAGTTTCCGCGCGCACCCATGAGCGCGCCCGTCGTGATGGCGCGGCGCACGTCGGCAGCCGAAGAGCCCATGGGCAATGCCGACAGGTTCTTCACGACCGACTCGAGCGTCAGCGACATGTTCGTGCCCGTGTCGCCGTCAGGCACGGGGAACACGTTCAGGCGGTTGATCTCGTCCTTGCGCTCGCTGAGGTTCTTGCTCGCCGAGGCGATGGCGGACAGGACGTCGTTACCAGTGAATTCAGTCATTATCGATTCTCTCCGTGGAGTCGGGTGAAGCTACTTGCGGACTTTCACGTCCATGACGTGCACTTCGATTGCGTCGACCGCGACGCGCGCCTGCTCTTTCAGGACGAACGAGACGGCGTCGATGAGGTTCTGCGACACGGCGTTGATGTTGGTGCCGTACTCGATGACGACGTACAGGTCGACGTGGACGCCGGTGTCGGTCGTATCGAGCGTGATGCCGCGGCGCAAACGCGACGGCGGCAGGATCTTCGCAATGCCGTCGGCAGCGTTCGGGGCGACCATGCCCACGATGCCATAGCATTCCATAGCGGCGTGGCCGACCATGTCGGCCAGCACGTCGTTTGCAACATGCAGTTTTCCAGGAACAGGTGCCATTGAAAGCTTCCTTTCCGAACGTGGGCGTGCCTCGCCCGCCGTTTGCGTAACTTGAAAATTATACCGTACGCCGCAGCATTGCATCCTTCTGCCCTTTGCGCTGCGTTTAATTCCAACGTTCCTTCAAACAGCGGATAAGAGCCGGCTGGAAACGCGTTGGAACACGAAAAAAGCCCGCTAAAAGCGGGCTCTTCCATACGCTGGAGCGGTTTGTTAGGCGCGCTCGACCTTGCCGGCCTTCATGCAGCGCGTGCAGACGTTGGCCTTGCGGACATGACCCTTCTCGTCCTTGATGGTGACCTTCTGGATATTCGGCTTGAACCAGCGGTTCGTCACGCGGTGCGAGTGGCTGACGTTACGGCCGGCAGCGGGCTTTTTGCCGCAAACTTCGCAAATCTTAGACATAGCTATCAACTCCGTATAACTGCATTTCATCACGGCAAAGCGCCGTTTGCCTTCAAACTAGCCAAGAAACTATAGCACACCGCGCGCGTGGCATCAAAGATATTTTTCCGTCTTCAAATGCCCTTCACGAGGGGCGCTTGGATGAGCATCAGGACGTTCCTGCTACTCATTTTCCGAAAATGAGTA
>JAFUCC010000034.1 GCA_017459925.1 Eggerthellaceae bacterium
ATTACCCCAGGGGCGGTGTTCAACCGCCTGTCCGCGGGGGGCGGTGTTCAGCCCGTCACCCCAGGGACGGCGTTCAGCTTTCAACCGCCTAACCCGCAACGAACGGCGGGTGCAGCTTGTCCTTCTCGCTCAGGATGACCTTCGAGGGGTCGAGTGCGTCGTCGCCCGGCAGCGGAGGCCACTCGATGCCGATGGCCGGGTCGTCCCACATGTAGCCGCCCTCGTCGCCGGAGTGGTACACGTCGTCGCACTTGTAGCAGAACTCGGCGGCCTCCGACAGCACCAGGAAGCCGTGCGCGAACCCGCGCGGGATGAACAGCTGCCTGCGGTTCTCGGCGGAGAGCACGGCGCCCACCCACTTCCCGTAAGTGGGGCTCCCGGCGCGCAGGTCGACGCAGACGTCGAACACCTCGCCCGAGATGACGCGCACGAGCTTCGCCTGCGGGTGTTCGACCTGAAAGTGCAGGCCGCGCAGCACCCCGCGCGTCGATGAGCTCTGGTTGTCCTGCACGAACTCGGCGCCGATGCCGCCCGCGACGAAGTCGGGCCGCTTGTAGGTCTCCATGAAATAGCCGCGCTCGTCGCCGTACGCCTTGGCGTCGACGATGACCACGCCCTCGATCTCCGTCTTCGTGAACGTGAAGTTCCCGGACTGAACGGACCCCATTCCGACCCCCTACTGTCCCTGCTTCGCGTACTTGGCCTCGGTCGCCTCTTTGGCGCCCTCCCACCAGGGGCGGTTGTCGCGGTACCACGCGATCGTGTCGCGCAGGCCCGACGCGAAGTCGACGTGCGCCGGGCGCCAGCCGAGCTCGCGGCGCAGCTTCGTGGGATCGATGGCGTAGCGGCGGTCATGTCCGGGCCGGTCGCGCACCCAGTCGAAGTCGTCGGGCGCCTTGCCCATCTCGGCCAGGATGGCGCGCAGCACGTCGATGTTGCTGCGCTCGCCGTCGGCGCCGATGAGGTACGTCTCGCCGATGCGGCCGCCCTCCAGGATGGCCCACACCGCCGAGGAGTGGTCCTCGGTGTGGATCCAGTCGCGCACGTTGCGCCCGTCGCCGTACAGCTTCGGGCGGATGCCGCACAGCACGTTCGTTATCTGGCGCGGGATGAACTTCTCGATGTGCTGGCGCGGCCCGTAGTTGTTCGAGCAGTTCGAGATCGTGGCACGCACGCCGTAGGTGCGCACCCACGCGCGCACGAGCAGGTCGGACGACGCCTTGGTCGACGAGTAGGGCGACGACGGCCTGTAGGGCGTCTCCTCGGTGAAGCGGGCCGGGTCGTCGAGCGCCAGGTCGCCGTACACCTCGTCGGTCGAGATGTGGTGGAAGCGCACGTCGTGCCTGCGCGCCGCCTCGAGCAGCGTGAACGTGCCCTCGACGTTGGTGCGCACGAACGGCGCCGGGTCGGCTATGGAGTTGTCGTTGTGCGACTCGGCGGCGAAGTGCACCACGGCGTCGGCACCGGCGAACAGCCCGTCCACCAGCCCGGCGTCGCAGATGTCGCCCCTCACGAAATCCATGCGGTCATCGGGCACGCCCGCGAGGTTCTCCAGGTTGCCGGCGTACGTCAGCTTGTCGAGCACCGTCACGTGCACGCCGGGCCGGTTCTCAACCACCCAGTGCACGAAGTTGCTGCCGATGAAGCCGGCGCCGCCGGTCACGATGATGTTCTTCACGCTAGTCCCCCAATTCCGGAAGGTTCGCCATGTACGTTTCGAGCGCCTCGCGCCAGGGGCGCATCTCGTCGCCGATGGTCGCGCGAAGGCGCGCGTTGTCCAGGCTCGAGTGCGCCGGGCGGTCGGCCGAGTTCGGGAAGCGCCGCTTGTACTCGGCGCTCGTCAGCGCCTCCTTCTCGCAGGGGACGCCCGCCATGTCGACGGCCGCGCCCGCGAAGTCGAACCAGCTGCACGTGCCGCCGTTGGTGCAGTGGTACACGCCGTAGCCGTCGGTCAGGGCCAGCTTCAGGATCTCGTAGGCCAGGTCGTTGGCAGACGTGGGGTTGCCGTACTGGTCGGCCACGACCGAGATCTTCCCATTCTCGCGCGCCAGCCGCAGCATCGTCTTCACGAAGTTGCGCCCCACGTAGCCGTAGAGCCACGCGGTGCGCACGACGAAGGAGCGAGGGCAGGCGGCCATGACGAGCCGCTCGCCGGCGAGCTTCGTGCGCCCGTACGCGGATATCGGCCCCACCTCGTCGTCCTCGGCGCGCGCGACGGGGTCGGTGCCCGGGAACACGTAGTCGGTCGACACGTGCACGACCTTGGCCCCGCACGAGCAGGCCGCGCGCGCCACGTTCTCGGCGCCGAGCGCGTTCACGCGGCGCGCCCCCTCCTCGTCGGCCTCGCAGCCGTCGACGTTGGTGACAGCCGCGCAGTTCACGACCAGGTCGTAGGGCCCGTGAGCGGCGAACCAGGCATCGACTGCGGCCGCATCGGCGATGTCGAGCACGTCGTAGTCGACGTAATCGGCCCCGGCGCCGCGGTACTCCCCGGGGACGGGCCCGATCTCGGCGGCCATGGTTTCCAGACAGCGGCGCAGCTCGTTTCCGAGCTGGCCGTGCGAGCCGGTGACGAGCAGGCGCATGCTACGCACGCTCCTTCCGGGGCACGAACCTGCCCTCGGCCACCTTCTTCAGGTGCTTGCCGTACTCGCTCTTGGCGTAGCGCTCCGCCGCGGCGAGCAGGTCGCCGCGCCCGATCCAGCCGTTCTCGAAGGCGATCTCCTCCAGGATCGAGACCGGCATCCCCTGGCTGCGCTCGACGGCGCGCACGAACTCGGAGGCCTCGAACAGGCTTTCCATCGTGCCCGTGTCGAGCCACGCGTAGCCGCGCCCGAGCGTCACCACGTTGAGCGTCCCGTCCTCCAGGTACATCCGGTTCAGGTCGGTTATCTCGAGCTCGCCGCGCGCGGACGGGCGGACCTTCTTGGCCAGCCCGCAGACGCGCGAGTCGTAGAAGTACAGGCCCGTCACCGCGTAGCTGCTCTTGGGGTGCTCGGGCTTCTCCTCGATGGAGACCGCGTTGTAGTCGGCGTCGAACTCCACGACGCCGAAGCGCTCCGGGTCGTCGACATGGTAGCCGAACACGGTGGCCCCGCCCCGCTCCTCGGCGTCGGCGACGGCGCGGCGCAGGTGCTTCTTCAGGCCGTTGCCGAAGAAGATGTTGTCGCCGAGCACGAGCGCGCAGCTCTCGCCGGCGATGAAATCCTCGCCGATGACGAACGCCTGCGCCAGCCCGTCGGGCGAGGGCTGCTCGGCGTATGACAGCGACACGCCGAACTGCGAGCCGTCCCCGAGCAGCCGCTCGAAGTTCGGCAGGTCTGCCGGCGTGGAGATGACCAGGATGTCGCGGATCCCCGCCATCATGAGCACCGATAGCGGGTAGTAGATCATGGGCTTGTCGTAGACGGGCAGCAGCTGCTTCGACGTGACCGTGGTAAGCGGGTACAGCCGCGTGCCCGACCCGCCCGCGAGTATTATGCCTTTCAAGAGCGCCTCCTTATTGCATGATATGCATTCTACCCGTTATGGAACAGCGCGCCAGCCCGGGTGTTCCATACTCGCCAGGCAATACTCACTCGCGAAACAAATCGTCCAGCGAAAGCTTCTTGGCGATGGACCCATCGTGGCTTCCCGTGGTTCCGTTAGCGGATACGAGCACGGTTTTTAGCGCGCGTTTCGTGCCTGTCTCTTCGCGGAACACCTCGCGCTGGGCGATGACCTTCTGTTCGTTTGCCTTTGAGAGCTCGAAAGGCCCGTCGGTGAACTTCATCTCGCACAGGTTGATGATGTTGTCCGCACGCTCAATGACCAAATCGATTTGAGCGCCATGTTCCTTGCGCTCGCTCGACCACGGATATTCGCGCGTCTTCACATCGCCAATACCGATCGCCGCCTTTAGCTGGCTAACATGGTAAAGGCATATGATCTCAAACGCATTGCCACGCCAGTTCGTAAAGCGTCCCTGATCTGCCACGAAATCGGCCCACCGCCGGGGCGCTTCGCCTTTCGGCGGATCGATAAAATGATAATGGAACAATATGAACGGATCGACGAGCTGGATGTACTTGGGATGATGCGGTTTTCCCAGATTGCGATACTCGTGAACATAGCCGCACTTGACGGCCTCAGACACAGCCGCAATAAACTGGTTAGTGGAATAGCCGAGCGATTCGCGGGCCTCCTCTTTACGGAGGCCGTACTTATGCCGCGATAGCAAAGAGAACAATTCAGCGTAGATCCGAGACCGCCTCATCGTGCTTTCCAATAGAATCATGGTCTCGTCCCTCAGCTGCGCCCGAGGCGCCAGGCATAAGCGGTCGACGTTTTCCCATAGGCTCTGATGCGGATGCATTAAGCTGAAGAAGAACGGCAATCCGCCGAATATCATTTGGGTCTCGGCCACGGTCTCCCTCGACCAATCGAAGCCTCGGTCGCTGAAGTACGCCTCGCTTTCCGCCAATGTAAACGGCTCGAGAAATATTGACGACGTCACGCGCGCGGCCAAGTCATCGGAGCTTTCGAGCAGATGATCGATGACCCACGACGTCGCAGAACCGCAGATGATTACGAGAAGCTTCTGGCCTGTCGTGCTCCGACGATTCCAGAACGCCGAAAAAGCGCTGAGAAAGTCGGAGCGCTGTTTCGCCAGCCATGGAAACTCGTCGATGAACACAACCGATTTCCCGTGGGGGCTCTTCGGCGCATCTGGGCTGGTGATGACCTTGTACAGGCGATTGAAGGCTTCGCGCCAATCTGCAGGGGGTTCGGAATTGGGATCACCGCGATCGGATAGCTCCAGCCCGAATTCCCTCAGCTGGGCTGCAGCCCCCGCATTCTTCGACCCGACAATGTGAAAAGCGAAGAAAGGCGCAAATGTCTGCTCTACGAGATAGGTCTTGCCCACACGTCGTCTTCCATACACGCATACGAGCTCGGACTTGTCAGAAGACTCGCATCGTTCAAGCGATTCACGCTCAGCTTTTCGGCCAATTAAATCCATGCGGGACCTCTTTACCTTATCTACTACAATCTCGACTTCATTATAAACGCTAAGTCATGTAACTCATGAATATTTCTCTGAGTTACGCAAATTAATTTTTATATATAAAATTTTTTTGCGTAACTCATTACATATACCGTTCCCGATCGCTCTTGACGAAAAGGAAGGGGAATCTAGAAATTGCGAGAGGCTTTGCTGTAAACACACCGCATACCGCTTGGAAAAAACGCCGTCGAAAGGGGCGACCCCCAACCGTTTGCCAAGACGAGGCATAATCAACAAACCCGACGGGAGGTTCCATAACCGTCATCCGCCACGGCTACACGGAAGACGAGAGCGTGGCAACAGCCACATCCTTACCGCGAAACGCCAGCCCCACGGTGATGATTTCGCGCGCGCCCGCCGCCATGAGCTCGCGCGCAGAATCCTTCTCGAGAATTTGCCTGGTTGCCGCGTCTGCCAGCGCTTGCAGATCTGCTGCAGCATCGGCAGCCGCCTTCACCTCGATGACGACGCCGGGCACGCTTTCGTACTTCGGCGCGAGTTGCACGTCGTAGCGGCCCAAACCCGATTCGCGGTTGCTCGAAACGCGGTAGGCGCCTTCGGCCGCAGCGCACAGCCCCACGACCATGCCATGGTAGAACGCCTCTCCCACGGCATCGTGGTAGCTGACGACCTCGCGCACGTAACGGCCCAGGTTCTCCTCGAGTTCGCCTGCATCGCCCTTTAAAAGCGCCATGCGGATCTTCTCGGCCGCCGATTCGGTCGGCCTGCTCGGCTGCCCGCCGATGGCCTCGCGCGCGTACGCTTGCCGAATCTCGAAATTGGGGATGCTCACCTTGCAGATGCGCGAGCGCTCCTGCAGACCGGGTGCGATGCGCTCGTCGATGCGCAGGTAGCCCGCCATGAGCAGGAAGCTGAACACGATGCGCGGGTTGCCCTCGACCTGCGGGTACGCCACGCCGTCGTCGATTTCCACCTCGATTTGATCGCCGTTCATCAGCGCGCTTATCTGGTCGAGGATGTCCGGATCGGCCGCCGCAACGATTTGGCGGATGATCTCGCTCGAGCCCGTCTGCTGCCAATAATCCCACGGCTCGAAGCCTCTGGCGATGTAGTTGTTGATGGACCACGGGTTGAACAGCTCGATGCCGTTTATACGGTAGCCGTCGTACCAGCGCTTCGTTTCCTCGAACATGTTGGCGCGGTCGAACTGCCCGAGCAGGTCGTACGTTTCCTCGTACGTGTAGCCGAAGAACGGGGCGTATGCGCCTTCGAGCATCGAATCGACCTCGACGTTGTTCAGCCCGCTGAAGATGCTCTCCTTCGCGACGCGCGTGATGCCCGAAAAGAAACCGCGATGCAAATGCGGGTTGTCCTTCACGGCAACCGAAATGAAAGGCCGCATGAACTCGATCATCTCGTCGTAATACCCTCGAAGGTAGGCCACTTGGATGGGGCTGTCGTATTCGTCGATGAAGAACATGGCCGGCATGCCGTGATGCTTGTGCAGTAGGCGCATGAGCTCAGACAGCGTATATGGCCAAAGCGGATCGGGCAGCGAAAAGTCGATGATCGACGCGATATACGCCTTCTCTCGCCCGTCGAGCACTGGGCTCTCCGCAAGTTCGGAATGTCGAATGAATTCGGCGCGCATAACGCTCTTGAGCCCCGCCAAGGCCCATTCCCAAGAAATACCGCGTGCGTCCTTCAACGTAATGTACACGCACGGGTACTTCCCCTGCTCGCGCGTGTAGCGCTCGCCTGCGCCCCAGATGAGCCGGTCTTTGAACAGCGCCGATGCATCCTCTTCGGTCTTTTCGAAGAAGCGGCACAGCATGTTCATGTTCAGCGTCTTGCCGAAGCGCCGCGGGCGCAGAAACATCGTGACCTGGGCGCCGCTATCGAGCACCTGCTTAATAAGCAGACTCTTGTCGACAATCGTGAATCCGTTCGCTACGCGATCATACGCGGAATAGCCGATGGGGACCGGGTTGTATTTCGGCGGGTCGAGCGAGATGTGCGCATGCGCTATGGCGAAACTCGAAGTTGCGCCCGTCGGCTTCTGCGCGTTCTCGGGTATGCGCCAGCGCCGGCCCTCGCGCCATGCCCCGCGCACCGCCCCCGATCGGCACAATTCCGTAACGCGCTGCTGGGTAATTCCCCATTTTTCCGCAGCTTGAAGCGGTGACATATACGCCATATGAAACCTTTCATTTCATTGTTTGAAAGTATTATACTCTATATGAAAGTGTTTGAAAATACAGTCGGTCCGAATTTGAAATATAAGAATTAATTTGCGTAACTCACTACATCTATGTCGTTTCCAATCGCCCTTGATCAAAAGGAAAAAATAGGGAAGAAATAGGAAAGAAAGGAAAAGCACCTCATCAGCGGCGGCATCATCGCTTCTCCGCGACGCGGCCATGTCGTATTCGCCGTACCCTACCTGGAAGATTACTTGCGGAAGGCTTTGCTATAATTTCCTAACGCGCTGCGCCTGTGCGCACAGCGCGGTTCAAACGCATCATGTTCTGGAGAGCAGGAGTCTTTCATGCCGCTCGTTTCCGTTGTCCTTCCCATCTACAACGCCCAACCGTTTCTGCGCCAATGCCTCGACAGCATTAAAGCGCAGACGCTTCAAGACATCGAGATAATCTGCGTAAACGACGGAAGCACCGACGATTCGCTGGAAGTCATGAACGAGTATGCTGCCGACGATTCGCGTTTCGTCGTGCTCGACAAGCCCAACGGCGGATACGGCCATTCCATGAACTACGGCATCGCGCATGCCACGGGCGAATTCATCGCCATCGTCGAGCCCGATGATTTCATTCACCCCGAAATGTATGCTGACCTTGTAGCTTATGCGACCTTCGACAGCGCGCATGCCGACGTTGTGAAGGGCGGCTACTGGGAGTTCTTCGATGGGCGCGACGGTTACGACGACATGCTCATCAAGCCGCCGCTTTCGTTTGGGATGGGGGAAACGCCGCGCTCATTCGTCCTCGAAGAAGACACGACAATCATCGAGCACCACCCTTCAATTTGGTCCGCCATTTACCGCAGGTCCTTCCTCGAAGAATTTGGCATTCGTTTCATCGAGCCGAAGGGCGCTGGCTGGGCAGACAACCCCTTCATGATGGAAAGCCTCGTATGCGCCCGCAGCATCGTGTGGGTACCCAAGGAATACTATTACTATCGGCAAACGAACCCTGGCGCCTCAAGCTTCTTGAAGGACTATCACATCCCGTTCGACCGCATCCACGACATGACCGCAGTGCTCGAAAAGCGCAATGCGGCAAAGAGCATTTGGGAAGCGCTTTATCTGCGCGAGTTCTTCTACATCGATTCAATTACCGAAGAATTCGGCTTCGACGGGCGAAACCCCGAGCTTCAGCAGCTCATCACGGAAACCGTTGCGAACATGAATGGGGAGACGGTCTTGTCATCGACAATGCTTCCTCCCGCCGTTCTTTCCCGCTATGCCTCGATCATGCATCTTGCCAATGCGGAAGAGGACTCAACTCACCAGACGGCGCTTGCAAAAGCCCCTTCCGAACGGCCGATACTGACGTACATCATCCCCGCATCCCGAGATGCCCGATGGGCAATGGGGGTATTGGAATCGATTGCAAGCCAGCCAATTCAATCGTTCGAGGCGATAATCGTCGATTGCGGGGCGTCGGACAACACGATGTCGATTTGCAAAAGCTTCGCCCGGCAAGACCACCGTTTCAGGGTACTTGAAGCCAACGATGGCGCTGTCGGCCTGAACGATGCGCTCGACCAAGCTCAGGGCTTCTATTTGTACATCTGCATGTTGCGAAAACGCTTCGTCGGGGACTCGTTCGCTCAAGCACTGCTGTATGCAGCTAATCACGACATCGAGGTTATGCTCCTCGACACGAGGGGCAGGTTCGTCGTCGACGCCATGCGCGCGCCCGAGCAAAAGCTGCGACAGCATCAGAGCATTCCCGGCGGCATCGTCGTCGGCCCAATCGACATTCCCGGCGTAGCGGACTTTGCGTTGAACTGCTCGTATCCGCACGAGAGGTCGTTCCTCGTTCAAACCGATTTCCTACGGGCAAACGGCGTCCGCTTTGGTGAAACCGACATCTTCGGCGACGGCGCATTGGGAATACGGGCGTTGCTTCGGGCCCAATCGGCCGGATACCTTAGCGCGCAGTTCCTGGAAAAGGAAATCTCGGAACGCGCTTTCACGTATTCAACGCTCGAAATGCGCGATTGGAAATTCGACACGCAGATCCTCGCCTTGCCAAACGCGCTTGCGCTGCGCGACGATGCCAATGTGGTGGAGCATTTCGGATCGTCGCTCGGCAACCTTATCGCTGAATCCTTCGTCTACGATCTGCTAAGTAGGCGCACCGCCAAAGCAATCGTTTCGTTCTTTGATGATTACCACGACGTCGTCGTTGGCGCCGTGGCTGCGCTTTCCCAAGTCGCACAACCGCACGACCCGGAAGTTGCAGAAGGGCTTCAGCTCATGCAGCATGAAGGCCTCCGAGGTTTCCTCGTCTTGCATTACCTAGAAAGCGACATTTGCGCGAACGCGTATAAGAATGACCTCAACGAGCTGGCAGAATCACGCTTGTACCAATTAGCTGATAGAATTCGCGCATTGTCGATGAGCGTCCTACCAACAGACCTCATAAGCCGCATTAGGGGGAAAATCGCAGCGAGCAACTAATTGATACAAATGGTTGATATCACGGATTAACGGGCAAGATCAGGGCTTTATGTCATAATGATTCGCAAAAGCGTATTGAGTATATGCACGATTTTGCAAGGCAAAAGAGGTTGTTGTGACTTTGATATCGGCTGTGGTGCCGTGCTTTAACGAGGAAGAGAGCCTCGGTCTTTTTGCTGATGAGCTCGCACGGGTTGCCAACGGAATGATGGAAGCCGATCCGTCGCTCTCCTTTGAGCTTGTTCTTGTTGACGACGGCTCTTCGGACGGCACGCTGTCCGTCTTCAAGCAACTTTCCGTTCAGCAGTGGCCATTCACGATTCGATGGCTGTCGTTTTCGAGGAACTTCGGCAAAGAGGCTGCTCTCTATGCAGGCTTGAAAGCCTCTCGCGGTGACTACGTTGCCACCATGGACGCCGATATGCAAGACCCCCCGTCGCTATTGCCCAAGATGTATGCGATTATTACGGAGGAAGATTTCGACAACGTCGCGACGAAGCGATCGGACCGAAAAGGCGAACCACCCATTCGGTCGTTTTTCGCCCGTATGTTTTACCGCATCATCAACAAGATTTCCGACACAGAGATCGTAGATGGTGCCCGTGACTATCGTTTGATGACTCGCAAGATGGTCAATGCTGTACTGGCTTTGTCTGAGCGCAATCGGTTCAGCAAGGGAATTTTCAGCTGGGTTGGCTTCCGCACCAAATGGCTTGAATATGAAAATATCGAACGCGTTGCAGGCGAAAGCAAGTGGAATTTCTTCTCGCTGTTCCTCTATTCGATAGAAGGAATAGTCGGCTTTTCTACCGCACCGCTCGCCATTGCTTCGTATGCGGGAGTATTATGCAGCGTCATTGCGGTTGTTTTTCTGGTGATTATATTAATCCGCGCTCTCCTTTTTGGCGACGCAGTCGCGGGATGGCCATCCACAATGAGCGTAATCTTGCTTTTGGGCGGTTTGCAAATGCTTTTTCTTGGAATTATTGGGCAGTATCTCGCAAAAACATACATTGAAGTTAAAGGCCGCCCGCTGTTTATCATAGGACAAAGCAGCGATGACGAGTAAACACGCACTCAAATCATTTTCATTTTGGGCGTGCTGCCTTTTCACACCTATCATTTTGCTCGCAATTATATGTACCTGGACTGGAATTTACCCTTTTGGCCCTGAATCCTTTCTTGCTGAAGACGAAAAGTATCAGTACATAGATCTCTTCACCTGGTTTAGAAGGGTGCTACTTGGCGAGAGCTCGGCATTCTACATAGCGAACACGGGCATGGGCGCTAACGCTTGGGGACTAGTAAGCTACTATCTATCAAGCCCCTTCAACATGCTATTGGTTCTCTTCGACGAGGACCACCTCGTTGATTTCTTTTGGGTTATCACGGCCCTCAAGCTTGGCTGCGTACAGGTAAGCAGCGCATGGTATCTGACCAAACGTTTTAATTCGGAGCGGCTTATTGCGTTCGCACTTGCTCTCTGCTTCACTTGGTCGTCGTGGACCGCCACGCAACTAAGAAATCCACTATGGCTTGATGCGCTCATTCTGCTCCCAATAGCTGCATATGGCGTGTACCTGCTCATAAAACAATCCCGTTGGATTCCTCTGGCGATCACACTTGCACTTGCGATAATCACATGCTGGTATACGGCGTACATGCTAATCATTTTTTTGAGCCTGCTTGCAGCACTCGAAATGGTCGCCTTTTCTACGTTCTCTCAAAACTCAATTAAAAAGACGGTTTTGCATCGAGTTATGCTGTTCATCCTCGCTGTAGTCATGGCATTACTCTTGGCAGCTTTCACGTTTATTCCAACGGTATTGGCAATGCTCGGCGGCAGCAAAGGCGCTTCTTTCACGAGCTTAACAGCAACGAGTTTTCACCAGCTTGCAGCAGGGTTTTTTATCGGAAACTGGTCTTCTGATACTCCACAGCATTACGCAGGAACCCTTCTGCTCGTCACTACTGCCGGCTTCTTCTTGTGTAGCACAATCCAGCCTCGTTTAAAAGCCGCTGCCCTCTTGGCGTTAGTTCTGATGATTGCCAGTGCCTATTTCACCCCTCTTCTATACGTGTGGAGCGGTTTTCGCATGCCATATGGATTCTATTGTCGAATCACCTTTTTGACCATCTTCCTTGCGCTTTGGTTGGCTGGATTTACCTCTTCAGAATTGCTAGCCCCCCAATCCAATACCAAAATTGTCGTTATTGCAGCTGCCACAGTTAGCTTGACTACGTTAATTGTTTTAGTAGCAGGCATGTTCGTTCGTACACGATTCGCTATTATTACCGTTGCCATGTGCGTGTTTTTTGCAGTCTTATTCATCGGATATCGCAAGCTAAACTTTCTACCAAAACGGCACATTCTGATACCTTTAGCTCTTTGCGTATGCGTTTTCGCAGAATTACTTTATGGAGCGCACGTAAATTGGATTCTGCTCCGACCCGATTACACGCAGGATTATCACAATAGTTACGTGAGCTCATCTCGAGATCAACTCAACGAATTACAGTCTCTTGACAACGGGTTATACCGCCTTGACAAAACATACACCAGAGCGGGTGCTGCGGCATTAAACGAAGGAGCCGCATTAGATTACCTTTCTTTATCAACATACGCTTCATCACAAGATATCTCAGCTGTTAACATGCTGAACATGCTCGGGTACAGCATCGAGCGCGAGTTTTCCATGCGCTATGCCGATTCCGTGCTCGTCATGGATTCTCTCTTGGGCGTCAAATACGTTTCTGCCCATGAAAAGCCTGTTGGTTTCAAGGACGTAGGCCTCATGACAGTCGATGGAATTAATGGTGTTGGCACTGCAAAGTTTTACGAAAACCCTTATGCGCTTGCCCTGGGGTATGGCGTCAGCTCGAGCGCCGTTGATCTAGCACTGAATGCCGACGAGAACCCATTTGAGCGCCAGAACAAACTCGTCAACGCGCTTCTCGGAAAAACGAACACGCTATATGACCGACTCGACGTTGAGGGGGCCTTTCTGTCGCCTGGCTATTATCAATATGCAGTCGAAGTACCCGCAGGGAAAATCGGCTACGTTTACACGTCGGTTCCAACTGGGGACTCCGTACAGCTTACTATAGACGACAGGGCTCCAGTTACCGACAACTGGAGGTGGCGCCATACCATAACCGCACTTGGAGATCCCGATGGCATTGACTCAATGCATCAGGTTGCAATCTCAACGGGATCTTCACCCAGCACCTCTACTGAAATACTCCACGAGGGCGCTTCTTGTCTTTTCTATAGTCTCAATTTTGAAGCATTTGAATCAGCAATTTCGCAACTTAAAGAACACGAGGTCTCATTTGCGTCATTTGAGTCGGGGCATATTGAAGCAAGTTATAACGCTGATTCTAACGGCTATGTTTTGATTTCGATACCCGCCACCAAAGGCTGGCATATCAGCGTTAATGGATCAAAGGTTGACTACGGCTCGCTTTGCAATGGGGGCCTCATGCTCATTCCAGTTTCTAGCGGCCACAATGCTATCAGCATGCGTTTCACGCCTCCGGGACTCTATATCGGTTGTCTCATTTCCGCCCTTGCAGTTGCCGCACTCATTGTTGCTGGTTCAAAATCGCACCGCAAGAAATGCAAAAGCGTTGTCGATGACGCCAACCAACAGTGAAACATCACTCGTAAGCAGCAAGATGAAAAGCACTATTATTGTCTGGTAATATCTTTCTCATAATCGCTCTTTGAGCGTAATCATATTGAGCAGGAGTCGTCAATGGAAAAGACCGCGGTAAATCTTCCCCCATCTCCAGCTATTTCGATTATTGTCCCAACTTATAATGTTGCGCCGTACTTAGCAGATTGCCTTGAAAGCATCCTGATTCAAACATTTGAAGACTTCGAGCTAATCATTGTTGATGACGGCTCAACCGATACAACCAGGCTCATCATAGAAGAATTCGCAGCTATCGATAACAGAATCATCTATTATTATCAGAAGAAGGCTGGCGCAGGAATTGCCAGGAATGCTGGCTTTTCAAACTCTCGTGGATCATATTTGCTTTTCTTTGATGGCGATGATTTGATGGAGCCGACAATGCTTAGCGAACTCCATCGCCGAGCAATAGAATCTAACGCCGATATTACCGTATGCCATTCAAGAAGCTTTCAGGACGGTTCGCCCGACACAACACTAACTGTATATACACCGGGCGGAACTGACGGTAAAACCTTGCAATCTGGCAACGGCTTGGGAATTGATCTTTTTAGCGCCTATGTTGGTTGGCCGTGGGACAAGCTTTTCAAAGCGGATTTTATTCGCCACAACTCACTTGAATTTCAAAATTTGTCTTCAACCAATGATGCATACTTTGTTTTCACCGCACTCGCGCTTGCAAGCACCATTGCTGTTGTTCCCATGCCCTTGGCAAACCACCGCATGCGAGAAGGGTCTATCGAATCATCAGGGTATAAATCGCCCCACAACATACAAATAGCATTCCGAGCTATTGAGGCGCGCCTCCGAAGTGAAAACGTAAATCCCGAAGTCATTCGGAGTTGTCAGAATTGGGCTCTGAGCCATCTCCGTTGGGCTATGGAACGATACCAGGACAATCCGACAGGTCAATACGAAGCCGCTAATGACTATCTCGACTTGCTCCATGAGTTCATAGATGAACCCGACAGCTTCTTTAAATACAACGTAGATCTTGCAGCGCAAAGATTTCTGGTCGAATCCAAAAGAACATCGGCGGATATCGCTGCGTTGATTCAAATTATTAACGCTGATAAAACGGCGCTGGCACTTTCTGAGACGCAAAACGAACTCTTACGTGCAAAAGCCGAGATTGAATTCTGTAAACAGCGGATTAATGATTTCGAACGTTCTCGATCGTACAGAATCGGCCGTGCAGCAACCGCGCTACCACGCATAGTGCGAGACCGTCTCGCAAAGCGCCAAGGTACGAATTCGGGAGTATAGGATTGAAAGTTTAGATCTGCAGTTTCGGAAAGCGCCCTAAACCAAATATAGAAATGCCGACTTAACCTCTTAACCTATTTGCTAAATCTTCCAATCATTGAAAAGTAGCAGAACTATTATTTCCATGTTGAGAGCGCTGCCCTAATTGAAAGGATTGCATGAAAAGACTCGTCGCACAATTTGCGAAATTTGGAGTTGTCGGCTTCTTGGCCTTCTTCGTCGATTATGGCTTGTTGGCTTTCTGCACTGAAATCCTGCATATTAACTATTTGATCAGCGCCACTATTGGCTTCACTGTTTCTGTCGTATTCAATTACATTGCTTCGATGCGGTATGTGTTCACCCACAAAGAGGATCTAAGCAAACGGCGCGAGTTCATGATTTTTATTGCGCTTTCTGTCGCAGGTCTCCTTATAAATAATGCGCTCATGTGGATCGGTGTAGAGTCCTTCCACTGGCATTATCTAGTTGTAAAAATCTTTGCTACCGCAGTTGTTACTATCTGGAATTTTGTTACGAGAAAGGTTTTCCTAGACGCAGGGCCATCTGTTTAGCGAAACACAAACGCCTCGTATAAGAGAATATCAACCCGTCTTTATTTCGAATGGAAGCAGGCCCGATGCGCCGCAGCCGATTTACCGTTGACATGCAAGCGCTATAATCGGCTCAGCAACGAAGCTCTCTCCAACGAGCTCCTGTCGTGTGTGCACCTACTGACAAGGGGCCACTGCGATGACTCGGAGGTGGAGCAGTGATCAGCAAGCTCCAGGGCGTCGAGCTTTTCGCCGAAATGTACGACCGCGCCAAAGATGCCAATGGCAAGAAAACACCCTCTGAGTTCAAAAAGTAGGGCATCATGACCGAAAATGCACCTCAGTTAATAGACAGTAAAACCTTCTGGTCGCAAGTTTTACGGCCGTTATTCGATGAATTGCACGTAAAAAGCGTGGTGCAAACAGGACGCTTTGATGACGGCCTCTTGGTTGAAGCTCTCGACTACCTGAAAACGCATTCGGGCAAACTTGTTTTAGTCGATTCCTATCCGAGATTGAATGATGAAATCGCACGTGAAGACACTGGCGATACACTCACCATTTGGCCAACGAACCTCGATGAAGCGGCGGCTCTTGTTCCCGACCATGACATCCTGATCATCACTCCACGATACCGCGGCAATTCCGAGGCCATGCTTCGCTCGGCTTTGCTACGCGCAAACCCCCCAAAGGCCATCTTGCTTGCCGGCGATAGCGCGAATCTCGCTTCAGAATGGAGAAATCAACCGAACGCCACTGAATATGCCGTCCGCTTCTCTGCACCCAACTTGGCTGTCATCACGCAGGATTCGTCGCTGCTATCGGAGCAAACGTTCGAATCGCTAAAGGGAATCAGTCCCGAAACGCTCGCTGCGTTATCGACGCCGCATAACATCGAAGAGCCGCTTTGCGAAAACGAACCTGAACCAAGCGGTGACGAGCGCGTGTCATTCGCAACACGCATGAAAAGGGGGCTGGCCCGCAGGGCGAGAGGCGCGCTGTCGAGAATAAGGTCAGGCTCTTCTGACGATGCCCAACCTGAGCAGGTAGACGCACAGACGGCGTTCCTCATGACTGCAGTTGAGAAAAACGGCATTTCTCGCGAGGAGATTCTCACGGCAAACCGAGAAATCATCGATGCGCATAGCCACGTGCACGAGGCGATTAACGTACCAGAAGTCAGCGTCATTGTAAGGGCTTCGAATCCTGAGCACATCAAACAGATTGCCGAAACATGTTTCGACCAAGATGATTCCGTGATTGGCGAACTGATAATCGTCGGAAACGCAAGCAGTTGCGCCGCGCTGAACGACTTAGCGGGATTATCTGCTCCATCTCGGGTCCATGTTGTCGAATGCCCGGAAGGCTCAAGCCCAGCCCGAATGAACAACATCGGCGCTGAAAAGGCTTCTTGCGACTACCTGCTATTTCTTGATGGCAGCTGTGAACCAGCCCCTCTCTGGGCTAGCGAGCTGCTTCGTGCGGCTAGGCAAGACCCTTCAGTAGGCGCAATCGGTTCAAGAGACGCCTTCCTCGCGCGGTCCGCCGACAACGGGCATGAAATGGGCGTCATGCGACAAGCGGGAGTTTCATTCGAGGTGGTGCATGCGCGCGGCGGCACGGCCATACAGCCCTGTTTTAGATTCAGCGGCGCACATGCCTTGCATGGTTCCCCTGGCGACGTGTTTCCAGTTGCCTCCGTCGGCGGCTCTTGCCTCTTGACCACGAGGGAAGCTTTCGACGCGGTGGGCGGATTCGACGAAGGGTTCCTAGGCGAATTCGAGAACGCTGATTACTGCTTGAAGCTTCACAAGGCGGGCTATCAAAACTTCATTTGCCCCACGTCCCTCGTTTTCAGTCATCCGAACGAGAGCGGTTCCGAGGCAAGCGAGACAGCCTCGCAGCATTCAAACGACTTGCTCCTGTTCCAAAGGCGATGGCAGCAATTCGTAGCGGATGCGATGCTTTCCGACATAGAAAACGGCACGGCGCTGTTCATCGAGGATACATCGAGCATCGATGTGGAAGCCCTCAACAGCATGTGCACCAGAAAGCGAGACCTTGACGAGCGCAAAATACTGCTCGTCACGCCCTGCGACAGCTGGGACAACATTGAATCATGGGGCGATTACCATTTCGCCATCGCGCTGAAAAAGCAGTTCGAGCGCCATGGATACGAAGCGGTAATCCGCATTACGCCCGAATGGTACGAGCCGTTCGACGGGAAATACATCCTTGCATTGCAAGGCCTGTTCCACTACGTTCCCAGCGCCATGCACACGAGCATAATGTGGAACATCTCTCACCCCGACGACTTCGCCATGTGCGAATACGACCGCTACGACAAGGTTTTCGTTGCTTCGCGCGTTTGGGCAGAGCACATAAAGCCGCTTGCTCACTCCCCCGTCGAGGTAATGCTGCAGTGCACCGATCCCGAGCTGTTCGCCAACGACGCCGAGCACCAGGACGTCTTCGAGCTTCTCTTCGTCGGCAATACCCGCGGGGTCTTTCGAGAAGCCGTGCAATGGTTGCTTCCCACCACACACCGCCTTGATTTGTTCGGAAAAGGATGGGAAGAACATGTCGACCCCGCATACATTAAAGGCGAGGTTATTCCCAACCGCTGGTTGAACAGGGCGTATAGCAGCTGCGCCATTCTGCTGAACGACCACTGGGCTGATATGAGGCGACTCGGATTCGTGTCGAACAGAATATTTGACGGACTTGCTTCGGGCGCGTTCATCCTGACTGACAGCGTCGCAGGCTTCGAAGACGAGCTTGCCGAGTACACGGTTGTTTACCATAGCGAGGAAGAGCTGCGAAACGCAGTGGAATACTACCTAGCCCACGAGGACGAGCGAAGGGCGATTGCGCGCAAAGGCCAGCAAGTTGTCTTAGAGAAGCACACGTTCGAGAAACGCGTCGAGACGTTCTTGGAATTCATCGAATCGCGCGATTAATCCCGCCTTAAGAGAGCTTTCCGACTGCTGGTGCAATCACTCGACTTGAGAGCCAACCTGACGTTGCATCTACCCAAAAAGCCTATGTCCGATTTCGGTTAAAGCAGATCGTGTATCGAGGCATCTGAATAGCGTCGCAACATAAGTCATTTTTTCGCTCAACGTTCTACCCCGAGATTCCCTTGGCCCTAAATCGAAGGGAACGGTCAGCAGCTCAGGACATGTGGCGTCGATAATAAGCTTTTCGTGTTCCTTCGTAGATCTCAAACCCTCATTGAAGCTATTAAGTAACCCTAATATCCGCGCGCAATTGAATAATTGCAGAGAATCGGTGTTAACGTCAGGCATTTTTAGCCACACCCAAGTCGGGAGAGAATCACCAATCCCGATCAAACATAAATAGCCAATACGCCAGCGATCGCGATTCCAATTACTTATTGCAGCTTCAACGTTCCTGCGTCATGGTCGCCAGCTTCGCGGCCATGGGCGACGACTCCACTGAGAACGTCTCGAGCTCCGCACCGCGGAAGCTCGCCCCCTTCATCATGAACACCGTCGCGCGGTCGAACACGCGGTCGAGCGCGCACAGAAGCGTCTCGTCGCCGGTGAAGAACTCGTCCCAGTTGTTGACGGGCGTGTTGCTCGTCAGGATCATCGTGTTCGGGCAGTCCTTCTCGTAGCGGCGGTCGATGACGTCGAAGAACAGGTCGGTGCACGGCTTGTCGAACGTGCAGCGGCCCACCTCGTCGACGATCAGGCACGCGGGGCGCACGAGCGACGACACGGTGCGCGCGGGGTTCCCCGATTTCACCGCCTTGTCGAGCTTGTCGCGCAGCTCGTTTGCCTTCAGGTAGTACGTCTTGTGGCAGTTCAGGCAGCATTCGCGCCCGTACGCCTGAGCCAGGTGCGTCTTGCCGATCCCGCCCGGCCCGATGAACGCGATGTTCTTGCGCGCGTGCAGGTTCGACAGCGACGGCAGGCTGCGGAGCGCGGCGGCGTCCTTGCCGCGGATGCGGTCGAAGTCGAAGTTGCCGAAGGTCTTGGGGGCCTTCAGCGGCAGGCGGCTCAGCCTGAGCAGCGTGCTTATGACCTGCTCGTGGTGCTTGTCGGCCAGGTACGTGAACACGGCCTCGAGCGCGGCCAGCTCGCCTGCGCCCATGTCGCCCCTCACGGCCAGCTCCGCGAGCTCCTCGGGCGACACCGCCACGTCGAACGACGCCGCCCTCTCGCTTACGCGCCTGTACAGGGCGCTCGCGCCGGCGTCGATCCTGGCGGCCGCGTTGGTGGTTGCGTCCTGCGCCATCACAGCCTCCCCTCGAAGTCGAACTTCTCGAAGCCGGGCTTGCCCTTGGGCGGCTCGAGCTGCGCGATGACGGTCGTGACCGGCGCGGTGGGAAGCTCCACTGGCTGGATGTCCGCATATTGGTCATCGCAGAAGCTGTCCTTGCGGCTCCAGGTGACGGGATGCACGGCGAGCTCGCGCGACAGGTCGTCGGAGTAGATGTGCAGCAGCTCGCCGTCGCGGCTCACGCGGCAGGTTTTCCCGGGATACCAGTACGGCACGCCGAAGCGCCTGCCCTCGAAGCTGACGAACCCGTCGAAGCTTATGCGCCGCAGCGGGCACAGGTACATAGCCAGCTCCTGCGTCCTCGCCAGCGCCGTTGCCGTCGGGAGGCACTTCGACGAGTGCTCGTCGGCAGGGACGCAGTCGACCGCCTTGCGGTAGCGGGACGACTGCGCTGCGCACCACTCGAGCGCTTGCGCGTTCAGGTCGGTCGCGTTGTAGAACCTCCGACCGGCGAGGAAGTTGCCCTTCACGAAGCGAACGAGGCGCTCGACCTTGCCCTTCGTGAACGGGTGGCGCGGCTTGCACAGCCTCGTCTTGAAGCCGACGCACGCCATGAACGCGGCGTAATCGGCCTGCCATACCGGCTTGCCCTCGATGTCCCGCCTGATGACGACGCTCTTCATGTTGTCGGTGAGCACGTATTCCGGCACGCCCATCACCATGAAGGCGTGGACCATGCCGATGAACAGGTTCTCCTGCCGCGCGTTCGGGAAGAACTCGACGTAGCACGTGCCGCAGTGGTGGCATATCATCGCGAAGCACGCGATCTTGAACGTCGCGCCCGACCAGTCCTCGACCCCGACGAACCCCCAGTCCATCTGGTAGGCCTCCCCGGGCTTCGTCTTGAATCTTTTGCCGCGGCTTCCCTGCGGCTCCGCCGCCGCGAGCTTGCGCTTGGCGGGAACCAGGTCCGCATGGGCCGCGACGTAGTTCTTGATGGTGGTCTTGCCGCCCTTGTAGCCCTGCGGCGCTATGCGGTCGAAGATCACCTCGGAGTTGGTTACCCCCTCGGCGAGCATCGCGTTGACGACGCCCTCGAAGCCGCTGATCACGGTGACCTCGGCCTTCATGCCGCAGCGGCCGTGCGGCGTCACCACGAAGCCCTTCGCCTTGAGCGTGCGGGCCCGCGACCTCGAAAGCCCCGTCCTCCTCGAGAACTCGGCCAGGTTCAGGTGGTCGAGTTCGAATGAATCGCCCGCCTCGCGGGCCATCTCGTCTATGGCCTTGTCTATAATTTCCTGAAGGCCGATGCGTTCGTTTTCTCTATCCATAGTCCTCCTAACGCTGGCGTATTGGCGTATACCAGTGTAGGGCTGGAAACGGGCGCGTTGGCCGTTTTCCCTTGACTCTGGATTGGCGGTTTTAGTCTGACTCCGGGTGGCTAATTAAACCCGGCGCTAACA
>JAFUCC010000006.1 GCA_017459925.1 Eggerthellaceae bacterium
AAATGAGTAGCAGGAACGTCCTGCTACTCATCCGTCCTGCTGCTCATTCTGCTACTCATCCGTCCTGCTGCTCATTCTTAGCCGATTACGAGGTGGAACGCGCCTGCGCTGTCGGTGTATTGCCGGGCGATCACGCTCTCCAGGATCTGCTTCGACACGTCGTCGATGGCCGTGGCGAACTCGTCGTCGCTTATGCCTGCGGCTGCGAGCTTGCGCAGGTCGACGAGCAGGTCGGCCTCTTCGCCGCCCTCGCCCACCGACAGCTCGTAGGCGATATGCGGATCGACGATCCCATGCCTTTGCGCCAGGGGAAGCAAGACAGCTGACGTGATCTCCTCGAGCGCGAGCTGGCATGCGAGGCTGACGTGGCGCCCGAGGAACTGGCGCGCGCAGAATTCCTGCAGCGAGGAGAACATGGCGGCGTAGTCGTAGTCGACGCTGCGGATCTCCCAATTCCAGTTGCGCACCCGGAAGATGAAGTCGCGCGTTTCCTTGCGCTGGGGGTTTTCGAAGATCTGCTTGGGCGTGCCCGACTCCCACAGCTCGCCTTGGTCCATGTAGAACACGCGCGTGCTGGCATCGCGGGCGAAGCGCATCTCGTGCGTGACCACCAGCATCGTGAGCCCCTGCTCGGCCAAGCGCGTGATGACGGAGAGCACCTCGGACACCATCTGCGGGTCGAGCGCACTCGTGGGCTCGTCGAACAGCAGGATCTTCGGCTTCATGGCAAGGCCGCGCGCAATGGCCACGCGCTGGCGCTGCCCGCCGGAAAGCTCGCTGGGCCAGCTGAGCGCCTTGTCCTTCAACCCGACCATCTTCAGCAACTCGATTGCCTGGTCGTAGGCTTCCTGCTTGGACATGCCCAGCAGGTCCATGGGCGCCATCATGAGGTTCTCCACGACGAGCTTGTGGTTGAACAGGGCGTAGTTCTGGAACACCATGCCCATCTTCTGGCGCATCTTCGGCAGGTCGACGTCGGGCGCGCACATGTCGACGCCGTCCACGATGATCTGCCCCGAAGTGGGCGTCTCCAGCCGGTTGAGGCAGCGGATGAAGGTGGACTTTCCCGTGCCCGACGGGCCGATGATGGAAACGACCTCGCCCTCGTCCACGGTGGCGTTCACGTCCTTCAGGGGGACGACGTCGCCGTATTCCTTGCGCAGGTGCTTAACTTCGATGAGGCTCATCGCTCTTCGACCCCCTCGATAGTGCGCGGGCGGTTGGCGGTATCGAGCCGCGCTGCGATCTTACGCAGCACCCAGGACAGCAGCAGGCAGAACAGGAAGTAAATCACCGCCGTCGAGACGAGCGGGAAGAACGCGTCCATCGTGCGGGCCCGGATGAGGTCGCTTGCGCGGGTGAGGTCTGTCACGGAGATGTAGCCCACGATGGCGGTGTCCTTCACCAAGTTCACGAACTGCCCCATGAGCTGCGGCGTGAACTGCTGGCGCGCCTGCGGGAATATGATCTTTCGGAACACTTCCCAGCGGGTGTAGCCCAATGCGAGACCCGTCTCCTCCTGAATGGTGTCAATGCCGCCCACGGCTGTCCACATGGTGGAACCCGCGGTGGCCCCGAACGCCAGCGTGAACGCGATGATGGCCACGATCTCGCCCGCTATGTCCACGGAGCCGAATACCACGTAGTAGAGCAGCATGAGCACCACCACGATGGGGATCCTGCCCATGAGCGCCTGGTAGCCGTCCACGACCTTGCCGACCCAGCGCACGCCGCTGCGCCGCGCGAGCACGGTGACGTACCCCAGCAGCAACCCGAGCACGCCGGCAAGCACGCTGATGAGCACGGTGACGCCCAGGCCCGAGAGGACGAGCATCCAGCGGTCCTCCTCGATGAAGGTCTTCTGGAAGGAATCGGCGATTCCCTCGAAGAAGCCCGCAGACGAGGACGCCTCCTTCGATTTCACGATGACCGAGATGGTGGTGGGCATCACGGGCTCGCTGAAGTCGCACACGGAGGCGCGTTCGGGCGTGTTCGTGAGGGTGCCGCCGAAGTCGGCCTTGCCGGTGTCCACCGCGGCGAAGATGGAATCCATGGGTATGGTGGAAACTTCCAAGTGATAACCCAGCTCGCGTGCGATGAGCAGGGCCAGCTCGACGTCGTAGCCCTTAGGCGTGCCGCCCTGCCCCACGTACGAGAAGGGCTCGATGACGCCTGAAGTCGCAAACTTCAAGGTGCCGTTGGGCGCATCCCAATCCTGTTCGGGCAAGGTCTTGCCCGACTCGTCGGCCGCGACCCACTTCTCCTCGAGCTGCTTCAGCGTCCCGTCTTCGGAAAAGCGCTTGATAATGTCGTTGAACTGGGCGGTGAGGCTCGACCCCCGCGGGAAGAAGAAGCCCTCGGATACCTCGGCGACCGGTTCGGGCAGCAACGCCACCGTGCCTGGGCGCCGGTTCACGGCGAGCTGGCAGCAATACGACAGCTGGACCGCCGCATCGGCCTTGCCCGCTTCGACGGCCGCCACGCATTCCGACAGCGACGGGTAGAAATCCTCGGAGGTGCCCTCGAGCCGCTCCTGGACGCGCTGGTTGTACACGCTGCCGTTCACGTAGGCGAAGCGCTTGCCCGACAGCTCGTCGAGCGTCTGGTACTCAGGCGTGGCCTCGTCCGCGAACGCGAGCGCAGGGGCGAACGCGAGCAGAAGCACCATCGCCGCAAGCAGCGAGAGCAGCGCGCTTTTCATCTTGTTTTCCGTCATGGTGACAGTGTACCCTTTCACCCAGGATGAGTAGCAGGACGTTCCTGCTACTCATTCGGCGTTGCATTTCCCAATTAGAGGGAATGTATCAGAGAATGAGTAGCAGGAACGTCCTGCTACTCATCCTGCTACTCATCCTCCTCTCTCGAGCGGAGGGCGCGGTGGGCGGCGCCGGCGCCGACGATCCCTGCGGCGGCGATGGCCGCAAGGGGAATTGCATCGCCTGTGCTCGGCACGCCCGACTTGCCCGATCCGCTTGGCGACCCCTTGGTGGCGCTGCCTTGCTTCGACCCTTCGTCGCTCGGGGCCTTCGAGGAATCCACGACGGTCACGTCGGCTGGGCCGTACGAGCCCTCGTCATCGTTCGCCTGCGTCGTTTCCCCCATCGAGAGGAAGCCGCGAATTCGCTGGTTGGGTATGTACTCGATCGACTCGTCTTCCGCCTGCGTGGTCAGCGCGCCCGCTGCGCTCAATTGATTCGCGCTGACGGCGTAAACGGCCGAAATGAAGACCTCGACCTCCTTGTCGCCTTCCCAGTCGTCGGGAATGGTCACGTATTCCGCGTAATAGCGCGCGCTCATGCCGGGCGCGAGGGCCCAGTCGTATTCCACGTTTTGAAGCTTGCCGTCGTCTCCGCGGGGATTCCACGACGATTCGAGCGTGTTGTCTTCCGAGAAATAAAGCTGCATCGTGCCGAAAGGATCATGGCCCACTTCCGCAACCGAGAGCTCGACGCCCGAAAGGTAGCAGTTGCCCTCGTTGCGCAGCAGGAGGTTGAACGCCAGGCGATCACCTGCAGCGAGCACGGTGGCATACGGCTCTGCCTCGTCGAGCACGGCGCAACGCACCCACGGAACGGCCGTGTACCACAGCTCGCCCTGGCCCTTCTCCGAATTGACCGTCGTCGAGCTGATGAAGCTCAGGTAGCTGCCGCTATGCTCGAAATTGCGGATGCGGTGCATCGGGTGGCTTACCTCGCAGAGCGTCATCGGGCGCCCCACCTCGCCGTTGCGAATGCGAGCGCCCGCGATCAGGTTCAGCTCGCTTTCTTCGGCATCGCGCTCCACCGCGTTGCCGTCCTCGTCGATGACGTATCCGCCGGGTTCGCGCGTGGCCGGCCAGAACAGCACATCGCCACTCGACGTGACGCCGAAATCGTTGATGTTGACCGGCTCGCCCCCGACGTCTGTGAACGAGAGCGTCGCCGTCTCGCCGCTCTCGACAACCTCGACCCTCTTGAGCTTCCCGTCGACACATGTAAGGAAATAACCCTGAGCAGGCACGGAAACGAGGCGAGAGACCTTGCCCTCGTATTCCCCCAGGCTGGCAAGCTGCGCCGCGAGCACCGACGGTTGGGGATCGCCACCGATGATTGCTGCGCAAGGATCGATTTTCAGAAGCACGTAATAGGTTTTCTCAGTGCCCTTCAGCGTGAGGACCTGCCATCCGCCTGCCTGCTCGCTCAGCTTCGCATCGATTAGGGACGAATCCCCGATTGCGTTTTGCGTGATGCCGAGCATGCGGGCCATACCCGATGTGTCGGCCGTTATGCTGTATTCACTGAAGAACACCAGCCCCACACCCGTTCTGGTGAGTTCGCGATCGTCGCTCATGAGGGCCCATTCGTTCATCGAGGCGCGCACGAGGAACGTAACGACCGCCTGATCGTATTTCATACCATCGCGCGTTCCGACGATATGGCGGATCTGCGGGCACGAGTAGCTGCGATGCCGATATGTCATGCCCCCATCGCCGATTGTGTCGAAGAAGCTCTCGGGGAACGTCCAACCAGTGAAGAGCGCGCCTCGCGTCCACCAATTCCTGCAAGTCAGGAAGCTGAAGAGCGTCTTTCCTGCCGCGCTGCCGAGCGTAGTGCTATCGCCTTCGGGCCGCGGACCGGAAATGACGACCAGGTTTATGACCTCCCTACCGTCCACATGCACCGTCGAGATGTCGAAGTCGTAATCGAAGTAGTCGTCGCGCTTGATGTTCGTCCTGAAGTCGAGCACGCGCCTCTCGTCTTCGCCCACGCATTCGGCAATGATGCGGGTGCGTGGTTTGCCGTTGACCATCACGACGCCGAGGCGAAGGACGTAGTCGTTACCGCCGGCGGAGAACAGCTTGAGGTGCGACGCCGACAGGATGTTGTCGGCGATGCGCATGTCGGCACCCGTGAGGAAACCTTGCTCCTTGCCCAAGCCGAGCACGCCTGGAGCGACGAGGGGAATGGGCTGATAGTCGTGCTTGCCCACAGCTGTGGCATCGGGAAGCTCGGTTTCCCACATAGTCACCTGATAATCCTCGGCGGTGCTGCTGCCGTCGTTGTCACCGAGGAGGTTGAAGGCAGGCGTGAGCACGTATTCCGCTTGGCCGTCGTCTTGCGCCGTGAGCGCCACCGAGCTGCCGGCGACGAGGTCGTTGCCATCGTCTCCGCGTTGTCCGGAGGCGATCGTACGCCGGCTTCCGTCGCTGTCATCTGCTTGTCCGACGAGCAGCACCTGCGAATCGCCGCCGAATTTTCGGGCTTGGTCCTCGGAAAGGAGGAGGTTGGCGACCAAAGTCCGCTCGCCATTCACCACTTTGCTCAATTGGTAGTGCGTGAGGACGGTTCCCCGAGGGTTCATGCCCTCGACGCCATCAGTCTCGAACTCAGCCACCGCGGCAAGCGATTCGTCTGTGATGATTTTGGCTCTGCTCAGGGCGTCTCCCAGTCTGGCGCCCTTGAGCGGCGAGGCGAACCCGCTCACGTTCTGCGGCAGTTTCCCCTTCCAGTTGTCATACCAATCGGGCCAGTCGCTTTCCCAAATCTTGTACGTGTCGGTGAAGAAGAGGACCTCTATCTCGAGCGTGACCAGCATTTTGCCCGCAACGCGCAAGCGGGGCGACGGCAGGTCCTCGTACCCTTCGGGCAGAGGCCCTACGTGCAAATAGAACGTGAGGAAGAACGCGCCCTTGACCGAAACCGAGAGCACGCCGCCTATCCCGATGCCGATGGAAAGGGTCGGCGGGAAGCAGATCTGCAGGTCGAAACCGGTGGAGCCCCAATCCCAGCGGTACTTGTCGAAGCTCCAGACGCTCGGGCTGACGTAACCGACCTCGCCGGCGGCCGTGACGTTGAGCCCGATGCTGAACCGGATGACGACGGGGATGGGACCTGCCCAGAACGTCTCCATGAGCGAGTAGCCCGCGCAAATCTTCAGCGCAAGCTGCGCACGACCGCGCGATTCCTTGTCCTTGGCGCTCCACGTGGCGGCACCCATCAACTCGGCCTGCGCGGTGGCGTAAAGCTGGCTCGAATACCCGATTTGCTTGATCTTGCCATCCTTGGCCAGGGCGGCGAACGTCTTCGCAACCTGATCGTTCATCTTGCTTTTCTGCTTGTCGAACTGCGCTTTGGGCGAGGCTTTCGGATGGAACTTCCACTTATACGGGTCGGGTTTGCCATCGTCGCTGATGTAGCCCAATTCGGGCGTCTGAGCCCTGAAGAGTATGTAGCCGAAGGGGTCGAACTCAAAATCGATGTACCACGACGGCTGCCACATCTTTACCAATTGCCCGCCGATGAGCGGGCAGCCTTCGGGAGCGCTGAGTCCCACGAACATGGTCGCATCGTTGAACGGCGTGAGCTCCAAGTCCTTCCTGATCTGCAGCTCCTGCGCCTCGGGCGGCGCTTCGGAAACGGTGGGCTTGATGGGCACCTCATACGTGGTGCTGCCCACGGTGTAGCGCACGGTATAGGAATTGCCGCTTCCCACAGGAAGGGCCGCGGTACTGGTCGGCAGCAGGAACTTGTCGACGAACGACAGCGATGCAGTGCCGTCGGCCGCCGCCTTGCCCGAAGCCGAGGCCACTTGCGCCCCGTTGACGAACACGCCGGCCGTGATGGCCGCGCCCGCCGGGCAATCCGCGAGCCTCATGCCGATGGTGTGGTTCGCGTCGTTTCCCGCACACGAGACGAAGTCGACGGAATCGCCCTCGGTGTAGAGGACGTCCCACTCGTCGAACGAGGCGCTGACCGGGTATGGAATGCCGCTTTGCGTGGGCTGCGTGGGAATGCCGAGCGCCGTTGCGCCTTTCAGCCGGATTAAATCGGCGCGGAACGTGCGGTATCCATCCGCGCTGATCTCGATGGTGCCGTTGAAGGCGTAAACGGCGGGCATTTCCTGCTTTCCCGTGTCTTCGGCGAGCTGGGAGATGTCGAATACGATGGCGCCTTTGTCGTCGGTGCGGCCTTCGACCACGACGCCGTTGTAGCGCGAGGTGACTTTCACATGCGCGCCGGGTATGAGGCCGGCGACGTCTTGGCCCTTTGAGACGTCGCGCACGACCAGGCCCAGTTCGTCCGTGCGGACGATGTGGATGGAAGAGCTTCCGAGAAGCTCCGCAGCCTGCCCGCCCTCGTCGGCGAGCGCTTCGCGAGAAGGCAGGAGAAGCGCGTTAGTCACCGTGGGCAACATGACGATGGAACCCACGGCTATTTGGACGAAAGAGCGGCGCGAGATGCCGGTTGTCTCATTATCGGGCGAAGCAGTGTACATGGCCCTACCCCCATCGATTTTCCGCCGAGATACTCTCGGTTTACCGTACCCGGGGGTTTTCGGGAAGGGGGGTTCCAGAATGTCACCCCGGGTGAGTAGCAGGATGAGTAGCAGGACGTTCCTGTTACTCATTTTCCGTGATAGGCTGCGAGTTCGGGTGATTACCAGAAAATGAGTCGCAAGACAGTCCTGCTACTCACCCTGCTACTCACCCTGCCACTCATCCGTAATGGCCAACGAAATGCTTGCATTCCTTTTAGTACAGCATGCCGAGCATCCAAAGGGGAACCCTGCTCCCGTGCCCCACCTCCAGGTCGTCGACGGCGAGGTAGCTGTCGGGCAGGTCCTTTATCTGGGCGAACGACTTGCGCTTGCCGCCCACCTCGAACAGGTGCGCGCCGTCCACGAGAAAGTCGCCCGCAGGCGGGTAGGCTATCTCGTGCCCCGCCGCCTTCAGCTGGTTCGCGAAGAACGTCTCTCGCATGCAGCCCACGTCGGGCCGCTCCACGAGGGCGGCCATGATGTTGGGGTTGTCGCAGTAGATCCTCTCGGGCCGCGACATGTTCTTCAGGGTCGCCGACTTCGAGGGCAGCAGGTTCAGCAGCTCCGCGCGCTCTAGCACGGAAAGCATCTTGAGGCCCTGGTTGCGGTCAGTCTCGAGCTCGCGGTACAGCGCGCTCATGTTCGGCGTCTGGGGGGCGTGGGCGGCCAGGATGACGAGCATCTTCTTGGCCTTCTGGATGGTGGCGAAGGTGACGTCCTCGACCGAGGGGTAGTCGTTCTCGAGCACCTGGTTGATGGTGGCCTCGACTCGCTGGCCGTAGCCGCCGTACACCTCCTTGTAGAAGGGGTAGTAGCCGCGCTCCAGGTAAGCGTAGAAATGCGGGAGCACCTTCCCCTTGCCGGCCATGTCCGCGGCGATGGCCGCGTGGTTTCCCAGGACGTCCTCAAGGGACACTGCGGCAGGCGCGGGGACCCCTTCGAACGCGAGGTACTCCCTGAAGGAAAGGCCCGCGAGCGCATACGGAACCTGGCGCCGCGACAGGTCGGCCCCCGAGGCCTCCAGCTTCAGCAGCGAGGAGCCGGTGTAGACGATGCTCAGCTCGGGGAAGTCGTCGTAGACGCTCTTCAGCAGCTGCTGCCAGTTCCTCTGGTAGTGTACCTCGTCGATGAACAGGTGCGTGCCGCCGTGCAGGGCGTGGAACTCCGCGACGTCGTAGAGCGGGTGGTCGGCGAACCAGAGGTGGTCGAGCGACACGTACAGCGCCTTTTCCGGGTCGGGCATGACCTCCCGCATGCGCTGGAGCATGAGCGTGGTCTTGCCGGTCCCGCGCGCGCCCTTGACCATGATCAGGCGGTCGCGCCAGTCTATGCGGTTGTAGAGGTAGCGCCTGAAGCCAGTCGGCACGGCAGCCATGCGCTTGGCAGAGAGGTCCCTGATGAAGTCGATGTTGTCGAGTGACATAGTGTTTCCAATCATGATTATTCATTTAAATTTAGTGTTTGTAAACACTAACACTACAACTAAGCCTCGACAAGGGATTCGCGCGCTCGTCGCCTCGATGAGCAGGATGGCACAGAGTTAAAAGCAAAACGCCCCGAGCAGGGGCGTTGGATGTTCATGGTGGTCAGGGAGGGACTTGAACCCCCGGCACGGGGATTTTCAGCGGGGCATGAACCGTTGTGGAAAACGCAAGAGAAAGGCAAGCCACGTCATCACCGGACCGTTAATTGCCTCACTTAAGTCATGACGGTATAATATAAACACGGAATTCCTTACTTTCAGGGAGGATATCATGGAAGCAGTGCTGGACATGGCCAAGGTGACCACAAAAGGCCAGATAACCATACCGGTCGCCATACGCAAGGCTCTGGGGATAAAGACAGGGGACAAGGTGCTGTTCATCGACGGCGGCGAGGGCGTCATAACCATGCGCAATGCGACGCTCGAAGCGTTCTCCGAAACGCGCCAGGCGTTCGAGGGCGCTGCCCAAGAGGCAGGGCTTGAAACCGAGGATGACGTAGTCGACCTCGTGAAGTCGATTCGCCGCGAAAGGGCGTCCCGCTAATGCGCGTGATGTTCGACACAAACGTGCTCATCTCGTATTTCGCTTTCGGCTCGGAGACGATTGGCAAGGTCGTGCAGGATGTGGCCCTTAACCACGAGCTGCTGTTGTCGACTTTCGTCATCGACGAGTTCAGGGAGGTCGTAGCCCGCAAGTGACCTGATCGCGCTGAGGCTGCGGAGAGGTTCTTGCAGCGGGCGTCCTTCGAAACGATCGTCACACCCCTCGTCATGGAGAAGGGTTTGTTCGAGATACGGGACGAGTGCGACTATCCTGTTCTCTATTCAGCGGTTTCAGGTTTCGCAGACGTGCTCGTGACCGGCGACAAGGACTTTGTCGATGTCGAGGTCGAAACCCCCGACATCGTTACCCCCGCTGAGTATATAGCGCGCTATCTCTAATCACGCATCGCGAGCAGACTGCTCTCCCCTTCGGCAACTTGCTCGCGGCTCTTGAACCCGCCCTCGATGAGCTGCCATGCGTCTCTGGTGAAACGGTAGGCGATGACGCGACCGAAGCAGAAACGGTCGGACGAGCATGATTGCGGCTCACCCGACCGCTCCGCCGTCTAGGTGTCACCGCCCGGCAAGCGAGGGCTCGATGAGCTCCCACGCGTCGGGGGTGAAGCAGTACTGCGCAACATGGCCGAAGCTCGAGCGGTCGAGCCGCTTGGCGCCGGCGTGCGTCTTC
>JAFUCC010000058.1 GCA_017459925.1 Eggerthellaceae bacterium
CGGTTGAGAATTGATCGTCACCCCAGGGAAGATGTTCAATTTGTTGTAGGAGCGCTTCTGCACATTGAACATCTTCCCTGGGGTGACGTTCAATTCTCAACCGTCCCCGGGGCGGCGTTCAACCAGCCGCTGATGCTGCATTCGGTTTTACCGATTGCCAGTCATGGCGAAGAACTTTTACATTCTCGCAAAACCTAGTAAACCACTAGGGTATAGTGATGCTCATATCATTGGAGGGGCGGTGGAACCGTCCGAAGTAGAAAGAAGGCATCATCATGACGCAACCGCAAGTACTCAACACCAACATTGCAGAGTCGGTGATCGAACTCATCGGGAACACGCCGCTGCTGAAGCTTAACCGCTACGGCGCGGCGAACGATCTCGGCGGCACCATCCTCGCAAAGCTCGAGTACCGCAACCCCGCGGGCTCCGTTAAGGACAGGATCGGCTACTCGCTTATCGCTCAGGCAGAAAAGGACGGCATCCTGAAGCCGGGCGGCACGATCATCGAGCCGACGAGCGGCAACACCGGCATCGCGCTTGCGGCATATGGCGCTGCCCTGGGCTACAAGGTAGTCATCGTCCTTCCCGAGAACCTTTCCATCGAACGTCGTGCGCTCATTCGCCAGTACGGTGCCGAGCTCGTGCTCACGCCCAAGGCCGACGGCATCAAGGGCTCCATCGCCAAGGCCGAGGAAATCCATGCTGCCACGCCGAACTCGTTCATCCCGCAGCAGTTCGAGAACCCGGCGAACCCTGCCATTCACGCTGCCACCACGGCAGAGGAAATCTGGCGCGACACCGCAGGCACGGTCGACATCGTGGTCGGCGGCATCGGCACGGGCGGCACCATCAACGGTGTCGGCAACGCGCTGAAACCGCGCAAGGCCGACCTGAAGATCGTGGCTGTTCAGCCCACCGAGTCTCCCATCCTCGATGGCGGCCAGCCCGGCCCTCACGGCATCCAGGGCATCATCCCCGGTTTCGTGGCGAAGAACTACGATGCCGACGTCGTCGACGAGGTCATCTCCATCGCCACGGCCGACGCAATCGCGACTTCGCAGGAGCTGGCGCGTACTGAGGGCGTGAACACGGGCATTTCGTCAGGCGCTGCGCTGGCAGCCGCCCGCGAGCTTGCCAAGCGCCCCGAAAACGCCGGCAAGAACATCGTGGCCATCCTGCCCGATACCGGCGAGCGCTACCTCTCCACCGACCTGTTCCCGAAGGTTGACGAATAGCCCAAAGGGGAGTATCCCCATTGGGTTAAAGCGCAAGCGCGGGTGAGGGCAACACCCGCGCCTCCTTCTCTCATCTTCCCTCTCTCGAAGCGGGAGGCCTCACCCGGGCCTCCCGCTTGCCTTTTAGACGATTCCAAACCGGATGGAATTGCAGGCTTCGGTGATTGCGCGGTTGGTGGGGAAGCGCCTGGCAAGCTCTGCGATGTAGGGCGTGGCAACGTTTGGCATGTGCGCGTTGGAAAGGCCGAGGGCTGCTTGCGCTATGAGCAGCTGACGCGTACGGCCGCTGACGAGCGGGATTCCCGTGGCGCTGATGACGTGCGAGGCTTCCTGCGTGTTGGCGCGGATGAACTCGTGCACGTTTTGCTCGCCGGCCAGTTCCTTCACGAATTCGAGCGACTTAGCTGCGTAAATGCCCGAAAGCGAGGCGGTGTGAATGTGCAGCGCGCTTGCCTCGCGGCTTCGGCCCATGCGCCAGAACAGCTGGGCGAGGTCGTGGAGTAAAAATGCCTGGTCGTTTTCGGCAACCGCCGTCTGAAGGCCCGTCATGATGACGTTCGCCGCTTCCTTGTAGCGTCCTTGCCCCGCAAGCGCGTCTGCTTTCAATGCGTAGCCCGCCGATGTCGTGGGAGCAAGTGCAATGCAGCGGTCAGCTTGCGCTTCGGCGTCCCGCACGTCGCCAAGCTTGCGGTTCAGGTCGGCAAGGCCCACGTAGGCGTGGAACAGCGCGTCAGGGGCGCGGTAATAATACACGTCGGGTAACTCGTGCGAAGCAGTCCTGATTTCGGGGTACAGGAACGCCTCGGCTTCGCTTGCCACGTTCAGCTCGTCACCGAGCAGGGCGACGGCCACACGCGCAAGCGCATGCTCGCAGAAGAGCGGGCGCGCTTCGGGTTGTCCTTCGGGAGGGACGAGGCTTGTCTCGAGGTCGGCGACGACGCCTTCCAATCTCGCGATGGCCGAAACGAGCGAATCTGTCGAATCGGACCGCGCCTCGTCGATGACGGCGGCATTGCCTCCCATATACTGCGTCGTGTCGACGTCGCAGGCGCGTTTTGCGTGGAAGAGCCATTGAAGGTCGACGGGCAGTTCCCGCTCGTCTTCCCGCGGCTTGAACCTCGTGCCCGCAAGGCGTGCAGCTACGAGGGGCGCAGTGCTTCCCGAAACGTATTCCACATGCGCGGCCGAAAGCTGCTGCGCGACGGCTTCGGGGTCGAAACGCAGGCCAGGATCCGCAAATTGTCCAGCGTCGATGACGGGAAGCGTCTCATGCACGAACTGCGCGCGGTCGAAGGCGCAGGATACGAGCACGCGCCCGCCCTCGTCTTTCCCGACGACGAAGGCATGGTCGATGATCCTCCCCGAGCCGAAGCATGCGGCTCCGAGCGATGCCGAAAACCGCAAGGCGTACACGATGCGCGCAGCGGGAAGCAGCGTGGCATCCGAAAGGGCGGGGAAGCTTCGCTCGGACGGAACGGTGAAGTGCACGACCACGGCGTTGCGGCTGGTGTCGAAGTCGAACTTGTACGAGAACCGAAGCGGCGGCTCGAGTCCTCCCAAAATGGAAGCGAGGCGCGTGCGGACATCCCATTCGCTGCAGTGGGGCGCTTTCACGCCGAAGATCACCTGGTTGAGGTTCGTGAGGATCGCCGCTTGGAAGTACACGTGCGCGTTGTTTGCGACGGTGTCGAGCATGCGCCAGTCGATTTCGTTGAAGAACGCGTCGTCAGGCTTCTCGCCTGAGCCGAGCGAAGGGAGCGTCACGTGGGCGCCGCGCTCGGTGTCGCTCCAGAGCGGGTATTCCACGCCATAGCTTTCGAACAGCTTCTGGCGCCGCGCGCGGGCATACGATTTCCCCTCGGGCGCTTGGGTGCCGATGCCTTGCGTCAAGGCGCTCACTACGCCAACAAGCCGATTGAGGGCATCTTCGAGCGCGAGCACCTGCCCGCGGGCGTTTCCGGGGCTCGTGGGCGTCGACAGGCGCACGAGCTGGCCGCCCTGGGTCCTGAGCAACCGCACTTCAGGGGCTCCTGCGCGTGTCAGCTCTAGGGCGCCGGCGTTTCGCAGGACGCTGGCCGCATAGCGCTCGAACGGGCTGGCCTCCGCGTCATCGGCGAGTTCCGCCAATGCGCGGATGGCCTCGCCGGGTCGCGTCGACTCGGTGAGCTTCTTCACAGCGGCTTGCGCGCGGTATACTTCAACGCTTCTCATACCTGCCAGTGTAGCGCGAAACCCGCCTGCTACAATGGTGCCAGGAAGAAAGAGGGGCATATGGACGAATACGTATTCGAAGACGTGCTGGCGGGTTCAACGGTTTCGTGCTCGTATCCGGGGCTCGAGGCGGTTCGCACGGTTCGCGCTGACGAGAAACCCGAGGCGACGTCGCTGTTCTTTCCCGGTTGCTCGTTTCTGAATTACGCGATGCCGCTCGTGCAGTCGACGTACGACTTGCTACGCGATGCGGGGCAGGTCGACGGAATTTCGGTTCTGTGCTGCGGCAAGATCCTCGAGTACGAGGGCGATGGCGGTGCTGCGCGCTCGGCGTTCGAGCGGCAGTTCCGCGAGCATATCGCGCCTACGAGCGTCAAGCGCATCGTGGCGGCATGTCCGAATTGCGTGGCGGCATTGCGCAAGCTGTTGGCGAAGGACGAGGACACGGCTCACATCGAAGTCGTGCCCCTGCCGAAGCTGCTCGTCGAGATGGGGTACAAGATCGACGCCGAATCGGCTGCGGCGTTCGCACGCACCGACCCGCGCATCGCGGATGAGGAACGCATCGTGTTCTGCCCGAAGGACTCGTGCCCCGACCGCCCGACGGGCGAGTTCGCCGATGCCCTGCGCGCCATCATGCCCGACGAGATCATGGTCGAGCCGAAGTTCGCGCGCAAGCGCTCGTATTGCTGCGGGTCGCGCCCACGTGCCGCCGGCCATTACGAGCTGGGCGACAAGATGGCCCGCCGCCATGGCGACCACGCGCGCGAAGTCGGCGCAAACGCGCTCGTCACGGCATGCGTCAGCTGCACGTATTCCATTTTGGGGTCGGGTTGCACGGTGCCCGTGTTCCATTATCTCGAGCTTTTGTTCAATTGGAATATTCCCTGGCAGCTCGCCGAGAGCTACCTGAAGCTGCGTTTCATGTTCGACGATACCGAAGGCGCGCGCGAGGGCACCCGCAACTACAAGGGGATCGAAGCGTGACAAATCCCCCTGTAGGGGCGCGATTCATCGCGCCCGCCGCCGTAGGCGGATAGATTTGTTAACGCTAAAATATCGCCGCTTCGCGGTGCGGGCTCGATAAATCGAGCCCCTACGGATGCTTCGAAACGCTGTCATCAACTAGAATGGGAGTATGACCGAAATCAAGCCGACAAACTGCCACTTCTGCGGGTATTGCTGCGCGTTCCTCGCCACCGTCGAGGACGGGCGCGTCATCGATTTGAAGCCCGACCCGACGCGCTATCCGTATGACGAGCGCATCCTGGCAGGGTGCCGCCGTTGGCGCATGAACCTTGACGTGCTCGATTCCCCGCGGCGCGTGAACTACCCGATTAGGCGTGTGGGCGAGCGCGGAAGCGGCGAGTGGGAACGCGTGAGCTGGGACGAGGCGCTTGACGATATCGCGAACCGCCTCGCTGCTTTGCGCGAAGAGCACGGTTCGGGCACGCTTGCTTCCATGATCGGCGGCCCGCATGCGTCGTTTTGGCCGTTGCACCGCTTCATGAACCTGTTCGGCAGCCCCAACAACATGGGCATTGGGCAGATCTGCTGGAACCCGCGCATATGGATGGACGCCATCACGTTCGGTTGGACCGTCGAGGTCGACATCCGCTTCGGGCTGACGCAGGCGCTGTTCATCTGGGGCACGAACCCGGCCCAGTCCGACAATTCGCAGTTCTGGCAGACCATTCGCGCCGTCGGGAAATCCGACGAGGTGGCGCTCGTGTGCGTCGACCCGCGCTACACGCAAGTGGCGGCTATCGCCGACTTATGGCTCGCCCCGCGCCCGGGCACCGATTGCACGCTGGCGCTGTCGATGCTGCATGTCATCTTCGCAGAGGGCCTGCAAGACCAGGCGTTCGTCGACGAATGGTGCCATGGCGCCGAAGAGCTCGCCGAGCACGTGAAGCCCTACACGCCCGAGATGGCCGCCGAGTTCTGCGGCGTGGATGCCGCCGACATCGTGCGAGCGGCGCGTCTGTTCGCGAAAGGCCGCACGGCGCTCGTGAGCGGCCGCGGCATCGACCAGACGGGCAAGTCGGTTGCGCCGACCCACCGCGCCATCTGCTGCCTGCGTGCCGTCACGGGCAACGTCGACCGTGCGGGCTCGTGCATCATGGCCGAGGCGAGCGATTTCACGAGCGAAGTCGACTTCGAGCTCACCGACCTCATGACGCCCGAGCAGAAAGCGCTCTGCCTGAACACGCCCTACGCGCCGTTGCAGTGCTTCAACGGCTACGAGCTCGTGCGCGCCCAAACCGAGAAGCTCGGGCGGCGCCTTCCCGAGCGTTACATGACATCTGCCAGCCCCGACTTGGTGCTGCGCGCCATGGAAACCGGCGAACCGTACCGCGTGAGCGCGCTCATCGTGAACGCGACGAACCCGCTGCTCACGTACGCCGACACGAACCGCGTGTTCAAGGCGCTCATGGGGCTTTCGCTCATCGTAGTGCTCGATTACTACATCACCTCGACAGGCGCCATCGCCGATTACATCCTGCCGTGCGCAGGCGCCATCGAGCGGCCCATCTTCCAGATTCACGGCGGCGTGGCCAACATGGGCTACGGCGGGCCTGCGGCCGTCGAGCCGTATTACGAGCGCAAGACCGATTACGACATCTTCCGCGGCCTGGGCCAGCGCTTAGGTCAGGGCGAGCACTGGCCCGACGAGTCGCTCGCCGACGCGTTTGCGACGCAGCTGGCGCCCACGGGCTGGAGTTGGGAAGATTACTGCACCATCGGCATGTACCATATTCCACCCGAGCCGGAGAAGTTCTTGAAACCCGGTCTTGACGGCGCTCCCCAGGGGTTCGCCACCACGACGGGCAAGATCGAGCTTGCAAGCGAGCTTTTGCCCAAGCTGGGCGGACAGCGCCTTCCCGAGCAGGGGCCGTTCATGCGGCTGTGCTCGCCTGAGCTCGTGGCGCGGGCCGAAGCGGAAGGCGGGCATCATGTGACGATGCTCACGGGCTCGCGCAAGCAGCCCTACAACGCCTCTATGTATATGGAAAACCCGAAGTTCCGCGCGTCTTCGCCACGTCCGGTCGTCGAGGCGAGCGAGGCCATGGCCGCAAAGCTCGGGTTTAAGCCCGGCGACGTGGTGAAACTCACGACCGACCAGGGCGAAGCGCGCTTCACGTTTGCCATCGCGAAGATGCGTGACGACATCATCAACGTCGACTACGGCTGGTGGCACCCTGAAAACGGCACGCCCCACGCGCCCGATTTCGGGGGCATTTGGGAAAGCAACGTGAACACGCTCACGAGCTGCGCGCTGCAGGAGCCGCTCATCGGCACATGGGCCTACAATGCCATCGACTGCGTCATCCAGACCTGCGATGAGCCTCTGAGTTGGTAGGTGGGACAATGGGGGCAGGGCAGAGTGTCCCACCGTTGGTGGGACACTCTGCCCTGCCCCCATTGTCCCACCCTGCTATTCTTCATCGTCTTCGTCGGGAAGCTCTTTCTTGTTCCCCTTCGGCTGGCAGGCTGCGACGCGCTCTTCCAGCCAGGGAAGGAACTCTTTGCGCCCCGAGAGGCCGAACCGGTACGATGTGGAGTCCTTCATGACGATGATGACGCCCGTGGGCGAGATGCCCCACACGTTCATGGGATACACGGCTTCGATGTCGCGAAACTTGATGACCGTCCGCTTCTGGCTCTTCGTTCCGGGGATGCCGGTGTAGAGTATGATCCGCTTGTCCTCGATCTCGAAGACGCCGACTTTCGGCAAGATGCCGCCGTTGAAGACATTAACCCGCAAAGCCTCTTGCTTGTAGCTCGTTGCCATGACGATCACCTCTGGTCGGTTCAATGGAGTGCCGGTAAGCGCACCGTCACATTGTATCGTAGAAGCTGCGATATAATCCATTAGTTGACTATTCACGGGGCTTGTCCCCGATAGCGAGAGGGAGATTTTCATGGCCGAAAAGAAACACGCGCTGCTCATCTTCACGAAGCCGCCGCTGCCCGGCATCGTGAAGACGCGCATGACGACCGAATACGGCGGGTTCCTGACGATGGAGCAGGCGGCGGGGTTCTACCGCAACTGTTTCTACGACGTGTGCGAGATGGGCATGCATGCGCTCATCGAGCTGCAGCAGAAGAACGAGCGCATGCGCGCCGAAGACCCGACGGTCGACAAGATCACGTACGATTTCTTCTGTTCCTCCACGCCGGCCGACAGCCTCGAGAAGATGAAGGAAGTCTTCGACACGGTGGGCACGTGGCCCATGGAGGTCAACTTCATCGTCGACGCGGGGTCGTCGTTCGACGAGCATTTCAACGACGCGTGCCAGCAGCTGTTCGACCGTGGTTACGAGTCGTTCGTGGCAATCGGCGGCGACGTGCCGACCATGCCGAAGAGCCACATCAAGCAGGCGTTCCAATGGCTCGATTACTTCCAGGCAATCGGCAAGCCCGGTTTCGCGTATGCGCCGTGCCAGGAATGCGGGACGTCGCTGGTGGGGTATAGCTACAACACGCCCATCGACCATACGGGCGTGTACTACAACATGGACGGCCGCCCGGCGCTCGACGGTTACCTCGAGAAGATCGAGGAGGGCGACATTCCCTCGGCGTATTTCGACCCGGTCGCCGATATCGACGAGGTCACCGACCTGGCGCATGCCGTGTCGTGCATGAAGTCAATTGCCGAGGCCGCAAAATACCAAGACCTGTTCGTGCCGCGGCGCACGCTCGGCTGGGTCGAGTTCATGGGCATCAAGGTGTCCACACCGCCCAACGATAACCACGACCCGCGCGATTACCTCGACGGCGCCGCCGAAGCGCCGACGGGCGCGCAGGAGCTAACCGACGAAGACCGCCAGCGCGTGGCCGACCTGAACGCCGCCATGCAGGGCAAGCAAGCCGCCGAAAACGCCTACGAGGCAGGGAAGTACGAGTGAGCGAACACCTTCACAACACCATCGCCCTTTGCCCCGAGTGCTTGCGCGAGCTGAAGGCCGATGTGTACGCCGCCGACGATAAGGCGGTGTGGATGACGCGCACGTGCCCCGAGCACGGCACGTTTGAAACGCGCATCTGGCCCGAGGTCGAGCACTACAAGTGGCTGACGGCGCAGGCCATGCCCAAGACGGCGCCGCAAAACACCATCCCTTGCACGGCACCATGCCCGTTCGGCTGCGGCACGTGCGCACGTCACGAGCGCCGCGGCACGCTGCTGGAAATCGAGGTCACGTGGATGTGCAACCTGCGCTGTCCCGTGTGCTTCATGAGCGCCGACACCGAAGAGCACGACCCGACCATCGAGGAAATCGGCGCGATGTACGACGTCATCGCCGATGCGGTGGGAACCGACGGGGCCGTGCAGCTGACGGGCGGCGAGCCCACATGCCGCAAGGACTTGCCCGAAATCATCCGCATGGGCCGCGAGAAGGGTTTCTGGGGCATCGAGCTGAACACGAACGGCCTGGTCATCTCGTCGCGCCCGGGGTATCTCGAGCAGTTGCGCGACGCGGGCGTGACGGGCTTGTTCCTGTCGTTCGACGGCTTGACGGGCGATGTGTACGAAACCACGTGCGGCCGTGACATCCTCGATGTGAAACTGCGCACCGTCGAGCGCTGCCGCGAGGCGGGCGTGCAGGTGGTGCTCTGCATGACGATCCTCGCCGGCGTGAACGACGACCAGTTGGGCGACGTGCTGCGCTACGCGATGGAAAACTCCGACGTCGTCGCCGGTTTGGCGCTGCAGCCCGCCTTCACGTCGGGCCGTTTCGACGCGCGCCAGGCCGAAGGCATGACGGCGGGCGACACCATCTTCAAGCTGGCCGAGCAATCGGATGGCCTCATCCGCGTGGAGGACATCTGGCCGCTTGGCACGTCGAATCCGCTGTGCGACACGGGCGTGTTCCTCGTGAAGGGCCCGGCGCCCGATGGCGTGATCGAGCATGAAAGCGGCTTTTGGCCTGCGACGCAGTTCATGTCGGTCGACGAGTACCACGACGGTTTCAGCCCCGACAGCCCGCAGGGTTCGGTATTCCTCGACATCCTGGCGAAGAAGGGCGTGTACGTGGCCGACGGGCTTTCCATCGTCATCATGGACTACATGGACGCCTACACCATGGACATCCAACGCCTGCGCGAGTGCTCGATGATGGTCACCGTGCCTTCGGGTCAGGCCATCCCGTTCTGCTCGTATCACCTGACCGATGCGAGCGGCTGCCGCGTGTACCCGCCTTGGATGAAGGAGCAGCTGCGCGACGGCAAAGTCGACAACGACCTGGTCGTGAAGTACCTGCTGGGGGAGAAATGACGAACGAAATCTCTTACACGATAACGATCAACCGCGATGCGTGCATCAAGTGCGGCCTGTGCGAGCGCTTTTGCCCGACCGAAGTCTACATCATGGACGATGGCCCGCACCCGGTGCATCCCGAATGGTGCTGGGGTTGCGAGACGTGTTCGGGCAACTGCCCGCAAGACGCCATCAAGGTCGAGGTGAATCCCGAGTCGCTGAACGCCGCCGACGACCATCCGCGTGCTCAGCTCATCGACGACGAGACAGCCGCCACGTACAAGGAATGGGCGAAGACGCTGCGCGAGGTGCTCGGTTTGCGCTGGCATCCGGTGGGCGTGCGCCTCATCCGTGCCGGCGAGCCGTACCCCGAAGGCGTGCAGATTCCCAAGGAACGCATGCGCTACTGCCAGTCGATGATGGCCGCGCGCCGCGGCGTGTCGCTGCTCATGCCGGCGAACCGCCATTCCTGCCCCGATGGAACGTCCATCCTGGGCCTCACCGAGGTGCCGCCGAAACTCGCGTCGGGCGAGATCTACATCCTGTTCCACAAGCTCGACACGCAGGAGGCGGCGAGCCGCATGGTCAACGAGCGTCCGATGCTCGAGCCGTATTCGATGGACGCGACCTGCGTGTTCCCGCTCGACGACCCGAAAGCCACGGTCGACGTGGTTTCCATCATGGGCAACCCCGAGCAGATGATGTGGCTTTCCATGGCCACGTCGTACTATACGGGTCACCGCCACGACTTCCACGCGAGCGGCTACAACTCGCATTGCGTCGAGGTGACGCTTCTGCCCATGCGCGACAAGAAGATCAACATCTCGTTCGGCTGCTACGGCGGCCGCGCGAGTTCCGATGTGGGTGACGACATGATGATGATGGGGGTGCCGGTCGAGCTCATGCCCGACATCGTGAAAGGCGTCCGCGAGCTCTCCAAGCGCGTCATCCCGCAAGAGCGCGACAAGATTTACCTACCGCCCATGAGGGGATAACTGTCCGCCTTGTTGGCGGGAAGGGGGTACGTGCTCAAACAGTCCTCGCGCGCTCAGCCGCAGAAATGAACATTATCCCAGGGGTGACGTTCAAATCGAAGTCGATTTGAACGCCACC
>JAFUCC010000059.1 GCA_017459925.1 Eggerthellaceae bacterium
GCCACGCTCGTCAACGACATCGCCAACGGCGACGGCGCCTACGACAAGGACGATTTCGTCGTGAACCGCCAGGGCTGGCCGTTCATCCGCAACCTGATCATCTACTTCATCGTGTTCTCCATCATCGGCCACTGGATGGAGATGGGCATGTGCCAGTTCATCATCATGGGCGTGGTGCAGGGCGAGTACGACCCGACCAACACCATGCTCTGGCGCGACTGGCTGTACCCCTTCCCGATGGAGGGCGCCGCGGTCGTCGTCATCGGCTTGGTGCTGTACCCGTTCTTCGTGTGGCTGAAGAAGAAGTTCATCGGCAAGAAGAGGTGGCTCGCCTACGTCATCAGCTTCTTCGCGGGCGCCCTTCTGTGCACCATCATCGAGGGCGGCATGGGGCTCATCGTGAACGCCGACCTGCAGCTGTGGGACTATCGCGAGAACTTCGCCAACATAGGCGGGCAGGTGTGCCTGCAGAACACGATGGCCTTCGGCGTGGTCGCAGCCATCATCACCTGGTGGGTCTATCCCATGCTCGAGCGCATGATCGCCCGCGTACCGCGCGATATCATGAACATCGTGGCCGTCGTCATCTTCGTGTTCGGCGCCATCGTGTGGTCGCTGTACCTCATCGACCTGCCGGGAAGCGACGGCCAGGGCGCGGATCCCACGGAGATCGTGCAGCAGCAAGTAGAGGAGCAGAAGATTGCCGCGCGGGGCGAGCTCGGCGACGTGGCGGACGCGATCGGCACGACGAACGATGCGCTGCGCGAGGCCGTCGGGAAGTCGCTCGCGCTGGGCGACGACGAGAAGGCGCGCATCCTCGCGGAAATCGACGACATCTCCGAGAGCGTCAAGGCCATCGAGGGCGAGCTGGCAACCGCCGAGTGAAACAGGTACCAGGTACCTGTTTCACGATTCGCCGCAGGCTAGAGCCATATTCGGATGAGCAGCAGGACGTTCCTGGTACTCATTTTCCGCAATGTGGTACAACTCGGAAGACGCTCAGCAAATGAGCACCAGGAACGTCCTGATACTCACCGCTCGAGGTCGGAAAAACGCCCTCCCATCGGTGGGACGGAGTCGGTTGTGCCTGCGTATAATCAGGAAGAACCGAATAGGCGGCAAGGGCAATCGCCGGAGCCGCCAGATGCAACAACCGAAAGGGGAGGGAACATGAAGGGACATTCGAGGCTGGCGAAGGCGATTGCGGCCGTCATGGCCGCCATGCTCGTTGCGGGCGTGCTCGTGATGGCGGGGTGCTCGTGCTCGTCGACGGCGCCGGCGAGCTCGTCTGCGAGTTCAGGCGCTTCAACGGCAAGCGACAAGCTCACCGTTCCCAACGTGGTGTCGCTTACGCAGGCTGACGCCGACAAAGCGCTCGCTGCGGCGGGCTTCTCCATCGGCTCGGTGTCCTACGAGGCCTCCGACACGGTGCCGAAGGGCGCCGTCGTGTCGCAGGACCCGGCGGCTCTTTCCGCAGCAGAAGCGGGCTCGAAGGTGAACTTGGTCATCTCGAGCGGCAAGGCTGCGCCTGCGGACGTGAAGGTGCCCGACCTGAAGGGCAAGACGCAAGCCGACGCCGAGAAGGCGCTCGCGGACGCCAAGCTCGTCGGCGTCGCGTCGAACCCCGAGGAGACCGACGAGGTCGCGCCCGGCCAGGTGTTCAAGCAATCCGTTGCCGCCGGCACGACCGTCAAGGAGGGCACGCGCGTCGCGTTCACGGTGGCCACCGCCCCCGCCGAAGCGACGGTGCCCAATGTCGTCGGCAAGGTGCGCGACGACGCCAAGGCGCAGATCACGGCAGCCAAGCTCGGCTTCGATTACACGGTGGCCTACGACGACAAGGTGGCTGAGGGCTGCGTCATCTCCCAATCCGTTGCCGCCGGCACGAAGGTGAAAAGCGGCACGACGGTCTCGGTCGTGGTGTCGCTGGGTGCCAAGCCCGCGGCTGACGTGAAGGTTCCCGACGTGACCACGTTCTCGTGGTCCGATGCCGAGAAAGCCCTGAAATCGGCCGGCCTGCAGGCGCGCTACACCGGCGACCCGTCCGGCGTGGTCGTGGCGCAGGACGTCGCGGCGGGCACCATGGTCGCGCCCGGCACGATGGTCACGGTGACCCTCGAAAGCCCCGTCGGCACGGTCGAGGTGCCCGACCTCGTGGGGTTGTCGGTCACGAGCGCCGAAATCGCGACCGACCAGGCGGGCCTCTCGCTCGACATCGTCGAGGGCGGCGAGCACGGTACGGTAACGGAGCAATGGCCCGAGGCCGGCGACCAGGTTCCTCCGGGAACGACGGTGAACATCAAGGTCGACAGCAGCGACTTCGCTGGCGCCATGAGCACGCAATCCGAGGACTCGAGCGCCGCCGCCAGCTCGAAATCGGCGTCTGCTGACGCCGGTGCGTTCGCCGGCAAGTGGGCAGCGGGCGACTTCGCGCTCACGGTCGAGGCCAAGGACGGCAAGGTCCATGTGAAAGTGGCCTCGTCTTCCGACGCCGCCACGGCCACGACGTGGGAGTACGACTGCACGCTCGACGGCAACAAGCTCGTTGCCAAGAAGACCGGCGTGAAGACCGAACCGGGCTCCGACCCCGCCTACAAGGACGGCAGCGCAACGTTCGCAATCGACGATGCGGGCAAACTCACGTGGAAAGATGACAACGAGGACGCGGGCAAGGGCCTCGCGTTCGAGAAGGCGAAGCAATGATCAGGAAAGCAACGGCCGCATTCGCGGCGGCACTCGCCATGACGTTGGTTATCGCTGGATGCGGCAGCGCCGCCCCGTCGGGAACGGCGGCGGAGCCGGAAACCGTTTCGGAGGGTGTGGACACCGCAATCACCGTGAGCTACGACGGGAAGCTGGCATCGAACGGGGGCTATTTCCTCGCCGAGGGAGATGTCGTCGCGGTGATCACGCCGTCGGCCCTTCCCAGCGAAGAGCAGGTGAAGGCGACGGTCGAGGGCCTGAAGGGCTGGGGCTACAACCCCGTGGAAGGCAAGCACGTCTACGCCGAGGAACGCACACTCGACGATTGCGTCGAGGACCTCGTATGGGCGCTCGAGGATCCCGAGGTGAAGGCGATCTTCTGCGTGCGCGGAGGATACGGCGCCTCCGAGGTGCTCGATCAGGTGGAACTCGACCTCGTCAAGCAGGCGAATAAGCCCGTTATCGGCTACAGCGACATAACCGTGTTGCACTCCGCATGGACGAGCGCCGGTCTGCCGTCCGTGCACGCCTCCATGAGCGCCGCGTTCGCGGACGACTTCCCGAAGGACTGCTTCGAGGCGGAGCAAAAGATGCTTCGGGGCGAGCTTCCGACCTACAAGTGCGCCGGTTCGGAATACGACAAGCAAGGCCACGCCGAGGGCATCCTGATCGGCGGGAACCTTTCAACTTTCACGTCGGTGCTCGGCACCGTCTACGACTGCACCAAGGTCGACCAGCCCTACATCCTGTTCCTCGAGGACGTGGGCGAGGACGTCCAGCACGTGCACCGCTACCTGGCGGTCCTGAAGCACCTGGGCGTGCTCGACCGGGCTATGGGCGTTGTGTTCGGCGAGTGGGTCGACGTGCCGGCCGACATGGACGACTACGACGGCAGCTCACGAGGCGGCGAGTTCGCGTCGGTGGCCGACATGATATCCCGGCAGTACGCCGCCGACCTGAACGTGCCCGTGGCGTTCGGCTTCCCCGCGGGCCACGGCGACGCGAACTACCCGCTCCTCATGGGCGCGAAGGCGACGCTCGACGTGTCGGGAGACGGCTACACCCTCTCCTGGGAATAAAGGACAGAACTCGTGTACCTCGCGTTCGAGAAGGCGAAGTAAGGGCTGCGTTTGCCTGATATCCGTGACCTGAACATATCCATCGAGCTGTGGAGCGTGGCGTTCTGCGCCGTGTGCATCGTCTGCTGTCTGCTGCTCGTCCGCGAGAAGAGCCGGCTGCGGACGCTGATCGTGGCGGGACTTGCGCTCGAGCTGGTCGCCGCTGGTTGCGATGCGCTGGCCGGTGTCTTTCGCGGCCAGGAGGGGCAGCTCGCCTGGGTGGCAACGCACGTGGGCAACGCCGCATCGTTCATCGCGTGCTTCTTCCTGCTGGCCACGCTGACGAGCTATCTGTGCATGCGCATCGAAGACGCCGGCGGCCCTCGCTATCGTCGTTGGGAAGTCGCAGTCTGGGCCCTTGCGGTCGTCATGGGCGTGCTGACGCTCGTCGGCGCGCACTTCTACATCGACGATGCGAATGTGTACCATCGTGGAGTTGGGTACTGGATGATTCCCGCTTACGTCGTGGCTGTGAACGGCGTGAACGCCGTGCTTGCTCTTCGGACGCGCCGCCAGCTTGGCGCGACGGCGCTCGCCTGCATGCTGTTCTACACGCTTGCCCCCGTTGTTGCCGCCGTGGCCCAGGCGGCTTTCTATGGTGTCGACCTGGTCCTGGTGGCGGCGGTGCTCGGGTTCGTCGTCATCTTCCTCGAGATGCAGGCCCACGCGTATAGCACCCTCGCGGAGCGGACCAAGGAGCTGGCGCGTGCCCGCGAACAGGCGGCCGACGACCGCATCGCCGCGACGGTCTCGCAGATTCAGCCGCACTTCCTGTTCAACACGCTCGATACGATATACGTGCTGGCCGGCGAGGACTCCGGCGCTGCACGCAAGGCTATCGCCGCGTTCTCGCGCTACCTGAGCACGAACCTGGAATCGCTCAACAGGACGACGCCCGTTCCCATCGAGACCGAGATGGGGCACGTGCGCACCTACCTGGAGCTGGAGCGCACGACCGACCCGGATCGCGTGGCATACGAGATTGACGTGCAGGCCACTGGTTTCAGGGTGCCCGCGCTCTCCGTGCAGACGCTCGCCGAGAACGCCGTGAAGCACGGCATCGGCGCGAGGGCCGAGGGCGGCACGGTGCGCGTGCGGACCCGCGAGATCGCGGATGGGTTCGTCGTGGAAGTCGAAGATGACGGGGCCGGCTTCGACCCCGATGCGATTCCTGCGGATGGGAGGGCGCACATCGGTATCGAGAACACGCGGACCCGTCTGGCCGCCATGTGCGGAGGCGCGCTCGAGGTGGCCAGCGTGCCGGGAGAGGGCACGCTGGCGGTGATGCGCATCCCCAAGCAGGAGGAGGGAATTGAGCGATGAGGATACTCGCCGTGGACGACAAGGCCATGCCGCGCAAGGCGCTCGTGCAGGCAATCGGGGATGCGGCGCCCGACGCCGAGGTCGTGGTCTGCGCGAACGCGGCTGAAGTGCTGGCGCTGCCGGACGCGGGCGGTTTCGACGTTGCCTTCCTCGACGTCGACATGCCGGGCATGGACGGCATCCAGCTCGCGCGGGAGTTGAAGCGGCTGAACCCGCACGTGAACGTTGTGTTCGCAACCGGGTTCGGCGAGTACATGGCCGACGCGTTCGCCCTTCACAGCTCGGGCTATTTGCGCAAGCCCATAACGGCAGAGGCCGTCGCCGAGGAGCTGGACAACCTGCGGTATTCGCCCAGGGCAACGGGTGAACGCGGACTGACCGTCCACTGTTTCGGCGATTTCGAGGCGTTCGCCGATGGAGAGCCCTTGATGTTCGAGCGCGCCAAGAGCAAGGAGCTTCTGGCGTACCTCGTCGACAGGCGCGGGGCGCTGGCGGGCCTGCGCGAGATCGAAGCGGCGCTCTGGGAGGAGGCGGCCGAGGGAAGGGGCGTGAGCACATCGTACGTCCGCGTGCTCGTGAGCGACCTGCGCAGGACGCTCGAGGCGTGCGGTCACGGCGATGCACTGGTGAGGCGACGCGGCTCAGTCGGCGTGAACGTGACGCGTCTGGCTTGCGACTACTATGGCTACCTCGAGGGCGACCCGCTGGCGCTCGCCGCCTGGCACGGCGAGTACATGGAGCAGTACTCGTGGGCCGAGCCGACCAAGGCCGCCCTGCTCGGAGGGTCTGCGCTATAAGAAACCTCGTGCGCTCCGTCTGCGCTGGCAGGGGCCGATGATTCACTTTTGTAACGATTCGTTCCCTAAAATGGTCGTCGAACGGACAATGGCGAGGAGGTTCAGCGTGGAAAGCAAGGGAATGAATCCGGTCGTCAGGGCGGTGCTCATGGCGGTGGCGGTGTTCGTCATTTGCCTGGTTATAGGCTATGTCAGGAACGCGCTCTTCAACGGAGGCGTGTTCACGCCGAATTGGGCGGAATACGTCATCATCGCGATCGCGGGTGGCGTGGGTTCGTACTTCGGCTTCGACGCAGCCGAGCGTAGGAAAGGGAAGCGATGATCAGGAAAGCGACGGATCCAACGCTCTAATATGTAAGGAACCCGTTTCGTGAAGCGCGCTGGCTGGAAAAAGCTGGTATCGGTCCTGCTCTCGGCGTACCTGGCGTTAAGCCTGGTTCCCGCGCAGGCCTTCGCTGCGCTTTCGAACGAATCGGAGGCTCCGGCGTCAACTCAAACCCAGCCGGCCGCGCAATCCTCCGCGCTTACCGGCGGGAGCATAGCCGACGAAAGCCAGCAAGACGGCGCGGCACCCTCTTCGTCCGACCAAGCTGGGACCAGAGACGAGCTCACCGCAACATCGGCGACCGAGAACATCGTGGGCGAGGTGTTCGCCAACGCGGCAACCGAAGCCTTGGAACGCGAGGTGCCGGACGGCCAGGAAAGCGCCGAGGATCCCGCGCTCGAAGAATACCCGACGGAAAGCCGCGGCAAATCCTACTATGCCGGCTCGCCGCGGCTGCGCACGCTCGTGGGCGAGAACGGCGGCGAGGTGGGCTATCTCGTGTACCGGGACAGCTTCCTCATCATCTCGCAGGAGGAGGGCGC
>JAFUCC010000060.1 GCA_017459925.1 Eggerthellaceae bacterium
CCACGGCATCTTGCCAGCCGAGGCGCTGCACGTGCGCCTGGTACACGACCGAGCCGGACGGCACGCCCGATATCGTTATCTTCAGGCCTTCGAGCCGCAGGGCCTTGCCCGTCGTGCCCGACGTCTGGCCCGTGCTCACCGGGCTCTGCCAACCCTGCCGTTGCACATGGGCTGAATAGGAAAGCGAGGCGGTCGAAGCTTGCGTTGCAAGCTCCGCGTCGGCGGCCTGAATGCTCATCTGGGCATCGGAGTCGGAGGCCGTTTCAGCATCTTCGGCTTCAGGTTGGTTGGCGTCCCCGGCCGGTTCCGCATCCTTAAACAGATCGGCTCCTTCAACAGGCTTCAGCTCGTCCGAATTGGCATCGGGGTCGGCAGCGGGATCGGCGTCTTCTAACGTAGCCTCGTCTTCAAGAGCAGCCGCTTCATCCTCAGCGGTCCCGCCGTCTTCCGCAATGACGAGCTCTTCGGCCTGGGGCTTTTGCTCGAGATCGCCCTGCGTTTCGGCATACGCCGGCTGTAAGCACAACGCACCTGCGCACACCACGCTGAAGAGCAGCGCAATAAGGACGTTTCGCGTTTTCAGGCCGATTGCTTTCATCTTGCTCCTACCCATTAGCGTAAAGCCAGGCTTCACGCTCCTTATTGCTTGGCTTGCAGCTTCTTCCAGTCGTCGCTCGTGCCGTAGAACTTGTCCAGGTCGAGCGACCCGCTGTAACCGGAAATGCTGCCCGTGCTCGAATACTGGTAGAGCTTCAACGAGCTCCAGTAGCTGTAGCCATCGCCGCCATCGGGGCTGTCGAGGAAGCCGGTATTCATGTTGCGGTACAGGTAGCGCGCCATCCACAGCCCGTACGTCGGCGCGACGCTCGACCAGTTGTAGTCGTTGGTCACGCTTTGGCTCATGTAGATGAGCGGACGCACGCCCGTGCGCTCGTACACGCGGTCCATGAACTTCTTCGCCCAAGCGGGGCCTTGCAGAAGCGTTGCGCTGTACGACGTGTTCTCCCAATCGAGGAACAGCGCAGCACGCCCGACATAAGGGCCGATGGCGTTCACGAAGTAGTCCGCCTGCTTCTCGGCGTCGCCGACCACCGCGAAATGGTAGATGCCCAGAAGCTTGCCGCTCGCGATCGTCGCGTCAGCATGCTGCTTGAAGTACGGGTTGATGTAGTTCACACCTTCGGTCGCCTTCACGATGACGAAATCGGCGTTGGTGTTCGCGATGTTGATGCCTGCCTGCCAACTGGCGATGTCGATGCCGTCGAGGCGCTTCTTCTCGAAGGAGAACATGGTGTTATCGGTCGAACCCGGCGCCGAGCCGCCCTTCTTCACGAGAACGGCCTCGAACGCCTCGGCACGTTTGCTGTAGCCTTGGCTGCCTGCCGATGCCCCGTTTTTGGCCCAGCCAGTCCAACCGCCGCTCTGCACGTGAACGCGGTAGTAGATGTCGTAGTTGTTGGCAAGGTCGCCGGTCAGCTTCATCCTAATAGCCTCGACGCGCAGGCTGCGGCCCGTCGTGCCTGAAACCTCTCCGACCTTCACGTAATCTTGCCAGCCAATGCTCTGCACGTGCGCACTGTACTGGATTCCGCCCGCATAGCTACCAGGGTTCAGGTTCACCTTGTAGGCCTCGACGCGCTTCGACTCGCCCGTCGTGCCAGCGGTTTTACCTGCGGCGACAGCGCTCTGCCAGCCGTAGCTCTGCACGTGCGCGCTATACGACATGCTCGGCGCCGTGCCCTTCTTCACGAGCCTGATCTCGATGGCTTCGAGGCGCTTCGATTGGCCAGTGGTGCCGGCAGTCTCGCCGTTCTTCACCCAGTCTTGCCAGCCGTAGGTTTGCACGTGCACGCGGTAGAGGATGTCGTAGTCATTCGCAATGGCGCCCGTCAGGCGAATCTGAATGCCCTCGAGGCGCTTGGATTGCCCCGTTGTGCCGGACATGGTTCCATTGCTCTTCCAATCTTGCCAGCCGTAGGTCTGCACGTGAGTTTTATACTCGATACCGCCGTTCGCGTTTTGCAGCTTTATCTCGATGCCCTCGAGGCGCTTGGACTGACCTGATGTGCCGGACATTTCACCATTCGACTTCCAGCCTTGCCAGCCGTACGTTTGAACATGGGTGCAATACGTCACCGACGGAGTGGCGGCCTGCGTTGTCAGCGAAACGGACGAGCCTGTCGTAAGGTCGGTCGACTCATCTGCGAAGGCGTTGCTTGCATGAACGCTGAAAGAAAGCGCAAGCGCGCAGAAAACAACGGCTATTGCCGCTGCGATGGTCAGGCGACCTTTCGAAACAGCATTCATGCTTTGCTCCTAGTTCGTTTGAATGCCATAGACGGTAAAATCATACCACGTTGCGCATATTTCGCATTTGAGCTGGACAAATCCTCATACATGCACAAGGGAACGACAGGCGAGGCACAACATCTTGTGCCTGTAGTTGAACGCCGTCCCTGGGGTGACGGGCTGAACACCGCCCCCCGCGGACAGGCGGTTGAACACCGCCCCTGGGG
>JAFUCC010000007.1 GCA_017459925.1 Eggerthellaceae bacterium
AACACCATGCTCTGGCGCGACTGGCTCTACCCCTTCCCGATGGAGGGCGCCGCGGTCGTGGTCATCGGCTTGGTGCTCTACCCGTTCTTCACGTGGCTGAAGAAGAAGGTCCCCGGCAAGAGGAGGTGGCTCGCCTACGTCATCAGCTTCTTCGCGGGCGCCCTCCTGTGCACCATCATCGAGGGCGGCATGGGGCTCATCGTGAACGCCGACCTGCAGCTGTGGGACTACCGCGAGAACTTCGCCCACATCGGCGGGCAGGAGTGCCTGCAGAACACGATGGCCTTCGGCGTGGTCGCGGCCAGCATCACCTGGTGGGTCTACCCCATGCTCGAGCGCATGATCGCCCGCGTGCCGCGCGACATCATGAACATCGTGGCCGTCGTCATCTTCGTGTTCGGCGCCATCGTGTGGTCGCTGTACCTCATCAACCCGCCGGGAGTCGACGGCCAGGGCGCGGATCCCACGGAGATCGTGCAGCAGCAAGTAGAGGAGCAGAAGATTGCCGCGCGGGGCGAGCTCGGCGACGTGGCGGACGCGATCGGCGCGACGAACGATGCGCTGCGCGAGGCCGTCGGGAAATCGCTCGCGCTGGGCGACGACGAGAAGGCGCGCATCCTCGCGGAGATCGACGACATCTCAGAGAGCGTCAAGGCCATCGAGGGCGAGCTGGCGGCCGACGGCTCCGCGGGTGCGTCTTCCGCAGCGGCTGCGGCCTAGGGAGACTTTGGTGGCCGGCGATCGCAGCGCCCCGGCTCCGGGGCGCTTTCCAGTGGGGCTGCGTTTCTGCCAGGCGTACTTCGCCTTCGCCATGCTGCTCGCGCTCGTGTTCGGCTTCCTGTGCTCGCCGCACATGTTCGAATACGACATCAGCATGGTGCGGGTCCTGCTGCTCATGATGGGAGGCACCGTGACGCTGTGGCTCGTGTCGAGGAGGATGCGCGCCGCGCGGGCGGTGGGCGCGGCGACGGCGCTCGTGTGCGCGGGGCTCTCGGCGCTCGACCATGCGGCCTTCGGCGCGTATGGAACGCTGAGCGGCTACGTGGGCCAGCCCGTGGTCACGGTGCTCATGGTCCTGGAATACGCCGGCGCCGTCGCGGTGGCGGCCTACCTCGCGTTCGCGCCGGGGGCGAGGCGCGCCCTCTTCCTGAGGCTGGACATGTCGCCCGCGGCAACAGGCGGCCACAGCTGGGACGTCCCGCTGCGCGAACGGGTGCGCACGCGCGTGTTCTGGCGCGACCTGGCCATATACTTCATCGCGTTCTCGCTCCTGGGCCATTGGGCCGAGATGCTGTTCTGCCAGCTCATCGTGGCGGGCGTGTTCATGGGCGACTACGACCCCTCAAACGCCATGCTCTGGAGCCAGTGGCTGTACCCGTTCACGGCCGAGGGCGCCGCGGCGGTAGCCATCGTGGTCGTCCTGCACCCGGCGGCCCGCTGGCTGCTGAGGAAGACGGGAGGGCGAGTGTGGCTCGCCGTCATCCTGAGCTTCCTGCTGAACGCGCTCGTGTGCACGTCCATCGACTTCACGACCGGCATGATCGCCAACCAGGACTACCAGCTCTGGGACTATCGCGCCCTGCCGTTCAACTTCATGGGGCAGGTGGTGCTGCAGAACTCGATGGTGTACAGCATAGCGGCGACGCTCATCGTGTGGGTCTTCTACCCGCTGCTCGACACCGCGCTTAGGCGCATGCCGCGCGGGGCGGCGAACGCGCTCGCGCTCGGGCTTCTGGGCGTGTACCTGTTCCTCGCCGCGCTGTACTTCTTCGACCCCGCGGCCCTGTTCGGTGGCTGGTGACGCGGTTCGGCTTGGGGGTATGCTAGTCTCGTGGTGCAACTGGGCTGGCGCCGGCCTACCGTCTAGGCTCTTCAGCAGGCAATCCAGATATTGCCCAAATATTCGGTAGAGCCCGATCGCTATCGGAGGCGTATCGGCATGTCTGCGCGATGGCGTGGTTTCGGGGCGTGGTCGGGCGTGGTCGTGGCCGGGCGGACGGGGCACGACGCGGGTGCCTGAGACGGAAGGGCAACCAGATGCGTATAATGATCGACGCGAATTTCAGCTCACACACACTAGGAGGATGGGCGTGGGTAAGTCGAAGGTCATAGCAGCATGGGCTGCGATAGTTGCGCTTGTGCTCGTACTCTCCGGATGCGGCGGGAACGCAGCGAGCTCGGCTTCGTCATCGGAGGCGAGCGACGCGCAGCCGTCACAGGCGTCAAGCGCGCCGGTCTCGGCCGAGCAATCGGAGGGCGTCGACTACCTGGCGCTCGTCAACAAGCTGAACCCCCTGCCCGAAGGCTGGGAGGACGCGCTCCAAACCGAGCACTTCACCAACACCGTCGGAGACGACGTCGAGGTGGAGTCGAAGGCCTACGCCGCATACCTCGACCTCAAGGCCGACCTGGAGAAGGAAGGGGTTTACGTCGACCTCGATTCCGCGCGGCGCAGCGTTGCCGACCAGGAGCGCATCATGGCTGAGTTCACCGAGGAGCACGGCGCCGACTACGCCAAGAAGACGGTCGCGGCACCCGGCTACTCCGAGCACCACACCGGCCTCGCGCTCGACCTGTACCTGATCATCGACGGCGAAGATGTCGTCGAGAACGAGGACATGATGCAGTACCCCGAGGTCTGGGAGAAGATCCACGCGAGGCTCGCCGACCACGGCTTCATCCTGCGCTACCTCGACGGCGACGAGCACATCACGGGCTACGGCTACGAGCCCTGGCATATCCGCTACATCGATGACCCGGCGATCGCCAAGGAGATAACGGGCCGGGGCATCACGTTCGAGGAGTACAAGGCCGGAAAGGTCTACCCGGAGGTCTCCTACGACTACGGCGATTCGAAGCTGTACACGCGTGAGGAGCTTGAGGAGGCCGCCATCCAGGTGAAGTGCAGTTTCGCCGCATGGGACGGCTGTGAGCTGCACTCCCTGCGCTATGCCGGCGACGGGTGCAACACGCCCGAGAACGTGAAGTGGCTCAACGAGATCGACGAGGGCGCGGGCTACGCGCAGGTCGTCGAGCTTCTGGGCGATTTCCACTCGCCCACGACCGAGGACGAGCCGACCGCCTGGAACCTCGACACCGAGTACACCGACTACCAGTGGTGGCTCGGCCGCACCGAGGACGGCGGCTGGCAGCTCGTGACCAGCGGGTACTAAAGGCGGGAATCTGCATGGTTAACATGCAACAGGGAGGAACCCCTATGGACGGGCTCATGGCGAACGACCCTGCACGCGATGACGAGTTGATATTGGTCGACGGGCTCGATCGGGCAGTCGGCACGGCGACCAAGCTGCAGGCTCACGTGGAAGGGCTGTTGCACCGGGCGTTTTCCGTCGTGCTTGTTCGTGATGGCGAGAAAGCCCCCGAGCTGCTGCTTGCCAAGCGGTCGATGCTCAAGTACCACTCGGGAGGTCTTTGGGCCAACTCGGTTTGCTCGCACCCGCGCGCTGGCGAGGAGCTTCTGGACGCTGCGTACCGGCGCGTGCGCGAGGAGCTGGGGTGCGGTGCCACCGGCCTGAGAGATGTTGCCGCGTTCGCCTACCGCGCCGAGTTCGAAAACGGGCTGTGCGAGCACGAGTACGACCACGTGCTCGTCGGCCGCTGCGCGGGCGACCCAAATCCCGATCCGGCGGAGGCAAGCGAGGTGCGCTGGGTCGGCTTCGACGAGCTCGCCGCCGAGCTGGCCGAGCGCCCAGAGGCGTTCGCAGCCTGGGCGCCGATGGTGCTGACCCTGGTAATGGCCTTCTTCTGCGAATAAACGCGCGGACGTATAGTATCGTTCCCGCGCTGGCAGCGTGGAAGGCAGGCTGCCGTCTTCGCGCATATCATTGATCTGCCCGATCGCCAGATCGGCCCGCATCCGGGGGCAGAAGACCCCCGCGGCCGGGGGGACATGCGGCGCCGGGCGGGGTGGACAAGAGACGAAGCCCCGCGCCGGCACCGCCCCCGGCCAGATTCCGGGAGTCCCAATCCCTAACGTGTAGAACACGGCACTCGCGCGCCCGGGAGCCTCATCCTTGCGCTTTCCCGCCGTACCCTCGCGTCGATGCGGGGCCGGCAGTGAGGCGCCGGGCCAAGCCCCTTGAAAACGGCAGAACGGGCATTCAGGCGCGCGTAACGCGGAGCCGCATCGGACATGGCGAAGGCAAGCGAGCGAAAGGAAGAGCAATGAGCATCAACGTAGTCGCCATCAGCGGGAACCTCACACGCGAACCGGAGCTGCGCCGCACGCAGTCGGGGCTGGCCGTCCTGGGCTTCGGGGTGGCCGTCAACGACCGCCGCAAGAACGCGAGCACGGGCGAGTGGGAGGATTATGCGAACTTCATCGACTGCACGCTGTTCGGCGCGAGGGCCGAGTCGCTGGCCGAGATCCTCAAGAAGGGGATGAAGGTCACCGTCTCGGGCAAGCTGCGCTGGTCGCAGTGGGAGCGCGACGGTCAGAAGCGCTCGAAGGTCAGCGTCGTCGCCGACGAGGTCGACCTGCCGCCCAAGAACGGCGCGGCCGGCCAGGACGCGGTGCCGCAGCCCCAGGCGACGCCAGCCGCCGGGGTCTACGACGACGAGATCCCGTTCTAGGCAATCCGGGGCGGGGGAGGCGCAATAGCGCTTCCCCTTTTTTCTTGCGGAAACCCCTGATTAGCGCCTTGGCCGCGGCGCGGCCAAGAGCAAAGCGCATATTACGGCCAGTCCCGCGGCACATGCGGTCTACAGGGGGTCTCGCACGCGTTACCATCCCTTCCCGATGCGGGCCTGCGCAACGAGGCGCGGGCGGCACCTTCACAAGGCTATCCGCCCGATCGGGCGGGCGGGCGACGCGCCCGCAGGACACGGACCCGGCGGGCCGCGTCCTGCGGCTCCCGGAGGAGGGAGGGGCGCCATGCCCAGGGGAAAGGCCAGAGAGCTGCCGAACAACATCGAGGCGGAGGCGAGCGTGCTGGCGTGCTGCATGCTCAGCGACGAGATAGCCCGGGAGTTCGCGCCGCAGCTGACGGCGCGGGACTTCTATCGGGCCTCGCACCAGTCGGTCATCGTCGCCATGCGGGCGCTGCTCTCCAAGGGCAGGTCCTGCGACCAGGTCTCGGTGATGGACTACCTGAAGGCGAAGGGCTCGAAGGTGACGCATGCCGAGATCGTGTCGATTGCGGACAACGCCTTCGCGCTCACCGCGGCGCGCACGCACCTCGAGATCGTGCGGCGCTGCGCGCTCCAGCGGCGCATCATCGCGTGCTGCGCGGAGATCGAGGCGATGGCCTACGACCCGCAGGAGGACGCCGAGTCGGTGAGGCAGCAGGCGGTCGCGTCCATCATGGCCCTCGTGAGCGAGCCTGACGGCGCGGCGGCGGACGGGCTCGAAGAGCCTTGACTGGTGGGGGAGCGCGAGAAACGCGCTCCCTTTTTCGTGAACATACCCATAGAGGCGCGTTCCGCCGCTCTGGCTGCCGGAAACGCTGCGCTTGTATGCGACGCTTTCCCCGATGCAGGGCCGCGCCGCAGGAGGCGGGCGGGCCGAAGACCTTGATAACCCCATAGCGCCATGCAGTTGGCATGGCAGGGGCGACCCCGGAACTCGGAGGGGCCGCCCGGCCCCGCCGCATCACGTGCCGCGCAGGCGGCAGGAAGGCAGGTTTGCCATGTCTAAGAAGCAGGAGAAGTCCAGGAACCTCAGCCACAGGGGCAAGGACGCGGCGGCACGTTACCTCGAGCTCATGGACTTCGAGGTCGTCGAGCGCGACTGGAAGTGCCCGGCCGGCAAGGTAGACATCGTTGCCTGGGACGGCGGCGAGCTCGTGTTCGTCAAGGTGAGGACCCGCACGAGCATCGAGCGGGGCTTCCCGAGCGAGCGCGTCACCCCTCAGCAGCGAGGACGCGCCGAGAAGATGGCATCGTACTTCCTCAGCGACTTCGACGCAGTCGACATCCCCGTAAGGTTCGACGTCGTCGCCCTCATGGTGGTGTCGGAGGACCGCGCGTTCGTGCGTCATTACCGAAACGCGTTCAACTTCTGATGCCGCTGGCGCAGGCGCAAGGGGAGGGCCTTCGAGGGGACGCGCACCGTGTCCCCTCTTTTCTTGGCGCGCGGCCTCGCTGCCGCAGGTTCTGCTATCATCAGCGCGTCAAGGGGGCGTTCCCGGATAGATTGGAGAAACCGACATGGCACTACCTCAGATGACCGAAGAGCAGCGCGCCGAGGCCCTGAAGAAGGCGGCCGAGACGCGCAAGAAGCGCAGCGAGTTCCGCGCGAAGATCAAGGCCGGCAAGGTCACGGCCAAGAAGGCGCTCTCACAGCGCGACGATCCGATCGTCGGCAAGATCAAGGTCGCGCAGTTCATCCAGTCGTTCCCCGGCTGGGGCAAGGCGAAGGCCGAGAAGCTCATGGCCGAGATCGGCATCGCCGAGGACCGCAGGCTGAAGGGCCTGGGCGAGAACCAGGTTGCCAAGCTGATCGAGGCTCTGGACTAACCTTTCTGCAGCTTTCCCTTCCACGGGGCCGGTTCCACGATGGAGCCGGCTCCGCCTGCTTTTGGCAGATTGCATACACGCCGTCATATGGACGGGCCTATCCCGTACAATGTCGGCATACGCACGAGAACGGAGGCGCATGGCCAAGCAGAAGAGCTTCCACGAGAAAGTGGTCCAAAAGCTGAAGCGCGACGCGGGCTTCGCCTGGACCGGCGACTTCCTTTATGACATGCGCGCCCTGGTCGAGGGCTCGACGGCGCGGGATATCCGCTCCGAGCACCCCATCGTCGGCGAGGGGTTCATCGCGAGTCTGCAGCAAGAAGCCATAATCCGCGCGAGCGACGAGGAGCTCAGGCGCGCAAGCGGCAAGGGGCTTGACGACCCGTTCATCTACCCAGGGCTCATGGCCGCCTGGGAGGCCGAGCCCACGACCGTCGACTTCGAGCCGGGCGTGCTCGAGCGCGCCCTCGAGGCTGATCCGGACTTCTACGAGATTCCCGCAGACGCGATACGGTCGCTGTTCCCCGCGTGCCTGATGTTCGACATACGCGGTTGGGGCCTCGAGCTTTACGGTAGCACCGGAGATGCGCTGTTCGTGTACCCTTCATTCGACGACGAACGCAAATACGAGCTTCTTCTCGCCGTCGGCGTGAGCGCCCGCGTGGGCTTGCACATGCCCTTCGAGTCCAAGCTCGTCATGGAAGGCGATAGCCTCGCAGACGTGCTCGTCTTCAGCATCGGCGAGCGCGAGCGGATGCGCGGTCGCTGCCTGGCAGGCATTGACCAGGGGCTCCACGACGAGGTGTTCTCGCCCTTCGAGGACGAGGAAAAGGTGCTGATGCTGCTCTCGCTCCTCCTGGGCGTCATGCTCTGGGACGGCGCGGAGATCATGGCCAGCGAGCGGCGCGGGGTGCCCCACTGGCACGTGGCGCTAAAAGACGCGGCAGGGGAGGGGCCGGAAGGCGCGACGCCCGACGAGCGCGCCGCCGATGACCAGGCCGGCGATGCTCCGACCGCCGTTCCTGAAAGACGGCCCGAAGATGATTCCGATGGGGAAGAACCTGATGGCGGATCGGCTGTGGAAGAGCCCGCGGCCGTTGGCGAGGAGCCCGCGGAGACAGCCAGCCAAGCTGCCTCCCCAGCGCTTTCTAACGATACGCCGGGCCCCGACGAGGCGATCCGCCTGCGCGACCTGCTCGCCGCCCAGGAATCGAAGTCGGCGACCCTCGAGTACCACTTGAAGCAGGCGCGCACCGCCGTCGACGACGCCCGCCGCGAGGCGACCGGCGCCGCCGCCCGCGCGGCCGTGCTCGAGACCATGGAACTTCCCCAGACGCCCTCCGAGTCGCTGGCTTTGGCCGAGCGCGCATTCCCGGACAGGCTCGTCTTCATGCCCTCGGCCCGCAAAAGCGCCTCCGAGTTCCGCAAGGGCAGCGCCGCGGAGGTTTGGGCGGTCCTGCGATCGATCGCCATGGTGCTTCACCCGCTCGTGTTCGGGCGCGGCGGCGGGAACATCATGCGCGCGTTCCAGGACGAGTCCGGCTTCGAGGTGACGCTGCGCGAGATGAAGATGATCAAGCAGAGCGGGGAGTTCTCGAGGCTGCGCACCGTGGAGTACAAGGGCGCCGAGCGCGACGCGTCGGCCCACGTGAAGGGACGCTCGAGCAGGAAAGGCGAGGCGCTGCGCGTCCATTTCTTCGCTGACTACGACGAGCCGGGCGGCCGGATCGTCGTCACGCACTGCGGCGAGCACCTCGAGACGTACGTGACGCCCTCGCTGTAGCGCGGGTGTCGGCGGGCACCGTCATCTCACCTTCAGAATCAAAACGGCAAAATCGCGAGAATTTGCCGTTCTGATTGATGCTGTAGCGCATCTATGGGCGCCATTTCACGTCGCGGTGACGGGCGTGAGCCGCCGTGGGCAAGGGCGCATGGGGCGCTTGCGGTAATGGCTCCTCGCGGGTCAGCGGGACGTGGCGATCCTACGGTAAAAGTCGGTCGGGACATCGCGGTGGCCGAAGGCCCGCACGCGTATGCCCCCCTCGACCGTCCTGAAGGCTATCCTCATGTCGGCGCGGCTCCCTTGGGCGCGCGCGTGCTGGTAGTGGTACGAGAACCACCCGGCGAGGTCGTGCTTGAGGGGCGCTGCGCTCACCGTGCCGGCGGAAAGCTGGCGCATCGCGCGCTCGGTCGCCGATGCCGCCTTCAGGAACTCGGCCTCGTCCGGCCAGGCGAGCGACATCAGCACCACGTCGTCGGCGAGGTCGTCGGCGTCCATCTCGAGGCCGGGCACCCCGGCGATCAGGTCGATCGCGGCGTCGATCGCGTTATCGCTCACCGGCATCGGCGGCCTCCTCGATGGCCTTGCGCCTCGCCCGCGCGGATGCCTTCGCCGCCTCGGCGAGTTCGTCGCCCTTCGCCCACGAATCGCGATTGGCCCGCGCCGCGAAGATGGCGGCCAGGCGCGCTTGCTCGAGCTCGTCCTCGAGCTCCTGGATGCGGCCGACGAGCGAGCCGAGCCCGTCGTCCGAGATCAGCCACCCAGCCGTCTCGGTGCGGTCGACAATCTCGAGGATGGAGGCGTCTGCCAGGTCCTCGCGCCACTTCCTACCATGCGAGAAGTCCGACAGCCCGATGCGGTTCGCCTTGCGCGAACCCGCGAATGCGTCCTGGACCCGTTCTGCTACCTGCGGCGACATGCCCCTCGCCTCCTTGCTGCGTCGTGTTGTTGGAACCACCATAATCGATTGCGCATAAAATCGCAATAAGCTGCGATAATTGTAAAGCAAATGTTGCGAGATTTATGGGCGTCGGCTTTGCCGCATGCGCTCCCGGGGCGGGACGGCGTCAGCGTTATAGGTCTAGCCTCAAATCCTCGAGGGCGCATGCATGCATCCCCCGGCTTTCGAGGTCGGTGGCAATTGCGGCGACGGCGGGGTCTTCGGACGAGGTCGCGGCGGTTGCCTTCGGGAGCTTTCGGCGGCTCGTGAACGAGCCGTTCTCGATGTCGGAGTGGTAGACGTCCCGCCTGCCGTCGGCGTTGGTGCGCACCTGGTATCTCCCTATGCGCTTCGCCCCGTCGAACAGGTAGACGTCGACTGCTTTGGTCTCGCCATCTTGCCGCGCGACCTCGATGGCGATCTCTTTCAGGTCTTGGCTCATGGCTAGATTCTACCACCGGCCCTCGCCCGATCGCCCAGGGTGCCGGCCAAGGGAGGGGGCGCCCCCGTTTCGGGCGGTAGGGAGTAGGCGGGCGCGCCCCCATGAAGGCGTGAGAAGCACCCGCCGCAATGCTGTCACGCAAACGAAGCTCCCAATAAGGAAAACCCCGGCGACAGGTGCCCCTCTCGGGAGGTTTTGCCAGTATTGGGAGCAGTATTCGTTTGCGTGACGGGGATATTATACCCGCTTGTGAGCTGCCCGGGAATGCGCAATCAGCTCGGTGCGGCTTCTCTCTCGAATGCCTCGCTGAAGGGGGAATGCCGATTGCGGACACGGCATCCTGGGCTACACTTGCACCTTGAATATGGGAGAGCCCGTCAACATACCGCCAATCCAGCCGCCTCGTCTGCGCTTGCACGTGATTGCGAGCGGGAGCAAGGGCAACTGCTCGGTCATCGAGGACGCGGCGACGGGGGAGTGCGCGGTCGTCGACTGCGGTATAAGCTTCAACGCGTTCCGCGCAGGCTGCGAGGAATGCGGGATCGACCCTTCTCGCGTCGGCGCGGTCCTCGTCACCCACGAGCACACCGACCACACGAAGGGGCTCGGCGTGCTGACGCGCGGGCTGGCCAGGCTCGGGGCGAGCCCCGTCGTGTACGCGAGCCCAGCCGTGCACGGCGCGAGCGCGGACCTGCAGGCCATACAGGACGCCGTCGACCTGCGGCACTTCTCCGCTGGAGACGACATCTCCATCGGCCGCGTGCGCGCGCATGCGTTCCGCACGTCGCACGACGCGGCGGAATCGTTCGGCTTCCTGTTCGGGTGCGAAGGCGACGCGGTCGGGTTCATGACCGACACGGGCGTCGTGACGGGGGAGGCGGCTGAGGCCCTTTCACGCTGCCGAATCCTGGCCATCGAGGCGAACCACGACCTCGAGATCCTCGCGCATGGACCGTACCCGGCATTCCTGAAGGCGCGCATAGCCGGCGAGCACGGGCACTTATCGAACGCGCAGTCGGCGGATTTGCTCTCGACGCTGCTCTGCGACGAGTTGGAATGCGTCGTCGGCATGCACGTCTCGCTGAACAACAACGACTACCGGCTGCCGAGGGAGGCGCTTGCCGCCGTGCTCGAGCGAGAGGGCCATCCGGCACGCGCCCTCGTTGGCTTCCAGAGCCGGCCGGTCAGCGTGTGAGGAAGGGGCTTTAGTCCCCACGCACGTATTGCGCGACGAGCGTCAGCTCCTCGTCCGAGAGGTCGGCCGCGTGCACGATGGACGCCAGGCGGGCGCGCTGCTCCTGCAGCAGTGCGGCGTCGGGCGAGTACGGCAGCTTGGCGAGCACGAGCTCGGGGGCCAAAGCCTCGCATCCGTATCGGGGACATGCCGTCACGTCGAACGGCCCGTCGATTCCCAGGGACGATCGCGACCATAGCCGCACGGGCACGCCTGCGAGCTCGACGTCCGCATGCTCGCCCAACTGGCCTGGAGGCTGGGTGCCGAGTGCCTCGAAGCCCCCGTCGTCGACGAGCAGCGCGTCCGCGACGGGCAGGACGACGTTCGAGTCGATTCCCCAGCCCATGAGGGCGCTCTCGTGCACGAGCGCCATCCTCACCCCCTCGCCGGCGAGCTGATCGCACACGGCTTTGAGCTCCGTGCAGACCCGCGTCATCGCCTACCTCCCAGCAAGTCGGCGAGTTTCGATTTGCTTTCGAACAGCGGTGCGTACCTGAGGAACACGACCTCAGCGGATTCTCGGTCTATCAGCCCATGGCCCGTCATGCAACGCTCCTTCGGCCCGCATTGATGGCTTCGTTTCTGCGGACGAGCCTGCTCCTGAGGCGCTCCGGGCTCATCCCCACGCGCTCTATGCGGTTACGTTCTGACATCACGGGGGCGAGGTACTCCGCCGCGAAGTCGGGTGTTTCGCGATGTCCGTTGCCGAGCGTCATGTCGAACGGCATCCCGTTGCAGCGCACCACCGCCTTGAGGAAGGCCGTGGTGGCGGAAGTCAGGCTGAGGCCGAGCTCGTCGAGCACGGCCTTCGCCTCGCTCTTGAGCTGCTCGTCGATCCTCATCGTCGTCGTGGGCGTCTGCATAGGCTCCTCCATGTAGTTACGTTGTAGCTACATTATAGCAGACGTTTCTGCGAAGAGATTCATGGGGGGATTGAAATGGCGGGGAATCGCAACTCGGTGCGCATTTGCAGGCGCTTGCGGAAAGCGCTCTTCGGAGGCTGGCGCCGTGTTTGCCGTTAGGCCTTTCTGCGGCGCTTCAGCTTGTCGCCCTCGGCATACTTGGAGAGCCACCTTTCGTCTCGGTACGGTTCCCATTCCTCCATGGGGCAATCGTCGCAGAGGTCGCGGGCGACTTCCAGGATGACGTCGCGAAGCTCGAGGTCGCGCGTCCACTCCTCGCCGATGGCCGACAGGCCCGCCGCAGCGCCGACGATGTTGCCGCATATCGAGGCGGTCGAGTCGCTATCGCTCGAGTGGTTGGCGGCGGAGCGGATCGCCGCGCCGAAGTCGCCGGCGTGGCGCACCGCGGAGAACACGGCGATCGCGAGCGCCTCCTCGCCGACCCATCCCCGGCCGATCTGGGCGATGCAATCGGGGTCCGGCGAGCCGCTGCGAGCCAGGTCGCATGCGCGCAATATCAGCTCGCCCGTATAGGCGGCTGCGTTGGGGTGCTCGGGGAAGAGGCGGGGGAGCGTCTCCGCGCAGTCCCTTGCGATTCCCTCGACCGAGCGGCTGACGGCGGGGTCCCCGTCGCGCACCTCGTGCGCGCACTTCGAGCCCGTCGTCGAATGGTGGGGGAACCGCGCCGAGATAGAGGTCGACGGCAACCCGAAGGCGAAGAGGTCACCGCCCAGGAGCTGAAGGACCTCCAATTCAACTTCGACCAATGCGGCTTCCCGCACGACGAGGAGGAGATCCTGCCGCCCGATGAGCTCATCCGGAGCTACCGCGCCGAGCGCGCGAGGCTCGACGCCGAGATCGACGCCAAGCTGGCGCAGATCTGCGAGATCCTCGGGATCGAGGGGTGATCTCATGGGGAAGCCGAGGTACAAGTCCGTACGGAACAGCACTGCGGATTTCCTCATGTTCGCCCTCGACGGCCAGGGCGAGGGAATCCAGGTCGTCGTCGAGGACGAGACGGTTTGGCTCACGCAGAAGGCCATGGCGACGCTGTTCGACTGCTCGGTGGCGAACAAAATCAGCACCTCAAGGCGGTGTTCGATTCGGGCGAGCTGCTTTCCGAGCTGCCGACTGCCCACACCATCCCTGTAGAGCGCCCTGATTACAGCGCGCGGGAATGAGCCGGCCCACTTCCTACACCGGCGACGCCATGAACTCGTCTATGGCCGCGAGCACGGGGGCGGCGTACTCCTCGCCGCCGAACAGCCACTGCTCGTGCTGCATGTCGAACTCTCGGATATCGGGGTCGCGGAAATGCTTCTTGTACCGTTCCAGGTACTTCTCGCCCATCTTGTTCGCATAGATGAAGTGCGCCTTGGTGTGCTCCACGTGGATGTCGTCTGCGAGCCAGGTGAGCAGGTCGGAGTGGTACTCGTTCCTGATGGACTCGGGGTTGAACCTCTCGAAGCAGGCCATGAACCTGTCCGCGGTCTCGTCGTCCATCTCGAAGAAGCCCTTGAGCTTCTCCCGCGTCTTGGCGCGCTTCCTCTCGTTTTTTGTGAATCCGGTCAGCAGGGGGACCACCAGCTTCGACTGCAGCCACGCGCTGAGCTTGCCGCTCTGGTCGAGGTCGGGGCTGCCGAAGATCGCGTGGTCGATGTGGACGTTTCCCCGTTGGACCAGCTGGCCGACGAAGGTGCTCCCGAGAGACGAGCCGATGGCGCCGTCGACCCTGCCGCCGTGGCTCTCCTGGATGTAGCGTTCGATCTTTTCGGTGACCGTGGCCATGTCGGGGAAGATCAGGCCGCTGCCGTCGAAGCCGTCGTAGTTCACGCATATGAGGTGGTACTTCGCGCCGAGCGCGCCCAGCACGGAGCCGAAGTTCGTCTGGTAGTCGCAGGCCGTCCCCGGCAGCAGGAGCAGGGTCTTGCCCGACTCGAGCCCCATCTCGTCGAACTGCATCGTGAGGCACCTCGTTTCAGCCAAAAGAGTAAGTCAGGGTGAACTCTATGATATCCTTCGCTTGTCGAAAAGCAAGGTTGCGCGTCCCCGGGGAGGTCCCATGTCTCGCAAGGCGTCCGAGTTCCAGTACAAGGCCATGTCGCTCGCGTACCGCGGCAAGGAGGTGTTCAAGCCGCTGGGCACCGGCTGGATCGACGAGCGCGTCGCGTGCGTGCGCGAGTACATCGCGAACGTCTTCTTCTACGTGAAGGGCGGCGACGTGCTCATGGTCGACGCCGGCTACAACTACGACCGGCTCGCCGAGAAGATGGGCTGGCTCGGCATCGACCCCGCGCGCGTGCGCGACATCCTGATCACCCACCAGGACACCGACCACGTGGGGGCTGTGGAGAGCGACTCGCCAGGCCTGTTCCGCGACGCGACCCTGTACGTGGGCGAGGAGGAGGACCGCTATCTCACGGGCGAGAGGCGCCGGCGCGTGTACTGGGGCGCCTACAGGCTGCCGCAGGTGACGGTGGATAACGACAAAGTGCTCCTGCGCGACGGCCAGGCGTTCGACGTGGGAAGCATCCATGTCGAGGCCTTCCTCGTGCCCGGGCACACGTGGGGGCACATGGTATACCTGGTCGACGGCGCGTACCTGTTCACCGGCGACGCCATCTGGTTCGGGCCGGACGGTGGGCGCGCGTTCCTGGACACGCTCGCCGAGGACAACAAGCTGTCGTGCCGTTCGCTCGCGAGGCTCGAGGCGAGGCTGCGCTTCCGCGGGCTGTCTCTTAAGGTCATAACCGGGCACACGGGCTGGTCGGCCGACCTCGACTTCGCCTTCGCGCGCGTGAACGAGCCGTGCCACGCGATGTTCCGCCAGCGCCCGCACGACCCGTCGGCCCCCTACGACGGCTACGTGGAGGACGACGACACCGAGGAGTCGGCCCGCGCGGGCCTGCTGCCCGAGGTCGTGCCCGTCCCCAACTACGAGAACTGGGTGCCGCGCTACATGGCGGCCGGCTCGGCCGCAGGCGCGGCCGGCCTCGCGGCAGCTGCTTCAATCGCCGGCAGGCTGCGCGCGCCGAAGGCGCTGACGGCCGGCTTGGCGGTCGCCGCGGCGGGATGCGGGGCGTTCGCCGCATGGGCGTCGTTCGCGCGGAAGCATTTCGCGTTCGACGCGGGCGGATCGACGTCGCGGCGCATCGTGGAGGGCGTGGCCTCGTACGTGGACGTGGCCGACGGCGGGACGTGCCTCGACGTGGGGTGCGGCTCCGGCGCCCTCTCCATCGCCGTGGCCAAGCGCAACCCGGGCGCGAACGTGGTCGGCGTCGACCGCTGGGGCGCGGAGTACGCCTCGTTCAGCCAGGGGCTCTGCGAGCGCAACGCGGCGGCCGAGGGGGCGACTAACGTCACGTTCCAGGAAGGCGACGCGCGCGAGCTCCCATTCCCCGACGAAACGTTCGACACCGTGTGCAGCAACTACGTGTACCACAACATAACGGGAGCCGACAGGCAAGTGCTTCTGCGCGAGACCCTGCGCTGCCTGAGGAAGGGCGGCGCGTTCGCCATCCACGACCTCATGGAGAGGTTCCGCTTCGGCGACATGCAGGCGTTCTGCGAGGCCTTGCGCGCCGAGGGCTACGAGGACGTGCGCCTGGTGCCGACGGCGGACGGCCTTTTCATGGAGCGCGCCGAGGCGCTGCCGCTCATGCTGGCGGGCTCGTGCCTGCTCGTGGGGAAGAAGTAATCCAGGGAGGACCAATGAACGAAACACAGTACAAGGAACTGTCCATAAGGGAGTTCACGAAGGCCGCCGAGATCTACGACGGCGGGCACGCCGGCATCTACGAGATGTGCAAGGACGACTACCCTCCCATCCTCGAGGAACTGAGGAAGGACGACTTCGCGGACCTGCTCGACGTCGGGTGCGGCACGGGCCCCATGGTCGAGCTGCTGGCGGCCGAGCTGCCGGGACGGCGCTACACGGGCCTCGACCTGACGCCGAAGATGATCGAGGTTGCGAGCGCCAAGGGGCTCGATGGGGCAACCTTCCTGGTGGGCGATGCCGAGGACATGCCGTTCGAAGACGCGAGCTTCGACGCCGTCATATGCGCGAACAGCTTCCACCATTACCCCAACGCGCAGGCGTTCTTCGGCGAGGCCGCCCGCGTGCTGCGCCCGGGCGGCAAGCTGGTGCTGCGCGACTACACTTCGTTCGCGCCGGTCATCTGGCTCATGAACCACACGGAGATGCCGCTTGCCAACCTGATCGGCCATGGAGACGTGCGCGCCTACACGCTCGACGAGGTTCGCGGTTTCTGCCAGGCGGCCGGCCTCGTGCCCCGCACGCTCGAAAAGCGCCCCAAATTCAGAATGCACCTCGTAGCGGTCAAGCCCGCCGAGGGTGACGAGGTCCTGCGCTTCGGCGACGTCCAGGAGACGGCGCTCGTGACGCTGGCGATTCGCGCGAGCGAGACGGCCCGGCCGAACCCGCGCATCCGCGACGGGAAGGCTGCCGAGATCATCGAGGCCATCGGGGCGGACGTATCCAAGTACGACCCGTTCCTCTCGCACGAGGGCGTGGTGGCGCGCACCATCATGTTCGCCGACGCGCTGCGGGCGCTCATCGAAGCGCATCCCGACGCGGTGTGCGTGAACCTAGGCTGCGGCTTCGACGACAAGTTCAGCCAGGTCGACAACGGCCGCGTCGGGTGGTTCGACGTCGACCTGCCAGACCAGATCGCCGTGCGCCGCAAGGTATTCGAGGACCGGCCGCGCTGCACGATGCTCGAAGGCGACGCGCTCGACGGCGCCTGGACCGCCGCGCTTCCCAAGGGCCGCGACTACATCGTCGTGATGGAGGGCGTGCTCGAGTACTTCACCAAGGAGCAGACCGCCACGTGCCTGCACATGCTCTGCGACAGCTTCCCGCACGGCTGGCTCGTCGCCGAGATGAACTCGCAGTTCATCGTGAGGCACTCCGACAAGCACGACGCCATAAGGAACACGAACGCGAGCTTCAAGTGGGGCACGGAGTCGGGCGAGGAGTTCGTCGAGCTCGAGCCGCGCTTGCAATTGGTTTCCGAGCAGAGCTACAACGTGGAGATGCGCAAGCACACCCTCCGCGGCAGGCTCTTCGCCGCCACCGTGGGCAAGAACGTGAACAACCGCCTGGCGATCTTCGCGTGGTAAGGGGCCTTGAACGTCTTCGACGAGAGGCTCGGCTTCCTGGGCTAAGCGCGTTCCGCGAGCCAGGCGAAGAGCGCCGACAACACGGGGCTGTCCTCCACGGCGTCCTTATGCATGGTGACGGTCGTGTTCATGTGCTGCCAATGGCGGTCCTCGAGCGTTAGGAGCTCGACCGAATCTTCGCCGTTCGCATGGCGAAGGGCCTCGACGAGGCGCACCTGGCTCGAATAAGGGCTGAGGGTGTCCTCGCGACCGTGAACCACGAACAGCGGAATTCTTGGGACGTCGCAGGTCTCGGCCTCCTCCTCGACGAGGCAGATGGGCGAGTAGCGTTCGACGGCCTTCAGCACGTCCCCTCGGGTATCGCCTTCGGTGCGCAGATCAACCTGGGTGCGCCAGGCGCCGTAGGTGGGGAAGGGCTTCACGAGCAGGTCGGCCGCATCCGCCACGCCGGCGATGCTGACGCAGGCGCAGATGCGCTCGGCGGGGAAGCGGTAGGCCTCCTGCAGCCACCGAGCGTAGCACACGAGCGCCGCGAGGTGACCGCCTGCGCACGTGCCGCCGACGACGATGCGCTCGCAGGAGACGCCTCGGCCTTCCATCCATTTGATCGCGGCAAGCGAGCCTTGGAAGGCGTCGCGTACCATGGCGGGGAACCGATGGCGCGGCGCCTCGCGGAAGCCCACCGAGCAGAACCGGTAGCCCTGGGAGTTATAGGTGTTGGCGGCGTCTTTCATCGACTCGGCCTCGCCGAACACGTAGCCCCCGCCGTGGAAGTACAGAACGGGTGCATCGTGGGCGACCTCGTCGGGTTCCCAGAACACGAAATGCTGCTGTTTGTCATCGCCGAACGGGACGACGGCAGGCTCCTTGGAACGCGCGGGAGGGTGCGCGTCGTAATGAGACGGCTTACCGAATGCCGGCGCGGTCGTTGCGATTTCGTAGAGGTAGCCCATCTGCCCGCCTTCTGATCAAAGATGGCTTCAGTTCCCGGATCATTGCTCGCCATTATAGGCGTCAAACGCCGATGGAGGGCTCTCTCGGCATACCCATTTTCGGCCCTCCAAAGCCTTGCTACGGCGGGGGCGGGTTCTCCAGAAGGCACCATCATCCCATCTGCAGGCAGGGCGCATTGCGCCCCGAGGAAAGGAAGGTGGTCTGGATGGAAGCGAGGTCTCGCGGGGGCGTGGCCCTCGCGGTAGCGCTCGCGATTTCGTGCGCGGCATCGCCGGGGGCGGCTTACGCCGACCAGCTCGTGCGCACGTATGCGGCCGGGGAGGCCGTCCCGAGCGAGCTCGAGCTGAACGGTGAAGAGTATGCGCTCGTGAGCTGGGAGCCCGGGGGAGGGCAGGACGCGGCGGCGAGGTCGTTCGAGAGGACGTCTCGGATGACGCTCTCGGCGGGCGACTACGACGGGGACCCGGCGGCCCACTTCGACGCAACCATGGCCATAAACGAAGAGGGGTTCTCGGGCTCGATTCCGCTCGTGAACGCCAAGGCCGAGGTGTCGCAATCGCATCCCGAGCGAAACGACTACGAGGAGACCGTCGTGTTCTCCTACATCACCAAAGCCGAGCTCGACGCGCTACCCGCGACCCGGAATGCAACGGTTGCGGGGCGGTCGTTCACGCTGTCGAAGCTCGACGTGAAGGCTGACCGGGTGCCATCCGATCCGGGTATCGAGATCTATTCGGGCAGCGCCGTCTACGGCATCCACGAGGGGTTCGACGTCGCTGACGAGTACCGGCTGACGGCGACCTACGCGGGTGAGCTCTCGCGGCCGGCTTCGTCCGGCACCGTAGTCGCCGTGTACGAGATGTCGCCCGAACCCGTTGCATCCGCTCCGGTGTGCGAAAGCGAGGAACCGGACCAACCAGCCAATGAGAGCGGAGCTCCTTGGACGGCGGTCGTTTCGGCTGTGATCGCCTTGGCGGCGGGCTCTGCAATCACCGCCGTGGCCCTGCGACTCCGGAATGGCGGGGACAGAAAGGAAGTCGTTTCTGCCGTTGGCGCTGAGGGCGAAGGGGCAGTCGAATCCTCAGGGGATGCAATCGACGAGGTCATGGAAGGAGAAGACGAAGATGCAAGTAGCGAAAACTAGCAAGCGCATCGCCCGCCTCGCGCTGGCGGCGCTCATGGTCGTCGCAGCGGCGCTGGCCCTACCGGGACGGGCACATGCGGACGACCTGGATGGAGTGCCGCGCACGATAACGGGGACGTGCTACATCGGCGAGACTTGGATGGTGGGGGACCAGAGCTTCTTCGCCATACCGAGCTTCTCAGGAGGGCTGTCGGGGGCGGTGCCCTCCACCACGTTTGAGTGCCTCGACCACACGGCCGCGGCGCCCGAGTACACCGACGCCGATTACACGGCCGAGCTCTGCGACTACTCGGTCTCGGAAGGCTGGGTGGAATACTACGTCACGATCATCCCGCCCGACGTGACCGACGGCTACACGAGCAACGAGTACGGACTTATCGGCTACCAGCGGGTGGGCGGCAAGGTGAGGATCCCCCATGAGTTCAACGGCGAGCTGAACCTTGCGAAATCTTCCGCCAGGCCTTCGGTTACTGACGGCAACCCCTGCTACTCGCTCGAAGGAGCCGTGTACGAGGTGTTCTCGTCTCGCGGGGCGGACGGGTCGCTTTCCGGCAAGGTGGGCGAGCTGACAACCGACGCCAGCGGGCACACGAACACCCTGACGCTTTCGGCGGGGGTTTACTTCGTGAAGGAGAAGACCCCTCCGGTGGGTTATCTCGCAAGTGGGGAGACTCACCAAACGACGGTCCCCGCTGGCGCTACGGCCACAGTGGAGGCGTCTGACCAGCCCGGTAATGACCCAGCTGGCGTATTGGTTCAAAAGGTCGACGCTGTCACGGGCAAGAACGTTCCAGTTGGCGATGCGTCCCTTGCCGGCGCGGAGATCACGTTCCGGTACTACGCAGGCTATTACGGAGGAGAGGGGCAGCCCGCCCTGCCCGCCAATGCCGATAGAACTTGGGTTATGAAAACGGACTCAAACGGCTATGCGAACATCAATTACGGTTCCGATTACGTTGTTTCGGGGGACGAGTTCTTTACCAACTCGTCTGGGAACAAGATTCTGCCGCTCGGCACGATCACGGCAATTGAAACCAAGGCCCCGACTGGTTACCTCCTCGGGGAGCCTACGCTTTTCATAACGCAGTTTCAATACGATTCCGATGCACTAACGGGCGCTAATCGGGTGAAGGTCAACTACGTAGGCGTGGCGACCCAGGGCAATGCGGCCGACACGGCTCAGATACAGGAGCAACCACAACGCGGCAACATCGAGCTAGTGAAACGCGACCCTGAAACCGCCGATGGCTCGGCGCAAGGCGACGCTACGCTTGCCGGTGCCGTGTTCGACATCGTCAACGAGAGCGCAAATCCGGTCGTCTCGCCGCAGACGGGTGCTGAAGTGGCAAACGGCGGCGTCGTCTGCCAGATAGTGACGGATGCCGAGGGGTTCGCCTCCACGACGAGGGCCGACCTCAACGGGTGGTCGATCCCGGACGGCTGGGATGGCAAGGCGCTCGATTTTGGGACGTACACCGTTCGCGAGTCGCGGGCGCCCGAGGGGTACGACCTCAACGCCGAATGGGGCGAGACGGCCGTCATCGACTCCGATGGGAAGACGGTGTCGTTTAGCCTTACAGACGACGTGATCAGAGGCGGCGTGGCCATCGGGAAGATTGACCGTGGTAACGAAGGCTACCTTCCAGAGGGCGCGGCGACGCTCGCAGGCGCGACGTTTTCCGTTTACAACATCGGGGGCGCCGACGTTGTCGTTGATGGGGTCCAGTACGCTCCTGGCAAGGTCGTGGCCACGATCGTGACCGTAGAGGACAACGGGCGCTACATCGCCTCTACGTCTATCGACGCTTTGCCGTATTCAAGTTATGAGCTCCGCGAATCGGGAACCTCTGCGGGCTACCTCTTCGACTACGATTCACGAACCTGGCGCAAGCAGTTCCAAGTGCGCGCCCACGAGATAGTCGACCTTACGGACGAATCGGATGCAGTGGCCAACCAGGTGATACGCGGGGACATCTTCTTCAACAAGGTCCACGAGTTCACGATGGCGCGGCTGCCCGGGGTCCCGTTCAAGGTCACCTCGAAGACGACAGGCGAGTGGCATGTCATCGTGACCGACGAGAACGGCCAGGTCTCGACTGCTGCCGACTGGAACAGCCATCTGACCAAGACCAACGCGAACGACTCTGCGCTGGGGCCTGATGGGAAGGTCGATGAGTCGAAGCTCGACTCGCGTGCTGGCGTGTGGTTTCACGGGCGCACTGATGCCGAATCCGCCATCAGCGACGATCTGGGAGCGATGCCCTTCGACACGTACGTCATTTCTGAGCTGCAGTGCGAGGCGAACAAGGGGTTCACGCCCGTCGAATTCGAGGTGACCATCTCGCGTGACGGCAGGGAGCTCGACCTCGGGACGGTCGACGACCACGAGGCCCCGAGCCTCGGCACCGAGCTCACTGGACCCGACGGCATTCATGTGGTTCCCGTCAACGAGGACGCCGTTCTCGTCGACGCCGTTTCCTTCAAGGCACTGCCCTTGGGCGGCTATACGATGGAAGGCGAGCTGCACCTCGTGGAACCCGACGGATCTGACGGCGGCGTGGTGGCGACCGCAAGCAAGGACTTCGTCGCATCCACGAGTTCAGGAACGGTCGAGATGGTCTTCCGAGTGGACTCATCTAACCTAGGCGGAAGCTCTCTCGTGGCCTTCGAGCGTGCAATCTCCGACGACGGAACCGTTGTGGCATCGCACGAGGACCTTTCCGACGAAGGCCAGACCGTCACGATTCCCGTGATCGGGACCACGTTGACCGATGCTGCCGACGGTGATCACGAGGCTGCCTCGACAGGACCCGTGACGCTCGTCGACACGGTCTCTTACGAGGGGCTCCAGCCGGACAAGGCGTACACCATGTCCGCCGTGCTACACCTGAAGGGCGACGGGGGAGAGGACTTGGGTGTCGCAAAGGACGCGAACGGCGATGCCATCACGTCTCAGCAGCAGTTCACTCCGACAGAGCCCTCGGGGACCGTCGAGGTGACGTTCACGTTCGCTCCAGACCAGTCGATGGGTGCGACGGTGGTCGCGTTCGAGGAGTTGCGCTGCGGGGAGCGGGCGTACGCTGCACATGCGGAGATTTCTGACGAGGCCCAGAGCGCCGACATTCCCTGGATCGGCACGACGGCCTCCGATTCCAAGACCGGGAGCCATACGGCCCACCTGGGCGATTCGGTCTCCATCGTGGACGTCGTCGCCTACGAGAAGCTGCAAGCAGGCGTAGAGTACGAGCTGGCTGGAATCCTGCACTCGCGGGATGCCGATGGGCGCGATTTGGGCGTAGTGAGCGACAAGGACGGGAAACCCGTCACAGCGGCGGCCAAGTTCACCCCCGAAAGCTCCTCAGGAACCGTTGAGCTGGCGTTCGAGGCCGAGGCCGACAGCGCTCCCGGTGCGACGTTCGTGGTTTTTGAGACGCTGACTCGCTCGGGAGAGCCCGTCGCCGAGCACTCCGATATCTCGGACGAGGGCCAGACGGTCCACTTCCCGGAGATTGGGACCACGGCGACCGATACGGAGAACGGAACCCACACCTCCGCGAACGACCGCACGGTCGAGATTAGCGACGAGGTAGCTTATTCCAACCTCGTGCCGGGCGAGGAGTACACAGTCAGCGGGACCCTCCACCTGAAGGGGGCTGACGGGAGCGACGCAGGCGAGCTTAAGGGGACTGAAGGCAAGCCGGTCACGGCAGAGAAGACGTTCGTGCCCGATAAGCCCTCTGGTTCGGTCGCTTTGTCGTTCGAGGTTGACGGGTCCCTGCTCGCCGGCAAGACGGCTGTGGCTTTCGAGAGCGTTTACGTCGAGGGCGTCGAGGTCGCCGCGCACGCCGACATTACCGACGAAGGCCAATCGGTTCACTTCCCGGCCGCCCTGCAGACGACTTCCGTTTCCACTGACACGGCGACGCAGACGATGCCGCTGGGCGAGAAGGCGGAGATCGTCGATACGGTCGCATATTGGAACCTCGTGCCCGGAGAGACTTACGAGCTTTCCGGCACGGTTCACGTTCGTGGTGCCGATGGGACCGACCAGGGCGCGCTGGAGCAGGGGGGCGCGGCAGCTTCCTCCTCGGCGCGGTTCATGCCTGAGACTCCCGACGGTCTCGTTGAGGTAAGGTTCGAGGTCGACACGACAGGGCTCGCAGGCTCTGCTCTTGTGGTGTTCGAAGATCTTTCCTCTGAGGACGGAAGCCACATCGCCTCTCACGCTGACATATCGGATGGGGGCCAGACCGTAAAGGTTCCCTCAATCGGCACGACGGCCACCGACAAGGCATCGAGAAACCATGGCGGAGTGGCTTCGGCTTCCGTCACAATAGTCGACGAGATCGCCTACGAGGGGCTCGAACCGGGCCACTCTTACCGAGCGGAGGGCGCGCTCTATGACAAGGGGACAGGCGAGCCCTACCTCGTGAAGGGGAAGGCCGTCACCGCCATGGCGGAGTTCACCGCCGAGGGTTCGTCGGGCACGGCCTCCGTGGCGTTTGATTTCGACGGATCGGCGCTCGCCGGCGCGCAGCTCGTCGCCTTCGAGCGCGTCTACGATGCGGGCGGCTCCTTGGTGGCTGTTCACGAAGACATCGACGACGAGGGGCAGACGGTGTCCTACCGTTCACCCGACTCGTCCATCGTGACGAAGGTTACGCAGGACGCCGTGAAGTTCTACGACCGCACTGCCGACTGGCTGCTCGGCCATTGGCCGGCGCTGCTTGCAGCGCTCGCCCTGATCGGCTCGGGTGCGTTCCTCCTCGTCCGTCGTCGCGGACATGAAGGCAAGTCGGGCGAGACGCCCCCTGCTGAGTAATCTCCGTTAGGTAGAGCGAGAACGCGGGAGCGGATCTTTCCGCCCCCGCGTTTTTCTATCTATTCCCAGGTCATGCGAATGGCCGCAGTGCGGCCTCTCATTCCCAGTGCCCTCCGTCTTCGACAGTTACCAAAGTCCTATTGTAATCGACATGGGTCACCGGCTCGATCCACTGAGACCCCACGACGCATGGTTGCGAAATCGATCCAGAGGAATCGTCTTGTCCCCGTATGGCATGTTGGGCCGAATGGGCTGCCATTTCGTCGCCGCTTGTGGTTGAGAAGCTGCATCCGGGTGAAAGGCAGATGAGTGAATCACGGTATTCGATAACGTCTTCGTAGTGTCCCGGAACGTCCTCGACGACAACTGGTTCGTCGACCCATACTTGCTTGTAGTCAACGACCCATCTCTTCTCCCTTTCATTGACTGTTCGATTGGACGAATCGTTCGAGGTTGCCATCGACTGCTTGCGGGAAGAGCCATCAGCCTCTGTGTCGGCTACAGCTTCCTCTGTCAGCACCGTCTCGAATTCGTCGCTCTTTTCCTCTCTGGATTCTGCGGCAATCTCCTCAGTTGTAGCATTCGCATAATCGCTCTTGGCTTCTTCTAACGCTGAGCTGGCCGATGAAGCCCCGTCCGACCTGTCTGACTCGTTGGTCTTTGCAACAGCTATTGCCTGGGCCGGTTCGATGCTGTGGGGTGGGGGAGTCACTGCCTGCGCGCAGACCGCGATGCAGATTGCGCACACGCCCACGATGGCGCCTGCCAGGACGCCTTTCCTTCTCGTTGATAGCATGCCATCACCCCTTCCCGTCGAAATCGACCACCGCGTAGCTCGCCTGCGGCGTTCGGTCGAGCGAGAGGTTTAGCGGGATGCAGCGCCCGCGCGCCACGGCCTTGGCGAACATCTGAAACGCCCCGGCCATCGTGATGCCGAGCTCCTCGCAAACGTCCTGCATCTCTTCCTTGACCCCCTTGTCGAGCCTCACGCTCACGATGACCGTGTCTTTCTTCTTGCCCATGACATCACCTCCATTTGAGTCTTTGTAGGCTAAACATATATTATAGTATGCTAATAGCATACAGTTATGCAAACTCTGAACGGAGCAATCACAATCTCCCAAGTGGAAACGCGATAATCTCCCAAGTTGCAAGCAGTACGAGAAGGCATGTTGCCAGGCTGACATCCGAGAATACTTGTAATAATTTAAATATAAATTTATAATTGCATTACCAAAAAGCAAGATGCTTAGGAGCATGACATGAACGCATCGCAGGTTCTTGAACGCACTTATCCGGTTTCAGATTTGTCGCAGGGTAAAGCTGCGCGAATTCTCGCGTCCGTGCAGGACGATTCGCCCGCGTTCATCTTCAAGAACAACGCACCATACCGCGTTGTGGTTACGCCCGCCGACTATGCGGCCATCGAGCGCGCCCGCGCCATCGTGCGACTCGCCGAGGCTAACGCATGGGCCGACGGGTTGGAATGGGAATCGGACGCCGAGCGGGAAGACCATGTCGCGCTCCGCATGCGGCTCGATTCCATGGCTGACGAGACGCCCTTATCTGGCGAGAGCCTGGCGGAAGCGGCCATGACCCTCGCCTCCTCTGCGCCCGATCTCGTGGAAGGCTCGTTCCGTGGCTGATGAGACGCTGGGCAACGATCAAGCTCGCATTCAAGACGCCATCGCAGCCGTAGCCGCCGTGGACGGGCTGTCCATGGAGCCGGCAGCACTGGTCTCCGACCTTCTGGACATGGCCCATGTGTACGGGGATTCTTTCGAAGAAGCCGTCGATAGCCTTTGCGGCGCGCTAGATGACGTAGTGAACGGGCGTGTGAGCACGTCTCCCATGAAATACGATTACGCTGACTATCGGACTACCATTTCCAATCCCATGTCGAGCAGGGGCAGCCTGCGGATATGCGAGTTCTCTTCAAGGCCGTCGATGGCGGCATCGAGGTTTTGGCTTTCGGCAACCGCCATGTCCCGGCAGACTTTTACTCCCGGTTTCGCTATCGTTTACCGTAAATGCTGGGCTTGCTGGAAGTCATTAGGTGCGCGCAAATCCTCCGCCCTCACCTCTCGGGCGATTAGATCATATGGGAAGTCATTTCGCAGGGACTGCTATATCGGTTCTCGGTTCGACAGAGTACACCACCGTGCGGCCGTTGTCCTGCCCGTAGCTGCAGCACACGAACTCGAACAACTGGGCTATCCGGTCGGGCATCCTGCCCGTCGCCTGGGCGCTAGCCGCAATGCCCTTGACGTAAGCGGTAAGCTCGGCGGGGGAGGCGAACTCGGTTTTAGGTTGCTCGTCGTAGGCCGAGACTTCCCGTGCGGCCACCGCTTCGAGTCTGTAGTTGTGCTCGGGGGTTAGGAACAGGATCTCGCGGTGCTCATCGAAAAACTCCTGGTCTGTGAAGCCCGCGAAAGCGGAGTACATCGAGCCGTCGATCATGTTGTGCCCGTAGGTGAGCACTACCGGTGAGTTGGCCCCGTCACAATCAGCGTCGACGTAGGGCGCTCCATGTCCGTTCCACGAGCCGTCGAGGGAGCAGCTGAGGTAGCGCTGGGGGTCGTCGGCGCGCGCCTGCACAACGGGGTAGTCGATCGGCGTGCCCTCCACGTGCACCCAGCCGACAACATCGGGGTTCTCGGATAGCAGGGCCTCCCAGTCGATCTCGGGGAAACCCCCGTCGTCGACCACGTTCGAGTAGACGTATTCGGAGTAGTCGGTTCCGGCGACCTCGGATGCGTAGGGGGCGAGGATCGAGGCGGCGAGGGCTACCCCGGCCGCCGCAAGCGCTGCCCCCATCACGATACGGGCTACTCTGCTCATTGTCGCGACCTTTCCTCTAACTGGGCAGTCGGGCTCTGTGCTGCGTAAGCTGAAGGGCGCTTTCTCGAGGCGCGCGCTGAAGCTTGCTCCATCGACCTCTCGCTCACGATGGCGGCTGCCACCATGGCCGCGAAGCCCGCGATTCCCATCGGCGCGTCGTGGGATTCTTGAGCATCCTGACGGACTTCTCCGCCCGTGACGTGGGCGATGATCCTGCGCTCGACGGCTGCGATGGCGGACGCCTCGACGAAGCGGCGGTCGGGGATCCGCGCATGGGGGTTCGCGGCGGTCTCCCTCACGATGGCGGAATCGAGCGCCGCAACCATAGCCGGCGAGTGGCCAATGGCCTCTGCCGCTTGCCGCACGTGCCAGAGGGCCTCATCTCCGATCCCGCCCCTTTCTCCTGCGGCAAGCCGCTCGGCGGCCGATATGTGGCCTTGGAGCTCTTCTCCTTGCTGGCGCGAGAGCCCGAGCGACACACCCTGCGTGGCAACGGCGCGCGACACCATGTCGCGCGCTATGGCGCGCTCTGCGCTTTGGGGAATCGAGTCGTGCTCCATCCTGATCGGGTCGACCAAACCCGCGTCGAAACGCCACTTGACGGCCTTCGCGAATCCGGCTTCGAGCGCGCCGCGCGCCAGATTCACGGCATCGTCTCCGGCCACATTTCCCCTCGAGCACTCCTCAATGCGGCCCGCTATCTCGGCGACTGCTTTCGCTCCGACGGTCGACGAGCACGCTATCCGGGCGGCTTCGGCGGCATCGCCTGCCGTCATTCTGGGCGCCTCTGCTGTTTCGGGCGCCCCTGGCAGGAGGTGCCTCGTGGACTCTTGGTACAGGGTTCGGAGGCGGTCGGCCGATGGCTGGTCGAGCCCCATTGCGCCAGGGCGCAGGCTCTGCGTGACGAGGCGGTGGCTGATCCGTTCAGCTTCGTCCCGTGCGAGCGATCGCTCCCGGGCGTTCGGGTCGGCGGATCTAATGACCTGGTTGCGGATCCGGCGCATGATCTCGTCCATATCCTTACGGACGAAACGTTCCCGCTCGCGCCTCGCAACTTCGCGGGCCGTAACTTGGCGTTCGAGCGCGGCCTTCCCGCGAGGACAGGGCAAGAAGGCAGGAGACTCTGCGACGCCGAGCCCCGCCAAATCGGCCTTGACTTCCGCTAGCTGGCGGTAGCGCGAGAGCGCTGCCTCGAACGGGGCGCTGTTCTCGCGCAAGGCCCTGACGACCTTGCCGGCTTCTGATTGGAGCTTCCAGTTCCGGGCCTTCAGGCCATCGCCCTCTTCGAGCCTTGCCGCGACGCGCTCGGCCCTCATAGCCGCTTTTGAGCGCCCCCTTTCGTCCATCGTCCGCTCGACGGGGATTTCGTCGACGCCCGCCCGCCCGGCTTTCTCCCGCAAGCGCTCGATGTCCCGTTCGGGCACGAAGTCGCCCATTTCCGCTGCGGCGAGCCGCGGCAGCAGCATGCGGTAGTAATCCTGCTCGAGGTTCCTCTGCATGCGCACGGGCGCATAGGCATCGCGGTACAGGATGGCCTTCTGCTCCCTCGTCGCACGCGCGGATGGATTCCAGCCTGCCTCCAGACGCCCGTCTGCAATCCACGTGCCGATGTGGGCGTGAAGGCTGTTCTGCGCGTCGGTGTGGTAGCAGGCGTACCAGTGGACGTCGGATGCCCTGTCCGCAGCGCCCGCGGCCACCATCATCTCCTGCCAATCCCGGCGCAGGAGCTCTTCGAACGCGGCTTTCGAGTCGAGCCCGAGAGCAGCGGCGTAGCGCCTGTCGACGCTGACGACGGACTTCAGGCAGCATCCCCCGCACGCCGCCATGTCGCGCTCGATCATCTCCCGGCTGAGCGGCCCGTCCTGCCCCCAGTACGAGCAATCC
>JAFUCC010000008.1 GCA_017459925.1 Eggerthellaceae bacterium
GATTCACCCCTTACGACCATTTGCAGAGAGCCGCGACCCGATGTACCAGTCGGCGGCGGACAGCCCGCCGTTCGCGTAGACGCAGAACAAGCCGGCATCAGCGCCGAGGGTCAGGGCGCCGAGGCCCCGCCATTCTCTCGTTCCGCTCGTGGCCTTCTTGTTGGTGTAAGAGCCGTCGCACATGCCAGAGCTGTCGGACGCTCCGTAACCGGAGCCGAACGGCAGATCACACGTGAAATCGGGGTAAAGCGGGTACTTCCACGAATCGGTCGTGTCGGAGTACAGGTACTTGCCAGTGCGGGTGTAATTCGCAGTGACGGACGTCGCCTCGTTGCGGGAATCCCTGTTCAGGCAGATTTCCCAACCAGACGAACCGTCCGAAGACACGATCACGTCGCCGAGCACTTCCGTGAAGCCGACGGCCAACTCGATGTTCTGAAGCTTGAACGGCTCCTTGCCGTTCGAGTTGGAATAAGGCGAGCCGTCGCCTTCGACCTGGTCGGTCGCGCCCGTGAACCACGGGAGCGTGAACAGGTTGGTCGTGCCTGCCGTCGTCGAGAACGTCGCCGTCGTGTCGAGGTACACCGCGCTGTTGGAGCTGTTGTACGCCTCGATCTTGAGGATTTTCGCCTTGGCATGGACGGAACGCGTAGCAGCAACGTTCTTGTCGGTGCCGGTGCCAAGTGACACGCACGAACCGACGACGAGATTCGCCGCATCGGTCGCGGAAATGATGATGCGCTTGACGTTGGACTCACTGACGGTGCAGGCGTAGGTGTAGTGATAGCTCGTGCAGCCTGCCATGACCGACTGGCTGTGCTTGGTGGCGTACTTGAGCAGGAACATCGCCTTGACGTACCAGTCATCGGCGTAGGACTTGCCAGCGTAGCCAGTCGTCGCGTTCTTGCACAACGTGATGAGCGCGTCATGCGAGACGGACGTCTCAGGGTAAGCCACCGACGGGACGCCGGACACGGATGCGTAGCTGCTGCCGTACATGCCGCCTGCGTACTTCGCATAGAGCATGTAGGGGCGCTGCGTGCCGTCTGGCAAGAGCGCACCGGGCTGAGGTTTCATGCCCTGCAGCCTGGTCTTGGAAACGTACAGCAACTCATTCGATCCGCTAACGCTCGCGGCGTAGTAGAGGACCGGCGCCATGACCCAAACGTTGCCGTTCGAGCCGTCGAGACGGAAGTTGCCGTCGCCCTCGATGGCGGTAACATGGGGCGTGCCATCGGCATCGACATAGCCGTTGACGTTCCACGTCTTGAACGCGGGAATCGACGCATACGGGTCGGTACCGGGCGACGCGATGGTTCCAGGCGTCGGCGCAGCGATCGAGGCGTTCGCGCCGAGCTTGGTGCATGCGGTTGAGCTTCCCATGGGGATGCTCACGCCATAGGAATCCGAATCGGCGAAGCTGTCGATGAACGCCTTGACGGAACGGTTCGTGTACCGCTCGTTATCAGCGTCCCATTCGAGCTCCGCGTTCTCGACCATCGTCTCGAGCGCGGTCGCTACACGCTGCAGCGTCTCGTCGGTAGCGGGGTGATACTTTAAAGTCGTCATATGCTCTCCTTAGTAGGTGATAGTCATGGTCGGCATTTCGACGTTGTCTACGGTTTCGTAGCCATACTCGATGTTCGCGGACAGCGACATTCTGGCGAGCTTCGTGAAGTCAGATGCCGACATCAACCCCGCCTCGTCCGAGGTCGCGCAGGAGTTGGCGGCGTACCGCTCGTCGAACACGCCCTCGATGGTCGCGAGATGGCTCAGCTTGAGTAACTTTTCGGTAGCCGCCATTACTCCCCCTTAGATTCCTATTCGCCCGACTGACCCAGCGCAGCACGCACTTCTGCGTCGGTGGCATAAGTCACGTCAGCAGCAAGCAGGTACGGGGACAGGTCGACGAAGCCGGCGAGCACGTCGAACTTGTAGGAGCCCTCGTCGTCGACCACGACGATGTTCGTGCCCTCCGGGAAGGACTCACCAGCCGTGCCGTCGATGAACAGCGCAGCGGTCGTGGCGTCGATCGTCAGGGCGCCAGACAGGTTGTAGACCTTGCCCTCGTTGGCAGCGATCAGCAGAGCAGCAGCGACCGAGGCCGGGGCGATGGAGCCAGCAGGCTTGTAGGTCGTGGCGATGGCCGTCGCGATAGCGGATGCGACATGGTCGTAAACCTGATCGGACGTAGCAAGGCCAGTACCGCCGTCGGCGATGGAAGCAGCAACATCCTCAGTCGAGGCAGAACCCAAGCCATGAACAGCGACAGGCGAGCCGTTGACGCTGATGGCCTTGTCAACACTGCCCTCTGCGATGAGGACGTCGACGGCCTTGTTCTCGGGCGCCAAGGCGGTGCCGTTGACCTTCACAGACTCGATAACGTTCGGCTGAGCGCCAGCAGTGACGCCGTCCAACTTGTACTTGTCTGCGGAGGTCATGAGGCCAGAGTCGGCAGCACCAGTCTCGTCAGCCGTGACGTCGCTGTACGTGGTATCCGTGAACTCGGCATCTGCGGGGACGCTCTTGGCCAGCGAATACGTGGTAGCAACAGGCACGCCGTTGTCGAAATAAACCGGCTGCGTGGCGGAACCAGCGTCAGACGACAGCTTTGCGGCTGCGTCTGCGGTTGCGTGCTTGCCAAGATAGCTGTCATCACTGTCCTGCTTGATGATGGCTACCTGGGAGAGCTTGAGAAGTTTCTCTGTGGCCATATTGATTCCTTTCTCTAAATGGTCACGTTTTCGTATGCACTCACGAGACAGGGCCCTTGCCTCGGTGATGCCCTTTTACTTGCCGAGCATTGCCCGGACTTCGTCGTCGGTGGCGACTTCGACGTCTTCGGACGAGTCGGGGCCAAGCTGTTCCCACTTATTCCCATCCCACATCGCCTCACCGCCGTTCGAGTCGACGTGATACGTCTCGCCAACCTTGCCCGATTCGGGCAAATCGTCCATGCTTTCGACCGATCCGCGGTAGGCCACGGCATCTGTTTCGACACCGATGTCGTCGAGTGACTTGTCGCCAGATAGCTCGACGCCGTTGATTGACGGCTTGTTGTCCAGCAGCTCGTAGTCGGTGACGACCACCGTGGCGGTGGCCAGGTGCATGGTCCCGTCGCAGCACTTGCATTCGTCAGTCATCAGATTTCCCCTTCCTCTAGGAGACGTTCGATTTGCAGCACGCCGATTGATGAGGCGTCTGCCTTTTCACCGCGCTTGTAGCGCACTTGCACTTCGACCGCCTTACCCTCTTTCCAGGAAAGCGTGTCGGCCTGAGAGAGTGTTACGACGACGTTCGTGCCGCCGTCCTCCCTCTTGTAGAAACGGATGTCGTCGCCCTCCTTGACGAGCAGGTGCCTGTTTTCCAGGAAGGCGACGTGAACCTTCTCGAACACGGTCAGGTCAATGTCCACGCTGAACGCGAGGGTCGGGGTCGTGCCCCGCCTCACTGACAGCTCTGTTATGTAGCAAGACATGACAGCCCCCTAGTAGTCGAACGACACGTACGGCATTTCCACGCCGTCGACCGTCTCGTAGCCCATGCGGACCATCGCCGAGAGTACGCCATCGGTCACATCCAGCCCCTCTCCGAGCTTCGCGCCGCCCCTGGTGCTCTCGGACATGACAGGCACGGTGTAGTCGACGATCGCCTCGCACGCAGCCGCCGCCTCGTTTGCCCTCGAAGCGGCAGTTGAAGCCTGCTGGGCGTTAGAGCTTGCAGCATCTGCAGCGGAATTGGCCGTGCTCGCCGCATTGTCCGCGGCCTCTGCAGCGGAATTTGCTGAAGCAGCGGCGTTTTCTGCGCCCTCAGCGGCCTCCTTGGCGGCAAGGGCCTCCGCATTAGCCGACTCTGCTGCGCTGTTCGCGGTGGCCGTCGCCTGCTGGCATGAGTTGACGGCGGCAGCAGCCTCCTCAGCTGCCATGCCTGCGTTGAGCGCCAGCTCTTCGGCCGCTTCCTCGATTTGGTCGAGCAGCGGCACGTAATCTCCGGTCACGTCGTCGGTGAGCGAAACGTCGCCGAGAACTTCGATCGACAAGGCGTCGGTTGTCCCGATGTACTCGTCGCACTCGACGCGAAAGTAGGCGTTCTTGCATGTGCCGATGTACGCAGCCACCGCCGTCGGCAGCGCGTACGTGAACTGGCCCGATGCATCCTGCACGGTAACGGCGTCCATAATCTTCGCGCCGCCGGCGTTCTCGCACATGAACGACACCGACTTCGTCGACAGGTCGACCGGCTCGTCCGCATCGAGAATCTGGAAAGTCCTTCTCAGGGAGCGGTCGTCGCCACGCCTAACCCGCAGGCGCTTGGTCGGCGAATAGGCGCTCTCGCTCTTCTGCAGGTTGAGCGTGATAATCTCTCGCATGTTTCCGTCCTCCTTTAACCTATGGCGCCGAGGACAACGCCGCCACTCGGCATCATTGCGACCAATACGACATCGCCGGCTGTCGGCGAGTAGCTTGCGAGCTTCGGCAAAGGCGTCGCGTCCGATCCCTTGATAGAGACGTTGACCTTCTTTCCTGTGACTGAGCGAACCTTCCCGAACGCGATATAGCTACTACGTGGCTCTTCTGACCAGAACAGCTCCATGATTTCGTCTGAGACAATCGAGCTAGACACTCCAAGACACCTCCCCCGATACGGTGACCTCGAAATCAGGCGGGAGCAGGTTGCGTATCTTGACGACTGTCGCAGCGCCGAGGGCGCACGTGATGTCCATCGCCGTGCAGCCGCCGATGAAGTCAATTCCCGCCTCTTCCCACTCGACGCCGACGCAGTCATTCGGCTCAATGGGCACGTACATGCAGGGGATTTCTAGCTTTTCAATGAGCGTCGAATTATCGATTAGCTGCTTCTTGGCCTCCTGCTTGAGGTTTGCGAGCTTTTCGCTTACGGAGTTACCAGCTATCTCATCGACCTCAACGCGCATCGATATCGTCCGTCCGAGCACAACCGTTGACGCCGAGCTGCGATCATCGGTATTAACTGCCTTTGCGGCTATTCCGCACGTTTCGTCCTCGTACCAAAGGTTCACGGCGTTGGGGATACCCGACTTGTTGTCTGAGTGCGTGACTGACACCTTCATCGCGCTCTCGCCGTCGTCCCTGAACCACCAGGACGGGCTCCGCTTCGTCGGCTCGACGTACGGGTGCATCTGGACGGTTCCCATGGCGTCCGGGTATACGCTCGAGTAGCCAGCTGCAGCCAGCAGCCAGTTGACCACGCCGAGCCACGTCTCGTCCGGATCGCAGATATGCGAACCTGCAAGCCGGTAAGACGACGGCGTCACGTTCACGCGTAGACCGAGAGATTTCGCTATATCGGCAGCGAGCGAAACCGGGTTCGCGCCAGCCGCCGCAACATACGGCTTTCCAGGGCCGTCATCGGCCAGGACGGCGAGGACACTGCGAAGCTCCGCACTGCCCTCGACGAACGAGCCCGTGTGGGTGTCGTCGCCCAAGTCGACGAAACACGTGCAAATCGGCCGCGTGACCGACTCGCCCGATTCGTCCGAGAACGAGTAGTAGACGCGGATGAGGTTGCCGCCGTCTGGCACCGTGGCGCCCTTGTAGTCAATCGACCCGCTCGCCTTGAGGTCCGTGAAGGCTCCCAGGCTCACGTTGCCGCCCGTAATCTGCCAAAGCTCGTCACCTTCGGCCATTGAAGGCCAGGAGACGCGTCTGAACTCGAACTTCTCGTGTAGTCTCGTGCCACCCCACCTCATAGAGCATCACCCGAAATTCTGGTGACTTGAAGCGATATCGTCCAAAGGTCGGCCTTCGGATGAACTCGCGAGATGCTGGGCACCACGACAGCCCTGAAAACATGGCCGTACAGCGTCTTGTAGACAGCCGTCTTGTGGCTGCGTGCCAAGTCATAGAACTTCATCATTTCGTCCCAGCCGATTACCGTCGCGCTCACGTCGTGCGTCTCACTGGACTTGTCGCTCATTACGGCCACGGGGAACTCGTTCCCGGCGACAGGGACGAGCGTGTGCTCCGGCTCGACCTTGAACGGGTCGTCTGGCCCAAGCCAAGCACGGGCGATTTCGTCGTCCCAGTAGAAGAACATCCACTTCGACTTGACCTTGCCGGGGAACATGCCCTGAGACACGGCACCAGACGCCGCGATTGCCGCTGTCATGTACGAGTAGTCGATGTTGAGCGGCGCGTACTTGTCGACGTACACGTCGCCGTCGATGAGGTTGTTCGCCAACAGCGTAGTCTCGCCGTTCACGACCCTGTACAGGGCGCACGACTCGACTTCCTGCAGGCCGTCGTTAATCTTCCTGACAGTTATGGTCACATAGCCCGTGTCTGGGTTCGGCACGGCGTCGACCACGACCATCGAAGGCGGCTCGAACTCGACCATGAAGTCGCGACTCGTGCTCGCCTGCAGCGTCGACGTCGACCTGACGTTTACCGTTATCGTGTAGTTGTACCCGCTGGCTGGTAACCATTCGGACGCGCTGATGTCGAACTCGAGCGCGGACGTGATATCGCGTGTGTAGACGATCACATCGTCGCTGTACACGTTCATGATGGCCTGGGCAAGCGTTCCCGACGGGTCGCTGTATGCGACCTCGACGTGAATCGGCATGTTCACGGCCGTGAAGTCGTTTGCAGGCTGCTCTACCGTCACGGTAGGCACCTGGTATACATAGAACATCCTCGACGCCGACCACGGGCCGTAATCGGCGTGAGAGCCCTTCGTGCGCACCTGAATTGACACCGCGTCGTTCACGCCGAAGTCGTTCGACAGCGAGTACGACGCCGTGTTGCCCGACACGTCCTGGGTCGTCCACGTCGAACCGCCGTCAGTCGACCACCTCACCTGAGCAGCCGTCTGAGCCGAGCCGTCGATCGGGTTATGAGTCCACCTGACGGCGATGCTCTGCTGAGACTTAGGCACGACCGCTGACGATGCCGGTGCGTTGATGGTCGGCGCGTTCGGGGCGCATATCGTCACGATACCGTCCGAGTAGACCCAAGCAGAGACGAGCGAGCCGCGGGTGTTTCGAATTCGATAGTAGAACGTGCCCCCGCCTGGGTTGTCTGCGAACGTCGTCACCTTGCCCGAAACGCTCGTGAGAGCGGTCCAGTTGCTCCTATCGGTGCTGCGCTGAACGTCGAGCGCCGTCGCGGTGTTCGCGCCGTTCGAGAACGTGCCCTTGACAGCCGTGTCGGTGACGCGTGCCATCGACGGCTTTCCAGGAGCGGCAGGCGTGTTGTACACCGTGCCACTCGTGGCATAACCCGAATCGCCAGCCGGGTTGTAGCTCCTGACCCGGTATGCGTAGTAGTTGTTCGCCGACGTCGTCGTGTCGGTGTACGTGGTAGCCGACCCGCCCACCGTCGCTATCTGCGTCCAAGAGCCGCCGTTCACCTGGCGCTCGATCTTGTGGCCGCTGTAGAACCCGGAATCAGACGAGCCGCGAGTCCACGCGATGGTGTTCGCCGTGTCTGAGTTTCGCGTCACGGAGCAGCTGCTCGGCGCGTTCGGCGAGTTGTACACCCAACCGCTCGTCGAGTAGCCAGACGTGCCGGCGGCGTTCGTCGCCTTCACCCTGTAGGCGTACCTGTGATTCGCAGACGTCGAGTTGTCGGTGTAGCTCGTCGCAGAGCCGCTGAGAGTCGCCACCACGGACCACGAGCCGCCGTCTACGGCCCTTTCGACCGTCAGGCTGGAATAGGGCCGCGCAGTGCTCGCGTTGCGCGTCCAGGTCACGACGTTCTGCGTGTTCGACCTCCGCGACACCGATATACCGGTCGGTGCATTTGGACTCCAAGTCGGAACATCCGGCGTGTAAGTGGCGGTGCAGTTGGAAATCTGGTAGCCGCTGCTGTTCGACGTGTAGCTTGCGCTGCACGACGAGGTGTGCGTTGCACCGTAGTTCACCCAGCCGACGTCTTGCCAGCCAGAATCGCCGTACCATCCTGCGCCATAGAGCTCAACGGTGCCGCCCCACGACTTTGCGATGTGGGAACCCCAGAAATTGCCGTCGTCGACTCGGATCGAGAACTTGCGCTGAACCCAAGCCCTCGTCTCCTCCTGCTTGGTCGTGCGGTACTCGATGTAGGCCCTATAGTGAGACAGGCTTGTGCCTGCAGTGTTTCCGTAATAGCCGCGAGCCATTCCTACCGCCTAACCTTCGTCGGATTGCTTCGCTTGGCCCTCTTGAACACGTCGACGATGTCCTCGATGGTCGCAAGGTCTTCGAGGCTGGAAACGTCGACGGTCACGTCGCCGATGTAGTAGACGTTGCCGCCACCCTGCGAGTAGCCGCCTGCTCCCGCCATGGCGAAGTCGGCCCTGCCAGTGCCGTAGTCCCACGACTCGATGGACGAGGTCACGTTTCCGAGTGCGCTTCTGAGGTTGCGCATCTGAGATTGGATGCCGTTAATCAAGCCGCCCATGATGAACTCGCCGCTCTCGACGAGCAGGTTGCGGTCGACGTCTTCGGGGCCCTTCCAGTCGGGAATGAGGCTCGTCACGCTCGAGAGCATGTCCTGCAAGCCGCCGAGTGCGCCGCTGATGCCGCTGATGAGGCCGTCGATGATTTGACGTCCAGCGTCGATTAGCCAGCTGCCGGCGCCTGAGAAGATGCTCATTATCTTGTCGGGAATCGAGCTGATGAAGCTCATCATCCCGTCGACGCCGCTGCTCACGGTGCTCTTGACGTTCTCCCACGTCGAGCTTACGAACGACGACACCGAACTCCAAACGCTGCTCCACACGCCGCTGATCGCGGACAGCACCGAGCTGATTACGCTCGAAATCGCACTCATTGCCATGTTCACGAGGCTTTGGATTCCGTTCCAGACGGAATCCGCAATGCCCTTCACAGCGTTCCAGAAAGCGTTCCAATCACCGCGGATGATTGCCGAAACCGCCGCGATGATGCCCTGGATGACCCCCATGACCGTGTCGATGATGACCTGAATCGCAGGCCAGACGGCCTGCACCACGGCGAGGATTGCGTACATGACCGTCGTCACGATTGCCTGGATTGCGGGCATGACGTCGTTAATCGCTGCGAGGATGTCCTCTAACACCGGCATGACCGCCTCGATGATAGCGGCTGCGAGTTCGACGACGACGGTTATGATTTCGGTGATTATCGGCAGCAGAACCGACACGATAATCGTAATGAGCGGCGCGATTGCCGCCACGATATTGAGGATGAGCGTGATAATCTGGCCTATCACGGGCAGGATGGCGTTGATAGCGGCTGAAATCGCCGGCATGACGGCCGTCGCGAGCCGCTGGATGCTCTCTCCGAGCACGATCAGGATGGGCATGAGCGACGAGCCGATCTGCTGCGCCAAGCCGATGACCGTGTTGCGGAAATCCTCGTTCGTCGCCATGAGGTACACGAACCCTGCCGCAAGCGCGGCGACGACGGCCACGGCTATTCCAACAGGACCGGCAAGGCTCAGCAGGTACTTGCCAACCCCCATAAGCCCACCGTTGACGGCTGAGAAGCGCGAAACGAGGATGAGGGCTTCTGCGCCAAGGCCCTTGACGAACGGAATCACTTTACCCAGCGCACCTGCGGCGGCGGTTATAGGGCCTCTGAGGTTGACGAACGCAGCGGCGAACAGGCCTGCCACCGCGATGCCGGAGCCGCAGTTGTCGATGAAGTCGCCGATGGCGTTCTCAAGCGGCGCAACCTGCTCAAACGTGAACCCGAAAGCCTGGGCAACCTGGCCAAACACGACCGCGATGTGGTCGCCCACTGAGGCCATACCGTCGGTTTCCTCGCGAAGCTCCCTCAGCACTGCAGGAATCGAGCTAATCCGCTCAGCGAAGTGGCCGAGGGCATCGGCAGCAGGTCCGATGTACTGCTCAACAGGAGTACCTTCAAAGAGCTTCAACATAGCAGCATGAAGAGCTGTTACTCGGTCACCCGAAATTTCCAAAGCCCTGTTGTATACAGACATAGCAGACTCGATGCGACCACCTATGGCATCGGTGAAAGCAAAGAAGGCATCTGCTGCAGGCTTGATGAGGTTACCGAAATTCGTTCCCCATTTAGAGAAATGCTTACTAATGCCGTCGAGCAGGTTCGCTATGCGCTTCGGGTCTATGGCATTGATCACGTTCTCCCAGAACTTGCCAATGCGATTGCCGAAGTTCTCCATCGAGGTTTTGATGCCCTTCGTTGCGGCCTGAGCCTGAGCATGGAAGGCTTCACCGTTCGCAATGAGCGCATCGTTAAACTGCTCCATTGACACAGAGCCGTCATCAAGCGCCTCTTTCAAGTCCTGATACGAATGCCCAGCGCCCAAGATCGACTCGGCGAGCTGATTCATCTGCGCCGGCGCGGTCTGGATTAGGGTGAACCAATCAACGTACCCGAACTTCCCTTTGGCAAGGGCCTTCGTATAGGCTTCTTGCGCCCTTGTTGTGGCTTCGGTTCCCTTTCCGCCTGCAAGCATTGCGTCATTAAAAGCGAGGCCCATGTCCGTAGCCTGTTTAAGACCCGGACCTGTCGCTTTGATTTGTCCGACAAATGAAGCGATGTCGGACGTCCTTGACGGCAAGCCGTCTAACCCGTTTGATATTGCTTTTACAGCGTTGTTTGCGTCCTCAGTGGACTCGCCGAGAGCAACCATCGTGTTATTGAACTGATTGAGGGTATCGACGCGGTTAATACCTGCATCGATGCCACCAACGAACTCACTCCACCCTGCAGATACCACGTTGGATATGATGTTGCCAAAAGCAACACCAAACGACGTGATGCCGCTTTGCATCGTGTTAAGTGCATTCATGGTGTACGAGCTGACGCCGCTAATCTTCTTTGACGCCTGATCGTCGACACTGATTTTCACCATGAGGTCGAGAAGGTTCATCACGTCACCTCCAATCCAGCTCGCTTGATTACGTCATCGATCACCGCTTCTGCGTCGATGTCCTCCTGTGGCGTGACGGAATCGACCCAGCGTTGACCACCGCCCAGCAAGCCTGCTAGGCAGTCGGTCACGTACGTTCGGTAGGAAAGCTCTTCTGATTTGCTCTTGGACTTCTCTGTCGCGTAAGCTATGAACGGTCGCGGCATCTGGGGCCCTCGGTACTCACCGAGGGCAATCCAGACTATTCCGCTGTCTCTTGCTGCGAGGATAAAAAACTGGTGAATTCCTCGTCAGAAAGCAGCTCGACCACATCTGCGATCAGGCTCGACAAGCTCATTTCGGCGACGAACTCGTCAGGCGACACGCCCTTAACGGTCGCCAAGATGGCAACGATGTCGTCCTTGTGCGTCTTCAGCAGAGCTGGGATGGCTTTGCGCATCCGATTGACGAAAGCCTGGTTGTCGCTCTCGCCGTCCGCGGGCTTGATTCCCTTGAACATCGCCGCAGCTTCTTCATCCATGGCGATGTTGGCAATCGGGTCGACGAGGTCAGCGATGACCTCGAGCGTACGCTCGCCTTTAATATCGGATAGACGCATTGTTTAGCCCTCCTCGACCTGCTCGCTGCGCGTGACCGTGACCGTGTACGTCTTGCTCAAACCGCTATTGGTGACGGTGACCGTGACGACGTTCTCACCGACGTTCCAGGCTGCGTCGTGGCCGTTCTCGACAGCCGTCGTGCCGTTCACGATTGCGACGGTCGCCCCGCCGACGTTCGCGGTGGCCGTGATGGCGTCGCTCTCGTTGGCGGTCGTGGCCGTGTACTCGGTGACGGTTGCCAGGAACTCGGGAGTCAGCTCAAGCTCGCCGATCGACAGGGCGGACAGCGTGACGTCCGTCGTGCCCTCGGTGCCTTCCTTGATGTAAATCTCGAACGGCACGGTGTCGATGTCGTTGATGCTGTAGTGAGCCGTGAACTCGAACGCGAAGTCACCCTTGCCCTTGTCGTTAGACTGAATCTTGAACCCGCCGGTGGACAGGGTGTTCTTCATGTGGATGGCCATGAACCCGGCATCGTCGCCGGTCGTGACATCCGAGTAGTCGCCAACCCACCAGATGTCGTCGAAATCGTCCTGCTTGAGCACGGAACGCGGCATAACCTTGTTGCCGTTGATGTCTGCAGCTGCGATGACGCGCTTGGCGAACGGACGGTCCGCCGTCTTGGCGGTGCCGCTGATCTTCACGTCGTAGTAGTCGAGCTGCTTGAGCTCCATGGTGTTCGCAGGCACGTTGTCGATGTCATCGCCGAAGTCGATGTACGTCGGCGTAGCCTCGAACGAGACGCCGCCGCCAGTGGCAGCGAGGATGTCGTCTTCTTTGAGCGCACCAGTCTCCGGATTGAAATCGGAGAGCAGCATGCCGGCGTTGAGCTGAAGCTTCTGGAACGCATCGGACGCTATCTGCGTGTATTTCATATGCCTTCCTCCTTACGAGGCGGTCAGGTACTCGACGTTGACGTTGACGTACCTGCGCTTGATTGTGTTGTCATCGGATTCCTCGCGGACGGCCTGCGCCCACGGGGAGCCCTTCTTTAGCCAGAGCGTGCCGCCGTCGCACTTGACAAGCGTCCCGCCGTTGCCGAGCACCTTGCCGATCTCGCGGACCTTGGCGTTCGGCTTCTTCTCTGAGTTGGTGCGGAACCACAAGTTGACTGGCATGTTCACTTCCGGCTGCATCCACTCGCCCTCGACGAGGTCGTAGGTCAGGTACGGGAATTCGGCATCCGAAGGCACCTCCGTGGCGGCGTACGCCTCCATGCCGAACTGCTCGAAGAACTCCTGTATTGCAGCTTCAGGCGTCATCTTGCGGTAACTCCCATTCCTCAGCAGCGACCCTGGCGAACTGGAACGTCGACATCGTCGGCGTGTGCCTATCCGCGGTGTCAGATGTCGTCCTGAACGTCTTGCCGTCCGAAAGCCGCTTGAAAACGCTGTGAAACGGCAAGGATGTTTCCGGATTGACCGTCACCGTGTAGACGTCGGTCATCCCGTCCTTCTCGGCGACCCTGGCGTTCAGGGTGTTCTCGCGGTGGATTGCAGCTTTGAATGGCGCCCCGTCAATCCATCTGACGTTGTGGCCACCCTCGCCGTCCTTCTCGACCAGCTTGTAAAGCCTCACACACGGGACCGTCATGTCCAGGAACAAGGTCATGCGACCTTCCTCCATACGTTCAGGCGGTTGCGGAAGTGAGACTGCCATGTCTCCACGGCTTCCCCTGACTCGCTTCCGCCGCTCGCCTTCGTGTAGCTGTAGCCGTCGAACGACTCCGACTGGTACGGGCCGTCGAGCACCTGGGCGTTGTTCTCGCACCAAGCCTCGATCTCGTCCGCTATCTCGATGACCGCCTGCGGAACGGCGAGGAACTGGACGGTGCCCTTGAATTCCTCGTCTTGCATGGCAGGCAGCGGATAGCAGTCCTTGCCAGTCGTCGGCCAGCGGTGCAATCCGTCGTTGAACACCGAGCCGTTAATCCAGAAGTACTGACCATGCTGCAGGCCGATTATCTCGAGGGCGCCGTCAGCAATCGTGAACTTGCCGCACTTGCTGTTGCGCACGAATCGGTTGTGCAGATGGTTCAGTACTTCTTCCAACATGGCTTAGGCCGCTTTCGCCGTTTCCGCGATGCTCGCGATGAACAACGACTGCGGCGCGAACAGCACGGGCATGTACAGAGCCGACGCCTTAGTCCACAGCACGGCGGGGTCGGTTTCGGCCCACTGGCTGACGTAGACGTAAGGCGACTCGGACGAACCGCCAACCTGCATGAACTGGGCGATTTCGACCTCCGGCGGGGTGCCCCACAGGCCAGCGCCGAGGCGCATGCCGTTCTGGGTGCCGAAGAACGTCACCTTGTCGTTCGGGAAGTAGCGGTGAGCCTTGACCGTCGGGCGCTTCGTGGAAGACGCCTGCAGCGGCTCGGCGTACGTGAGGTCGTCGGTGATGACCTGGCTGATGCCGTACTCCTCGCTCAGGAAGTCGAGCAGGGCCTGGTTGCGCACCAGGATGCCGGCCTGCGAGGAGCCGTTGATGGCGAGCTGCAGGTTGGCGTTCTTGCGCAGCTTGGTCAGCAGCGACTTGGGGCAGACCATGCCGGTGATGGTGACGCCCTCTGCGGCGGCCGCGTCGACGATGTTCTGAAGCTGGGTCAGGACGTCGGTGGCGGCGCCATCGCCCACGTCGAGCGTGAGGTTCTTGTGGTTCGTCGGCACGCCGTAGTCGATAACCTCGTTCAGGCCGTTCTCCTTGATGGTGACCTGGCCGGTCGCAAGCAGCTCGGCACGGGCGACCTTGGCGCGGGTGATGACCTGATCGGACAGCGCAGCGTTGTCGTCCATGACGAAGTCGTACAGCGTCTCCTCGACGCGCACGCCACGCTTCAGGAGCTGGCGAAGCAGCTCGGACGTGTTGCGCTTGACCTTGATGAGGCCCTTCTCGATGTTGTGCTCGTCGATCGGGGCGCGGTCGGACTTCTGCGCCTGGGTGTCGAACGCGTGGAACTGGGCCATCTGGGGAATCTGATACTCAGATGCCATCGTGTACCACTCGGCTACCAGGTTGTCGGTGACTTGGTCGGTGAACAGGCCCTCGAGCGGGTCGTTCGGACGCGAAACCATGAAACCGGTTGCAAGCAGGTCAGCCTCGCTGACCATGCCCATTGTCTCGTTGATGAACTTAGGCATTTTTCACCCTCCTATTCCTCGCCGCCGAAATTGGGGCGGGTAATCTCCGGGGACTCAATGACCGTGATGCCGGTCAGGGCCTTCGCGGCATCTTCTGCCAGCTCGGCAGGAAGCAGGTCGCCGTAGACGATGCCCTTCGTGACGACGGAACCAGGCTTGGAGCCATTGGTCACGTCGATGTCCTCGTACAGGATGCCCTTGGCGGATGCGCCGTTGGCGGGGATGACCGCGCCAGCGGGAACGATGGTCTTGCCGTTGATGGTCAGCTTCTGAGCGTGGTTAGCCGCGATGCTCATGCTCTCGCGCACGCAGTTCTCGTCATCTGCGAGGAAGTGACCGGCGTTGAACGTGATTCCGTTCGATGCTCCTGTGAAGCTCATGCGCTTCTCCTATTCCTCATTGGTGGACTTGCCGTATAGGCGCTCATGCCGTTCTTGAAGGCGCTTGGCCGTCTCCGGGTTCACCCCGTCGACGGTGTGGCTCGAGGCAGGCGGCGTATCGACTTCCGCGCCCTTGGTGGATGTCTGCGGAATGAACGCCTCCCACTCGGTCTTGGCCTTCTCTGCGAGGGTTTCCCTGTCAGCAAGCTCGCCGTCGACGACGGTTACGCCGCTGAGGTCGGTCACCTTCATGATGGAGTCGAGCCGCTTCGCATCGATGCCTTGCTCGCTGAGCAGGGCGCGGTACAGGTCGGCCTTCTCCTTCTCGGCCTGCTGCTGGGCAATCTGGACCTTGTACTGCTCGAAGGCTTCGTGCTCTTCGTTGTACTTGGCCTCGAAATCCTCAGTAGGCTTCGCGGCTTCCAGCTCCTCGACTTTCTTCTCGAGTGCAGGAACCTTGGACGCTCGCTCGTTCAGGTCGTCGCGCTGTTGCTTTAGCGCGTCAACGGTTTCGGTGTGGGATTCGATAATCTGGTCGATCTTCTCTTCCTCGATGCCCATCGCCTTGAGCATGCTCCTGGTAAGCGCCATGTAAGCTCCTATTCTTCGGGGGCTGTTCCTCGCCCTTTGCTTGACAGTGCGCAGTATGAGAGACGTGTCACAAATTCAGGTATCTGTCGATTAGCGCGATGGCGTTCTCGGCTCCTACGCAGATGTATGCGCACATGCCCTCTTCCCTAAGACGCCATATCCACTCGACCTGCTTCGCGGTAGGCTTGCCGCCATCGGCTTTCATTTCGATGTAGAGCGAGTGGTACGGCCCACGGGCCACGGGGATGCATAGGTCGGGCACTCCTGCCCTCAAGCCCTGCCTGACGAGGCTGGCGCCCTCTGCGACGCTCCTCAAGCCCTCGTTGGGGATGTGGAACACGGGTAGGTTGCGCAGCTCGCAATACTGGACAACCGCAATCTGTTCGTCTGCTTCGCTCATGGCTCGATACTACGGACGCGGTCACAAAAAGAGCCGCCCGACACAAGGCGGCTCGATCAAAGGGGCCGTTCTCCGATTTGGGAAGGTGGGGGTGAAACCCAAGCCGAAGTCGACGGCGGAATCGTATTCTCCCGGTCACAAAAAAGGGCGCCTCCCGCCGAAACAGGAGGCTGAACGGGAAGGAGCTGCAGCAGCACAGCCCAGCGACGCCATGGTAGCCTGCATGTCACATTAAGAGCCCTTTAGCTCGCTTTCGAGGATTTGTCGGTACTCCGACGCATGCTCCGTAGCAGCTGGGCGCAGGTATCCCTTGCCGCCGTTCGCGCCGGGGTATGTATGATGACCGAGTTCGATATATGGCCCGTACTCGACGTTCGTGCCTATCGCCGTGAACTTACCCCCTGAGTCGACGACATGCGTTATCGAATTGCGGAGACGTCCTGTGTCAACGGGGCATATCTTCTTGGCGTGCCCCTCGCCGACGAGCCCGATTTTTTCAAGGGCGCGCTCTATGGCTGTCCCGATTCCGGCGACTACTTTGTCAGTGTTATCTTCTTTGATGATTACGCTCATGCATGAAATCATGAGCCATGGGTCACAAAAAACCCGCCGGAGCGGGTCTTAAGCTATAGCCGACAGTCTCTTACTTTCGAGCCAGAACGCGTAGTCTTCTGGATACAGGAACTCCTCCATCAGCGAATCGGGAGTCATGTCGAACAGACGACCATCTTGTGTCTCGCCGTTGAGCAGCGAAGCGAACGCCGCTATGGCGCTGCTTCGGTCGAGCCCGATCTCGCACGAACGGCCGTCATAGTATTTCTCGAGACGTTCATCCATAATCTGATTATACCATAATGCCTGGTTAATTGCCATTTTTGTATATGTACCCGTAATTTGCCGCGTTGTCTTCGAACCACTCGTCATAGACTGGCTGCAGCTCTTTCAAGACCCTCCTGCGCCCAACATCGTCAAATGGTTTATTCGCTTGCTCGTATTCCGCTTCCCAAAGCGCGTATTCAGCCTCGGTTTTCCTCCGAAGATAAAACGTTATGTAGTCGTTTTTGAGCTTTTCTGCGCTCTCTTTCGTGGCTGATTCCGTGCGTATCAGCTTGTACTCTCTGTCTTCGAGAATCTGGTTTACGGTGTGCGACGCACAATACGTTCGAGCTGTGGTGTCGATATCGATATCGCTGAACGTCCCAGAAATCGGCGTTGTGTGAGTGTGGAACAGGTCTGCATCCTCGTACTTGTATCCGTCCGGCAACGTCTCTGGGAATGAGCAGCTGTTCGGTGTTCCGACTTTCTGGTAAATTTTCTCGCCGCCGACGCGAATTGTTGCAACTTCGGGTTCAAACTGCTTCAACCACTCCTTGTTAGAGCTTGGACCGCCCGATACCCTAAGACCAGCACTTGCCGTATACGCGCCCTGGACTCTTTCGGTCTTCCACTCCTCGTAGCTTACGCCTTTCGACAGCTTCGACCAACGCTGTGCGTCGTCAGTCTCGAAACTGTCGACTGCAGCCACCAGCGTGCAGCGGCAACCCCATATTTCCTCGCCTGGTCCCCATGGATCGCCGGGAAACCTGAGCCCGTTGCTGAACTTCTCGCCGACTTCGACCTTCTCGCCGTCGAGCATGCGGTGGCTGTGGCGCGTCCTGCCGTCCATCGTGGCGACCCATTCCTGCTTGAGCTTGATTCCGAGCTCCTGGGCACGCTTGTAGCTGCTCACGCGCCCCTGGTTCTCCGCGCTCGTGACGGCGAGCCTCGCGACGTTCTCGGCCCAGCTCTGGTCCATCTTCACGACGGTCTTGATTCGCTTGGCGATGTCTTGGATGGACTCGCCTTGGAGCACGCCCTGGGTTATTGCGCTTGTGAGCTTCTGCTTGTTCCACCGGACGTCTTTCGGCACGTTGACCGACGGCTTCGGCAACAGCTGCGGGTCTTCCTTCATGAGGACTCGCACGGTGTCTTGGTCGACGAGCGTGAACATCGTGTTCACCCCTGCGGCCCTGTCGATGCTGTAGGCGGCGTAGTTGGCGTTCTCGGCGTAGATGGTCGGCAACGAGTCGTTCGCCATCGCCACGGCCTTCTGGTTGGCCCTCGTGGCGTCCTTGGCAAGCGCGGTGACCATCGAGTTCATCCAATCGGCCCTCGACACCTGCAGCTTGCACCACGCCTCGTAGGCTTCCCTCGCCTCGTCGGTGTCGTCGAGCGCCTTGAGCCTCTGCGACCGCTCCTTGGAATACTCGGCCATGAGCTTCTTCTGCTTGGCCTGCATTTCCCTCGACGCCTGGTCGTAGGCCTTCGCCATCCGCTTCTCAAGGGCAGCTAACTGCTCGTCAGTCCACTTGTTGGCGGCGTCCATGCTACTCCTCGATCAGCGGTTGGTCGACTAGCCCTTCCGTTCCGAGCTGAACCCTGTCGGCGTCTTCCTCGTCAACCGACTTCATGATGGCGATGACTTCCTCCGCGCTGATGTTCGGCAGCTTCTTCAAGATGGTCTGCTGGTTGAGCCACTGGGCTTCCTGGGCGACCATCTGCACCTGCTCGAGCTGGTTGCTGATTCGGTTGCGCTTGAATACGGGCGTGTCATCGACGCCGGCGAGTGTGCAGATTTGCTCGATGCACTCGCCGACCCAGTACTCGAAGTCTGCGGCGTTCTCGTCCATCGGCTGGTAGGCCGCGTCGATGTGGTCGTTCGTGGCGCCTGCCGCTACCGTGTGGACGTCGAGTGCGCCGAAGTCCTCGTACAACCCGTTCCTGATGAGCGTGAGATAGCTGTCACGCGCCTGGTACGGCACCTCCTGGGTGTACGGCGTAATCTTGCCGCCCTGGCTTGTGTCGGCTGGCAGGAAGTGAGTCAGCTTCATCCTGTCGCGGAGTCGCGCCAGGTCTTCATCTTCCATGCCGCCGTAGTTCTCGACGAGCCAGTAAATCATCGAGCAGTCGGTCATGTCGTTCGCGAAACCCGACTTGATGAGGTCGTAGCTGTCGATTGACTGCTGCATGCCGATGAGCGTCGACTGTTTGAGCCTGCTCGCCCACATCGGCACGATCGGGAGCGTTCCGTAGTTCTCCTCGCCCACGACGGTGGACTCGCCATCGATCGGGACGTACGCCATCGTCGACTTATAGGCGACCAGCTTCTCAGTCTCCGGGATGAGCTTGCTACCCTCCTCGTGGTACTTGATGTACCCGTCGGCCGTGTACAGCACTGCGGTCATCGGCTTGTTGTCGGCTATGCGCCAGAACCGGATGCCGGCCTTGAGCGAGCCGTCGTCCTCGTCCCACAGCGGAACGAACTCCGTGAACTTGAAGTAGTGGATGTGGTCGTAATTCCAGAACACGAACGACACCTTGTGGATTAGCGCGTAATAGGCTGCTTCCTTGATGCGGTGGTCGAAGTGCTTGCCCAGCTTCTCCTTGGTCTTGTCGCCCTCCTCCTGGGGCTCGTCGGGCTGTAGGAAGCTCACGCCATTACCGAGCGAGTACAGGCATCGTTGCGTGTTCAGTCGGTTGAAGAAATTGCTCGCGAGCTTGTTGTTCGACGCGGTGTAGTCTTCGACTTTCGACCCTGACAGCGTGAACATGAACTTAACGTATTCGTTGATGGTCTTGTTCTTCTGTGCGTCGTAAAGGTCGGCGGTGACGGCCGTCTTGTAGTCGTCGCTGTTCTTGTGAGCCGAGATCGCGCTCAATACGAACTTGGCCCAGTCTTCGGACTTCTCGAAGTCTTGGTACGTGTAGGTGTTCATAACGCCCCTTCTTCTCGGTTAGGCGTATTTTGGCTGGTGTGTCACATTCCGAACGGCGACACGTAGCTCTGGTGAGGCTGGTAAACGCGCTTGGTCTTCACGAAGTACCTCATCGCATCACATGCGTGGTCGTTCTCCTTGACGGGAACGTCGCCAGACGCCTTCTCGTTCCAGACGTAGCCCTGCAGCTCGTCGACTAGCGAAACGCAATTGCGTCCGATCTTCACCAACCCGCGCTGCATGGCAACGGCGGTGTCCCTGATGCCGTCTGCCACGGCGTTGTCTGCTGGAATCACGCGGAACTTCTTTCTCTTACGTAGCTCAGCCATGAACGATGTAGCCGACGGGTCGACGATGAAATCGACGATGCCGGGTATGTCCTCGCAGAACCGCTCCATGTCGTCTGCGTAGTCGGCGTCGGTCTTCTGATGGCCCTCGGTTCTGCCGCTGTAGTAATACTCGTCGACGCAGTGCCAGATTCCGTCTTCATCTGTCGCCCATTTCAGCGCGGCAAACGGGTTTTGAGTGCCGTAGTCGCACGAGACGCAGAACTTCGGCTCGAAATACTCAGGCGGCTCCCACGGGTCTTCGAGCGCCTGCTCGTGGTTCGGCCACACCAAGCCCTCGGCCTGAGTCCACAGCCCCTTGATGTACCGGGCGTAGTAAACGGTGCCCTGGTACTCCATTTCGAGCGACTTGACGTACATCGGGTCGAGGAACGGATTGTCCCAAATCGTGTAATGCTGGTAGAACAGGTCGAGTCCCTGCGTCTGCGCAGAGTCGATGAACTGCTTGATGAAATGCTTCGGGCTCGACGGGTTGCACGCAGCGTGGCATTCCGAGTACGGCAGGGACAGGCGCGACTTCAACAGGTCGAACACGTCCTTGTGGATGTCGGTAATCTCGTCGCAGTAGCAGAACTTCACCTCGGAGCCGCGGAGCTTGTTCGCCGTGTCGCGGCTCTCGGCGCCGATGCAGTACACCTTCTCGCCGAACAGTATCGCTATACCCGTCGACTGGCGTATCTCGCCGACAAGCCTCTCACCGTAGAAGTCCCTCATCGGCGTCAGCACGTTTCGCTCTATGTTCTCGCGGGTTGCTCCGAGAATCAGGTTGATGCCCTTCTTGCCCCTCCGTGCGAGAACCCTGTCGGGTATCGTGTGGGTCACGGCGAGGTGCGACTTGCCGGATCGGACCGCGCCGACGGCGAAGTTCCACCTGCGGTTCGCGTTCAGCGCGTAATCGAGCTGCTTCTCGGTGTACTCGACGTTACGCGACATCTTCCACTGCCTTTTCGGCAGTTCGTCTCACGGACACGCAGAAATCGCTAACCTTCTCGATTTCGTCGCTCAAGTCTATCTCGCGCTTGTCGCGCCACCTGTCAGACTGTCGGTTCTTGAGCCAGAATATGCAGGCCGTGGTATCTGCCGGATAGCTCTTCTCGGTCACTTCGATTCTCTGCGGGGCGCTCACGCCGTTTGCGTCGGTCGTGATGATGGTCTTTCGCTCGGTGACCGTGACGCCCAAAGCCCGTTCGTACAGGCTGTGCTCGACCTTGATGTCGGCGTAATCGCGAGCCTCATTTAGGGCGTCCGATAATGCCGGGTCTTTCTTGACCCATAGGCACAGCGTCGACTTGGCGACCCCGATTTCCTTCGCAATTTCCTCGACGGTGCAGCCGCGCATGGCGAGGCCGCGCACCCACGGGATGTGGTAATCGGGATTGTATTTCGACTTCCTACCTGCCATAGAACGCCCTACCTATCGGCCAGCAGGTCGAACAGCTCCCACGCATCCTCGATGACACCATCCTCTTTATGCTGTTTGACCAGGGCTTTTAGTTTGTCGGCCGTTTCCTTGCGGATTGCGCCACGTCCGAAAACGGACGCTATCGACACGTATTCCCCATCATCATCCGGGTAGCTTTCGAGCGCCTTCGCCACCATGGCGTGCACGGCCATGCCGACGTTCTTGATGTCCTCGAACTTCTGCACGCGCTGGATGGCCTCGACCGTCTCGTCGAACTGCTCTACGGGGCAGGCGCCAACCCAGTCGGATGCCGGCGTCGACTTCACGTACTCTTCCAAATCCGCGAGCTGATGCGGCAGGAACGTGAACGTCACGTTCTTCCAATTGAAATCGACCTTCGGAATCGGCATGGCCTGCGCCTCTCGGTAAGCCTTCTCGAAAAACTCGTCTCCCAATGCCGTCTCGAGCATGTCGTCGACGTCCGTGACGATTGCCGCTATCTTCCTAAGCGTGTCCTCGTCGTCGACTCCCTCGATGGCGTTGTGGGCGAGCTGCTTGGCGGCTATGGCGCTGCGTGACAGCTTCGATCGGTCGAGCAGGGTGTAGACGTGCTCCAAACCCGCTTCACGGGCGGCACGCGTCCTGTGGTGGCCGCTGACGATTTCGACGCCCCTGTCGGTTTCGACGCAATAAGGCAGCTGCTCGAGCGTACCGCGCTTCCCGATGTTCGCTACGAGTTGGGCGAACTTGGCGTCATCCATCACCCTGGCGTTGAGGTCTTGCTCCCTCAGCATCGAGAGCGGCACTTGAGCGAGGCATATTCCGTCTTCGAGCTCTGCGACTATGCGGACTTGTTCCTGGCTTTCAGCCATTTCTCCTCCTTGTCGACGAACTCATGCAGGCATTGAGCGTAGGTCTTGTCCTGCATGGCGCACTCATATGACAGCTTCCAGCCCATGCGGCCGTCTTCCTCTTTCGCGGTCAGCTTCATCAGGCCGCGCATTTCCTTCGATTCGGGGTACTTCGTAATCATCGCCGTGCGGACGACTCGGATCGCGGACAGCTTCAGGTCGTCGAACTCCATGCGGATTGAGCGTTTCTGGCATGCGACGGCGTAGAGCAGCCTGTTGATGCGACAGCTCGCTCTCGTGCACATGCCGAAACCGATGTAGGCGGCTTCCTGGCCCTTGCCCAGATCGGTTGCGATTCGGTTATATCCGAATATCCCGGCGAGGTAGCCGTCGATGACAAGCCCGTAGCCCGAACCAGCTTGGGATGGCGTGAAGTTGTGGGTCAGCAGCTTTCGGTAGTACCTGACGTTCTCCGGAGACACCTTGACGACTTCGATCGACGAGGCCTTCGTTACGGCGTGGCCGTAGGGCATGAGGGGGTATTTTGAAGCCTCCATGCGCTGCGCGTCCGTACGTGAGCACTCGCGGCCCAACAGCTCCTCGACTTCGCCCGGACGGTTCGACACGAGGTACATGTTGATACCAGCCCTGCCGCCATGGCGCCCGTAGGACGGTTCTCCGACGCATTTCCCGGCTTCCACTTCCTCGTACATGAGGAACAGGCATTTCGCGTCTCTCGTGGCGTCTAAGAGCTTCTGATAGCCTGCTGGCGGCTCGAACGTGCCGTAACTCGGCTCGTTCCACACGACGCTGTCGCTAATCGCCTTGTAGAACCTCTCGTAGCCACCGCTGTACGTCGGACACATGCACAGAACGATTGCATGCGGGTCGTCCTTGACACGCTCGATGTGGTCGAACATGTCCATGTCGAAGTACCGCAGGCTCGGAATGCGCTCCCTGAGCGAGTCCATTTCGGCTCTGATCGAGGCGGCTATCTCGTCGTATCTCTCGTCGAAATCGCGCAGCATCTCGCGCCCGTAGACGCTTCCAGCCGAGTTGACAAGCTCCCTGCGCTTTATCTCGCACATGACCTCTATCGCGCTCTCAGGCGCCTCTCCGGTTTCCCTGTACGCGATTCCCATGTCGTCGATGCTACGGCCTTCGACGTATCGGCCGAGAACCCCCGAGAATATCGTGATATCGGATGCCTCGAGGTCGGTGTAGCCGGCATCCGCTGCCATGCAGGACATTGCGAGCTGGCCGCTGCAGGGCTCGACGGCCTTCGTGTAACCGGCTTTCTTGGCTGCTTCGAGCAATGAGGCGACGAACGCCTTGTCATCGGGTTTGAGTGCGCCTATGAACAGCGCCCCAGGACTCTGAGCAAACGCCACAAGCGACTCCTTCTGAGCTAGATGGTCCGCAGAGCCTGGACTTTCACCAAGCGGCCTCACCGCCCCGTGCGGTGCGCTCCATCCTGAGCTATCCGCGGATATGAGCAGGCAGCACATCGGCTGCGCTGGAACCATTATCGGACCGGTGTCACAAAATCACACCAAGCCCCATTCGGCGAACCTCTCGAATCCGCCGTGCTCGACGATGTATTCCCTGGCTATTTCGACAATCTCGGAATACGGCTTGCCGTCAATCTCCTCGTCGCCGATGGCGCAGCACAGCTCGACTGGCTCGCCAGTCTCCTGAGCCTTGAGCCAAGCGTAGATGTTCACTGATACGTCGGCCTTGCTCAGGTCCTTGCCATGGAGTCCGCCGCCAGTCACGCTGTCTGCCATGTCTGAGCCGAGCTTTCGGTTCGTGGCGCCGGCGTCGACATCCGATCCGCCCGTCCAATGGCCGAGAGGGTTCACTATCGCCGTCGGGTACTTCGCACGCAAGGCGTCCTCATCGGCGTTGGATTGGCAGATGACCACATGGTTTCGCGGCATGTCAATGATGTACTTGCCGTCGTGCGGGTACTCTGCGTAGATATCCCTCGCCAGATGGGACAGCTGCGATTGCTCCTGGGTAACCGGCATTCCCTTGAAGATGCCGTTGTCGCCGCAACGGATCGCGTCGGCCTGGTTGCCTGCGAGGTGGACGTCCTGCGGCACTTCGGAATAGTTGACCATCAAGTCACCGGCGATGCGGTGAACAGCCCTTCCGACGTCGCCTCTGTCAAGCAGCACGGAAGTCTCGGCGATGATATGGCAAACGCCATGTCCCAAAAGCACCTCGACGGCGATTTTAGGTGTGGATGATTGCCTGTATGCCAAATCGACCAATGCGCCTGCCACACGGTCTGCCAGCTTGTCAGGATGCGATGGATTGACCTTCTCGAACACGACTCTCTCCTCCTTAGAATTGATGACTTGCGGAATTATCGGTGGCGCGTCACAAAAAGAGCCGCCCTGTTGCGGACGGCTCGAAGCTCAGTGACGACATACCTGCGCCTAACACACAAGGCCTGTCACCGACTGGATTGCGTCGCGCATGTCCTCCATTTCGTCTTGCACGGCGTAGTCTGAGTATCGCCGATCGAGGTAATCGTCGAGAATCAACTCGACTTCCTCGTCGGTTGGCTCGAGCTTCTTGCCGTCGTTCCACTCGGCCTTTTCGTTCAGCACGTAGGCTTCGATTTCGGCATCGAGGTCATCGAACGCACGCTTGCGCAGGATGGCCCTGAACACCTTGTCTTCCTCGCTGTTGATTTCGTACTTCTTCCTCAAATCCTGGTAGCTCATTTCAGCACCCCCATTGCGCTATCTCTGAAAAGTCGTGCTTTTCGTCTCCAAGGCTGGCTGTAACCCATGAGCCGGCATGCATGTCGATGGCTCCGTTCTTGTACAGCTCCTCAACCATCTCGAACGCCTCGTAGTAGTCACCGGCCTCGACCTCGACTTCCTTGGTGCGAGTCTCCTCTACCGTGATGACAACCTTTTCCCGACTCATCAGTACACCGCCTTAATCGCTATCTCGGAATCGTTGATGTCGCCCTGAACCAAAGCCAGGTTCTCGTCGAGCCACGCATACGCAGACTCGTAGATTTCGTCGCGGCTCGCCTCGTCTGGGATGTCGATGTCGTAAGCCGCAACCGCATCAAAAACAACCGTCACGTTCATGCTCGCTCCTAAATCTCGATGTACGCGCTATCTCGACGGCCGCTGTCCTCCTCAACGAACACAACCTCAAGCCCCTCTGGGTTATAGGCCATGTTGTCCACGGCGTTCTCAGCGCCCCTGACCGTCTCGATGTAGCGCACGACCTTGTTCTCAGCCGACTCCTCATCACGAGCGTCGACTATCACGTCGACTGTCGTGACATAGTCGACCACGACCCTGTACTTCTTCATGCTTACCTCCATCCCATCGAAATGCTCGTCGGAACCATCTGGAATTTCTCGGTGAACTCCTCGCCGCACTCTTCGCACCGCCAATACCGCTCGAACCAATGGCTACCGCCCGGTCCCTCGTCGGAATCAACGGCCTCGGCGAACTTTCCGCATTCGGGGCAGACCCCGTCCTGCTTACCCGCCATGAACTTGTCGACGACTTCCTGAATCATGCCTACCACCCATGCTTTCCGTAATCGCGGATGATTGCTGTGAACGCCCTCTGCGCGAGATGCCACGAGAGGTCATCACTCGCTATGTCGAGAAAATCGTCGTAATCGGCTTCGTCGGGAACCCTGAGAATCCACGTCTCGTAAGCCATTTCGTGCTGCATCATCATGATGACGTGGTCCATCGACTGCAGCGTCGTGATACGTTCTTCGATCATCTGATTCATGCCCAACCCCCTACCAAAGCTCGACGTAGCCGCCGTCGTAGGGGAGGAACGTCCCGCACGACTCAAGCTCCTGACCGTAGCTTTCGAAATCGAAATGACGCCGCATGAAGTCCTCCGCCTCGGTGAACGCGGGGTCGTCCTCGCAGCACCGCATCGCGACGTCGGACATGTCCTCGCAGCCTGGATAGTCGCGCCAATCGCCGGACTTGTACGTCTGGATTGCCGCCGACAAGCTCGTCTCGTTGCCGATAATCGCAATGAGGATGTCGAAATCCTCAACGTCTTCGACCGCCTCGGCAATCTCGTTCAGCTCCTCGTAGGACGCATATTCGCTGAATTCCTCGAACAACGGCAGTTCGCTGTCGTAGTCGGGAAAGAAATACTCCTCGTAAATCCCGAAGCTCGGATCATCCTGGTCGACCGGGTCGCCGATGCCGATGCGCTGCAAGACGTCTTCCCGGTCGTCATCGTCGATGGGGAACTCGACCCACTCCCCGACGAGGTCGCCCTCGTTGTACTTGCCAAGGTTGCCGACCCAGGCCTTCACGTACGGGTAACACGCTTTCATGCTATAATCCTCTCGCTAGGTGCTCTCGCCTAGTTCCTTGGTGATAGGGCGGCTTCTCCCCGCCCTATCCCTCTTCTTCCAGGTATTCAGACCACGTCTGCTCGTCACAGTCCCAGAACTCGACTTGGTAGCCGGCGTTGTCGACGTAGCCGTAGCAGGCGACTTCGGAGCCCTCGTCGATGTACAGCAGCTCCTTGACACCACCGGCGTACTCCGAGCCCTGACCAGAGACGAAATTCTCGACGGCTTCCATCAGGTCCTGGTCTGCCTCTGAGGCACTGACCATAATCGTCTCAATCTCCTCGCCCCACGGGTTGAACACGACGCATTGAATGAGCGTGTCCTCTCCCTGGCTCCAAACCGGAATGCGGGCGACGACTTGCTTCTCCATTCCCTTCACCTCCTAAAACTCGTGCTTCATCGCGTCGTTGCGGTACTTGCGTGCAAGATGAACCTGCGGCCACTCCGGATCGAGGAAACCCAGCTTCTCGCGGCTCTTCTTCTCTTCCCAAGCCTGACGCCACTCGTTGTCGGGAACGAACACCAGACCGCCGTCAAGGTCGAATCTGCTCAGCTCGATGCAGGCCAGCCCGTTGTCGTGCGCGATTTCGTACAGGGCGATGAACGTCTCGTAGTTCTCGCCGGAGCGCGTTATGCCGGCCAGGTCGGCAAGCTTCGTCAGGTTCCATGCCATCCGCTGCTTCTTGTTGCTCATTTCTCTCTCCTTGTTCCTTGGCTTTCAGGCTTCCATTTCCTGATAATCTTATTCTAACATATGTTAGGTTTACAGTCAATCAGGATGCGGACGTTTTATGTACCTGACCTGGTCTTTTACGCGACTCGCGCCTTGCGCCAGCGCATTTCCTCCCACAGCTCTTCATAGAGCGCATCGGCGTACTCCTCGCCGCGCAGCTCCTCGATGATGTCGAATCCGATCTCGCGCACAACGCAGCCCTCTGGCTCGTCCCAGGTGCGCATGATGGCTTCCTTGATGCCGGCGATGCCCAACTGGTGCATCTTGAACCGAAACTCGGTCATGGCCTGCTCGTATTCCCTGATGCTGTCCATTGCTGCCCTCCTAATACTCGATTATCAGCTCGGCGTCACAACCGGATTTGCTGGTGTCGTTGATTCGGTAGTTCACGACCTCGAACGTGTTCTCCTCGAACACTGCGAGGTGGTCCTTGGCCTGAACAGGGCGCCCGGTGACGTTGATGCGGCGCACATCCCACCTGGTTCCGGGAAAGTCCCTGATAACCTGGTCGGTCAGCTCTCGGATGGTCTTCTTCGCACACGGGCCGACGATGAAGCGTTCGACGTCGCTCTCGCTGAGGTAACACGCCCAGTTCTCGTCGGCGACCTCGCTGAACACGTACTTGTCGCTATCCCTGCGCTCGTCAAGCTCCTCGTAGTAACAGCTCATGTGGCGCTTGCCGAGATACGTCTCGACCGTGTGCCAAATCGTCTCGTACCGCTTTCCCTCTACCAGGTTGATTGCCTTCATCGTTCGCACCTTCCCGCACGCTCTAATGAGAGGAGCCGCCCCTCTGGCGGCTCCTTCAGGTCTTCCTTACCTGATAATCTTATTCTAACATATGTTAGATTTACTGGCAAGGTTGATGCGTACGTTTTATGGACGTGACCTGCGCAAACTAAAACAGCGGCATCGTGCCGCCGTTGTCTCGCTCCTCTTTCACCTTCGCCGGATTGAACTCCTCGACGACGTACCCCGCCGCCCTGAGCCAATCGACGACCCTGTGGCGATGGCACTCGCCAATCTCCTTCTCCCAGCAGAGCAATGCTACATCTTCATCGCCCAGCTCTCTCACGACCTCGGCCGGATCGGTCCTCGCAAGCTGCTCGTCATATCGCCTGTAGAACTCGTCGACGGGCAATCGGAGCATCTGCCAGCTAGGGCACAGCGATTCGATGCTTCTGCCGAACCAGCCCTTCGGCCTTCCCCTGGAAATCGCCACTGGCTCGATGCCGAACTTCTCCAGGGCTTTCACCCGCCCCCAGTAGCTCGTGTAAATCATCACTCCTTCTTCCTCGGACGACCGGCGCCCGGATTTGTTTTCTTCCGCTTGTTGATGCTTGCGATTGTCACCATGCGCCTGCCGCCGTGCATGTACGCTTCCAGGCTTCCCTCGTTGAGCATCTGACAGACGCGCCCGTGGGAAACACCGAGCTCTTTTGCCGCCTCGGAAATGGTCACGCACTTGCTCGCCGCGATATAGTCATCCGACACTTCAACGCACAATACGACCTGCGGCGGATCGGAGAACACCGGCTTCGGCAAAACCTCTCCGCTCTCGATCATGTCGGCGATTGCGAGCTTCAGCGCAGTTGCGCATCCCTCGGTTGCTTCGGCTACCGTGCTGCCCGACGCGTAGCATTCTGCAAACTGCGTAGCCTGCAGGAAGTAATAGGGACCGCGGCCGTCGCCGTCGTCGTGTTTCTCGATAGTCGCCTCGTACACGTACACGGGGCACCTCCTCGTATGGTAGAATCGCCATGGTCGGGCAGGGGATTTCTCCCCTGCCCTCGGTCTGTTACCACCCGGCCTGTCGCTTGATTGATTCCCAGGTCTTCCAATCCAGATGGTCGCTCTCCTTTCCTGCGACCGTCACCTTTCTCCCTCCCTTCACGTACCTGCGGTGACTTCCTTCTTGTCGGACCTTCACGAAACCCTCTCGCTCAAGCCTTCGGATAACTTCTCGGACTGTAGGTGGTTGCAGCACTGCTCCTTTCCTTTGTCCGATAATCTAATTCTAACATTAGTTAGCATTTACAGCAAGTGATTGTGAACAAAATATGCGCTTTGAGCTGGGAAAATAACGAGCCATCGGGGAGAGAGTGTACCCGATGGCTCTTGCTAGGAGACGCCTCGTGGCAAGGCGTGTGACTATTGTCCCCTAACTGTCACACGAGAATTCACGCGCCTTCTCTTTCAGCTCGTTGGCGACGGACACGATGCTTACGAGCGTCTTGTACTCGCAAGTGCTCCTGTCGCCCATCGAGTAGACGGTCCGCTGGGGCAATCCGCTCATCCTCGCCACCTCTGCTCGCGTGACGCCGTGCTCGTCAAGCCATTTGAGTGCTGCGTTCACAGATGACGCATCAACACGGTTCCTGGCCTTCGGCGCGACAGGGCGCTTGCATTCCATGATTCGCCGGTAGTTCTCACGGCTCATTCGCCTTGAAGGCAGGTACTTCCCGCTCTTCTCGTCGATACGCGCCGCGTGGTGCTTTCCTGTTATCAATAGCTTGATTGCGTTCCGCGTGATTCCGGTCGCCCTTGAAATCTCGTGAATCGTCGCGCCCTGATCGAGCCAGCCATTCACCTTATTCCTGGCTTCTTTCGTGCGCTCCTCGCCGACCATGCTCTTGTCGTGCGGCTCCCACGATCGCTTGTAGTCGGCTTCTGCGGCGCGGCACATGAAGCAGCGGCATCCCATGACGAACTTCTCATGTGATGGTTTGCCGCATGACCGAAGCTGCTCATTCATCGTATACCTCGGCCGACGGTTAGTTGCTGCCGCTCGAGCCGAACCCCGACTCGCCTCTCGACGATTCGGAAAGCTCGCCAACCTCGATGCATTCGCACGTCTCGAACGGGACGACGACGAGCTGGCAGACTCTGTCACCGCGGGAGACTTGCATCGCGCCGCCAGAATTCGGCAAGAACCTCTTTAGCCAATGCTCTTCATCCTCGAACCACGCATGCGTCGGGTGATTGTTGTGCAGCGGAGCCTTGATTTCGCCGCGATAGCCTGAGTCGATTACCCCGACGCAGTTGCTCAGGTTGACGCCCTTCGAGCCGAGTCCTGATCTCGGAAACACCAGCCCTACGAAACCTTCGGGAATCTCGACGCATACGCCGGTGCCCACCATCTTCGTCTCGCCCGGTTCGAGGCTTACATCCTCACGGCTCGTCAAGTCCATGCCGGCGTCTCCCGGCTTCGCATGCTTCGGCAACGGTGCGCCGTTCATCAGCTTCACATTAATCTGCATTTGTAAATCTCCTTCTCCAAGGCCAACAGCGATTGCCGTAGGCTCGTTATCTGTCTCTTGATCGCGGTTCGGTTCGCCTGGGCGTTCTTCTGGGTGTAATAGCCCGCAACGAACATGTGGTCAGCAACTGGCGCATACTCAGACACGCTCTCATGCAGCTGCTCCATTTGGAGCAGGCACATGTCTGCTTGCTTAAGCATCTTCATCTTCGACCTCCACCCAAGCGTCCTTGTCGTAGTCGAACTCGTACCATTTGCCGTCGACCCATCTCCTGCGGTTCTCAGCCCTGCTCTTATGGCCGCAATGCTCGCACGTTATCCACTCGCCGTTGAACATGGCCCAAAAGTTGTAGTAGTGCTGATTCCCGCATTCGGGACACTTCGAGTGAACGATGAGCTCCTTTGCCCTTGGGTCGTCATTGCCTATCGCCACATAAGGCACGCCGTCGATATCGCCACTGTGATTCATCGCTTCACCCTTGCCCCTCCGAGACTTCGTCCCTTGCGCTTCGAGTGGACACCTTTGATTTTCCGCCGCGCTTTGCGCATGTCCTTATGTCCGCCCTGGGACTCTGAGAGCAAGCTTGACGCCAGCTTGTCGAGAACCAGCTCGGACAGCTGCTTTCGTGCGTCTTCCATAATCACATCCGCTCCTTTCGCGACACGAAAGCGCCGCACATCGGACAGAACCTGAACGGGACCTTCGGCTTGTAGTCAGTGTGGCTCCCGCAGTTCGAGCAATAGAAACCGTCACCCTCGTGGACATTGCTGCATGTACGCCAAAAGAAGGCGGCGTACACAACCGCCATGGCCATATAGCCGATCGCGCACCCTGATGTGAGCGCAAGCGCATGCGTCACCTTACTCATTGCCTTTCACCTGCTTTCTCTTCGGCTTATCCCACCACTTCGCGAACTTCTCGGTGCATTCCTTGCAGATATCCCCGCCACGCATGGTTTTTCTGATGCTGTTCGGGTAGCTCTCCACTAAGGAACGTGTGTTACTTGACGGTGTGTAATATTTCCCGCATCGATCGCACTGCATTGCACCACTCATTGCTCGTTCACCAGCCCCTCAGCCAACTGCTGCGCAAACCTGCGAGTCTCAGCCTCCGCCATGTCAGCGTCAATCATGACCGCAAACGGCTCTCTAAAGCTCCCGTACTGTTCATGAATGCGCCTGCATTCGTCGCTCATGATCGACACGTCGGGCAGATGCCATGAATGCGCCGCATCCCAGCCAAGAACCCATGTATCGCCATTTAGGCACGCGAACGTCACACCACCATCCACGTCGAGGTCGGGAATCACGTCGTAAATCTCATCCCAGCTCTTTCCGAAAGCAGGATGGTCATGAGGGATAGCCACGTAACCGCAGCGATGGCCCATCTGAACCGCCCTGGTGCAACACTGCAGGCTAGATTCCTCAAACTCACGTTCAACGCCAACACCGTTCCAGAACTCACTAGGCTTCATTTGCGCTCACCAACTTCCCGCAACCGTCCTCAATTGCGGTTGTCTTCGGATACCGCCAATCACAGATGCAGTTGAGCAGTAGCAGTATCTTGTCCACGTATTCGCGTTCGGCATGGTTATCCACGGCGATAAGGCGTCTCGCCTCATTCAGCTCAACCATGTTGGCGAGCACTACTTTCTCGCATTCGTTCATGATTCCTCCTCGTAAAGCTCCTCGAGCATTGCCTCGAGCTCTATATCATCTTGAATCTCCTTGAATATTGCCCTCTGCGCCCTGATATACCTGTGCGCCATCCTCTTCCCTTTTGGTATCTGATTCTCAGCGATAAGGATGCATAGGCCGAAGATGCGCAGGCAAACATTCCCAATCAGGCCGATTGCCTTCGCACTCGTCATGATTCGCTTCCCTTCACTCGCGCCCCGCATGTCGGGCAGCAGTTCCGTATCACTCCGCATCCTGTCTCCATGTAGCCGCCGCACTCGGAGCACTTCTCGTCGACGACCTCATGTTCACCGTGCATCATCGAGCGCAAGGTGCGCTTCTCATTCACGACCTCGCACTCCCTAACCGGCTGGTACTCTTTGCCACCGATGGTCACCTTCTCGATCTCGCGACCGTTAAGCGCAAGCGGGTACATCCAGGGTTGCTCTTCTCCTTTGAAGTCGATGCGCATGTGCAGCGTGTCGTAGCCTTGCTCTCGGATCGGCGGATTTACTGGCTCGTGCCATTCGACCTCGCCCCAGCGATACGTGCGTGGCGGTATCCTGCAGTCACTCATCTGCCCACCTCGATTCCGAGCGATTTCAGGCGCTCCTCGTACCAGCAGTCGGCGTCATCGAGCGAGCATCCGCACCGCTCCTCGCTGTAGTGGTCGCATGCCGCCCTGCACGGGCCGTAGTGGACGAACCGGAACAGATCCCGCGCGATGGATGCCAGTTCTGCCATCTCGTTGCTCGCCAATTCCAAGTCGAGCTCCAGCTCGAAAATTCTGGCCGACGGTGTTTTCTCGCGTTGTGGAACGTCCGTGAACGACGTGCCTTTCCTAATCGCCATCTGACACCTCAATTCCAAGCTCTTCCATACGCTTGAACGTCTCATCTTTGAACACGCAACCGGGCGCGTCTTTGCAGGTACTCGCATAGTACGGACACCCCTTGCAACCGCCTGGAAGGAAGATGAACTCGGCCATGTCGCGCACGAGTGATTCAAGGCTCTTGATACGTCCCTGGCGCTTATCCATGATGCCGATAAGGTTGCGAATAGACTCGTCGCGTGTTTCAACCTTGTGCTCAAGCTCTTTGATGCGCTTTCGCTGACGAGCTATCTCAACTCCACGTGCCATCCAGCGTTCGCAAGTCTTGTCGAAATGCTTCTGCAAGATGTCATAGGCTCTCTGAAGCTCATCAAGGCGCTCTCTGAGGTTGCTTTCGCCGAAGCTCATTGCACACCTCCCAAAGCTGAGCGTCCGAGCGTAAACGACTTGGTGTAGGTATCCTGCCAAGCGTCTCGCACCATTTGGTTATGATCAGCACGCTTTGCCTCGCCCCGAAGCGCCGTCTTTCCGGACGCTGTGAGCATCATCCACAAGGCCTGCGACACTGGCAGTTTGCGGCCAGTTATCTCATACGGCTCGTATTTCGGCTGCTTAGGATTAAATGAGCTGTCATCCACCCATCCAAAAATAAGCGGTTTCCACCCACTCACATCGATATTCTTCTCGATGATTTCAGTCCACAGCTTCTTCGTGCAAACCAACCAGTTTACGTCGCCAACCCGGTTCATTCCGTGACCGCTCTTGAGGTCGGCCATACAGCTCTTCACCTCGAAGACGTGAATGGTTCCGGCCTCGATCGATCGGAGCGACTTCGACATGTTCAATGGCTCGAATGCCATGTAATCGACACGGCCGGTCAGTTGAAATCCGCCGAAAACCTCTCCGCTATTGAGTTTCACCTCAGATGCCCACAATGGAAACTTGCTAAGAATCTGCCGCTCTAGCTCACAAGAGAGCATGACGGTAATCTCACTTCGATTCATTGCTGCACCTTCTTCCCGCAGTTCGGGCAAAAGTAGGCGTAGTCGGTCATGGCATACGCCTTGCCGCATTCGGAGCACGTGAAGTGCGGTATAGGCCAGAACGCAACGTCATCCGGCTGCTTTGCGACGTTCTGGCACGTCCCGCTCCCCAGCGTGGCGGCTATGTACAGCTTCTCGCCGAACTCGAGCGTGCCGTCATCGTGCTTAGTGGCGAACACGGTGTTCCTGCATTGCTTGTAGATTTCCTTCTCAGCGGATTCGTCGATCTCGATCTCGCCACCGCAGTCGTTGCAGAACGTGGCGCTTATGTCGTTGATGCACCCGCACTCGCAGCGCGTCGCGTCGTAGGCGCCCGTGTCTGGCTCGTATCCGTACGGGTGCGCCTTAGCCTTGGGCCTTCCCAGCGTGGCTGCTACGGCCTGCTCGGGAGTGCAGCGGAGCGTGATCAGTGCGGCTTTGGCGTTTGCTGAAGTCTCGATAATTGCTTTCGTAAAGCCGTCATCACCGATAATTACATAGCGTTCGTACGGTTCCATCGCGCCTTTGTTTATGCCGCTGCTCATCTGGTACTCCATACCTCGCTCGTCGAGCAGTGCGCGGAGCTTACCGGTTGTGCTCATCAGCTCACCGCCTGTATAGCCATGTCAATCAGCTTTGCCTCCGGGAACTGCGACCAAGCGATGATTTCCGGAACAATGAAAACGACCAGTACCAGCAGCACTAAGGCGAAGAACCTGGCGATTATGCCAACTACCCAAGCCCTATCACTCCAGGTGTCAAAGGTTCTCCAATGGGTATATCTATCCTTCTCGAGTTTCATGCAATGCCTTAACAGCAAGAGGTATACCGCCAGCGCGATGGCGAATATGATGCCTGCCATCACTATGTACGTGATATCAAGCGCGACCTGCATCGCTGCGTACTGCGGCAAATACTCCTGTATAAACTCGCCTGTCTGCTCGACTCCCATACCGAGCTGGTTGCCTATCTCCTTGATTACCGATTCATCCATTACGTCCAATCACCTCTCATTCGTTTCTCGTATAGTTCCAGCTCGGCCTTGACATGCTTCTCGTATCGAACCGCGCAAAACGGCTTACCCTGGAACTCCATGACGATGGGGTTATCGCACTCTGTAACGTCATCGACCATGTGCTGGCAGCACGGGTCTTTCGCGTTATCAAGTAGAGCCCAGCCGTTCTCGTCAGGACATCCGATGCAAAGCTCCTCAATCGCGGTCTGGCAATCGGCGAAGCAATCCCTCGCATATCGAAGCTCGCTCATGCCAGCACCTCCCTCATGTCCACGAACTCGACCTTGTGATGGAACGGGTGCTTTACGGGCATGCCGCCGGCTGCATGCACAGTGCAGCTGTACGTCCTGCAGATGAACGGTCGCACGTCGTAAACCATGCACGTCTTGTCATCACTGAGCAGTGGGCACGTGAAGTCGATCTCGGCCATTTCGGGCCTCAGCTGGATGCTCCTATCGGCAACCGCTTTCCTTAAAACGTTCGCCTCTTGCTCGGTCATCGGCAATATCCTCGAGCAGCATTCACCACACCCGACATGAGTGCCGCGGCCGCTGAAGATATCCCTCGGCTGGTTCAGCTGGCCGATTGCCCTATGCAGCTCAATCAGCTCTAATCGGGACAGGTTGCTGATATCCGACTGGACGGGCATCAGTACCACCCGCTCACGCAGTAGTCGGTGTTGCCGGGCTCGTTGCCTCCGTCGATGACATAGCATGTGCCCTGGCTTCCCTCGAACGTATCTCCCGGCGCCTTGTCAGACGCCGCAACTGCGTAATAGCCTTCTTCGGTGCGGTAGAACCCGTCGTCATCCACCCAGAGCTGGTCGCGGTAGATTGCGTTGTCGCCGCTGTAGAACGTCTCGACGCGTCCATCGTGCTCGTATGTTCCGTCGTAGTTGTTCAGCCCGTCAGGGTTGCCACGGTAGCCCGTGTAAGAGCCACTGTACGGCTCGTAATACTCTTCTTGGTATTTCATAGCCGCTTCTACTGCTGCCGCCGCTTCTGCGGCTTCCTGGGCTGCTCTCGCGGCTTCCTGGGCCTCGTTCCACCGCTTCATGGCGAACTCGCGCTTTGCGGCTTCCCTGGCTTCGATTTGCTGCGAGCTGATGGTATCGCTCACATCCCTGAAAGCGTCGCGGTCGGTCTGCTCCGCGATTGCCGGCGTGCAGCCGGTGACGACGATTCCGCACAGTGCGGCGGCTATGATTGCTTCGGTTATGTTGCGTTTCATATCATTGTCTCCTTGAGTCCCAGCAGGTAATCTGCGCTGACGCCGACGACCTTGCAGATTTCGCGGATGCTCTCCGCGTTGGGCGTCCTGTCGCCCGAATACCACGAGTTGACTGCTGTGAGCGAAAATCCCGTTCCGTTTGCCAACTCGCTCCTTTCGATGCCGCGCTCGGACATCGCCTTGCGCAGCCTTTGAGTGAGAATCCTCACAACTCCGCCTTTCCACGGCCAAAGACCAAAACCGGCCGCTGTTGGTTCACCCACCCTGGCATGGGCAGGTAGTCTTTCGAGAACATTTCCCAGCACTTCTGGTCGTTCATGGGCTTCGGGGTCCAGTAGAAAACCCAGCCGCCCATCGACTTCTCCCAGTAGATGTGCAGCAGGCCTTTGTGCAGCATGCCGTGGCACCCATCGAGATTCCCCGATCCGCACAGCTTCACCTTCGGGATGCGCTTGTCAGTCTCGCGGCTGACCCCGCCCATGCCCTTTTGGATGACGTGATGCGCGTCGTGCGCCCACCTGCCGCAGATGACGCAATGCTCCGTGTCGACGACGCTCGGCTTGTCGAACAGCTTCTGCCTGAACATGCTGTACGCGGTTGCGCTCATGCAACCCACCTCTCGTACACGCAATGGCCGACTTCGCGGCAATTCGTCCAGCAGTTCCATGGCGTGCAGAACGACTTGCCGCCGCCGATGTCGGCGACCTTCGCCTCATCTGGGCAGTTGAACGGCATGCGCTCTGCGAACAGCGCCAAGGCCATCTGTCCCTCGAGCTGCCTCATGCTGCGGCCTCCACGAACTTCATGCGGGCTATCTCCTCCGGCGTCATGACCGGCAATCCCTGCGCTTCGCACTCCTGGCGCATGCCGTCGAGCAGGTGCGAGAACTCGGCAGAGTCCATTTCAGAGCTGCCCTTGTAGACTTTGACGTGCTTGAACTCCTTGCCGTTCACGTAGCCCGTTCCGATTACGTCGTAGTACCGGAAGTAGCCCTCGATCGGGACATCGGATCGCACGCTGAACACCTCGCACACGCCATATTCCCTGAGCATGTACCCATGCACGTCGGTATCCGAGTAGCCGAGCTTTCGGGCGAGCTGGTTTAGCAGCACCCAGTAGTATGCGTTCTGGGTGAGCGAACGGCCCTTCTTCCGCTCCTTGACCTCGTACAGCTTCTCGCGGTCTTGCGAGAACAGCCAGGTGATGATTTCCTGCGGCTTGCCTATCATCAGGCCACCATCCTCTTGTCATCGCCGTACATGTCGACGACTTCCACGCCGTCGCAAAGACGGGAGACGATGGCCTCGGCCGTCGCCCTGTCGCGCTTCGCCAGCCTCTCGGCCAGCTCTCCACGCGTGAAGTTCGTGGTCACGACGATTGGCTTGCAATCGCGGTAACGCATGTCGATGATTTCGTAGAGCATCGACACGGCGAACTCCGTCGGCTGTTCCTTGCCGAGGTCGTCGAGGATGAGCACGTCGCATCCGTACAGTCTGTCGAGAACGTCGCTCTTGTTGCCGTCGAATATGCCCTGCAACTCGCTCACCACGTCACGGGAATTCTCGAAGCGTGCGGTATGCCGGACGCCCTTGTCCTTCTCCGTGTCGAGGATTCGCATAGCCAATGCCGCGGCGAACCCGGACTTCATCGTCCCGTTGTTGCCCTGGATGTAGAGCCATGTCCCGCTAAGGACCTTTTCGGAGTAGTCTTCCAAATCGGCTTTGACGGTCAGATAACGCTCTGGGATGCCTGCGAGACGGTAACGCCGCTCCGCTCGAGTCGTAGCCGTGCCGTCGTGCTCAGACTCGTTGCATCCGCAAGAGCCCCAGCACGGCAACCCGTCATACGTCTTGCCCATGACGTTGATGCTCGTCCGCTTCAACTCCCTGCCGCAATGAGGGCACGTCTCGACGTGCGGGATCTCGCCAACCGGCGAATCAATCGTATTTCTGCCAGTAAGAGTCACGCTTCGCCTCCTTCGGCTCCTCGTTCTTCCTGTTCCAGTTCAGAATCGTCCGATAGTGCGACTTGTACTTGTCGCCCTTGCTGCCGATGTAGTAGCTGAGGTCGTTGATGCGCCTCTCCCAGTCGTTGGGGAATCGCTCCTTGAGCTTTTCAAGCTCTGAGTCGGTGAGAAGCACGTTCAGGAATTCGCCATAGCGGTGGCGCTTTGTCTCAACCTGTGATGTATTACTGGTTGATTCTTCAGTATCAGATACAGTATCAGTAACAGATACAGATATAGGATGGTATCCATGGTGTATCGATGGGGTATCGATAGGGTATGGATAGGGGTCTTTGAATATGGCGTTATACCTGTCGACTAGCTCGGACTTGAACCCATCGTCTTTGACGGAATCTATGCACTTCGCAAGGGATTTCCCCGTCTTAGGCGAGCTGTTCCAGTTGTACTTCCACCAGTTGCGAATCAGCACCTCGCTCGTCTCGACGCGATAAGCCAACATACCCTCAGCGCAAAGTTCCTTCATCGCCTTCTTTGCCTGCTGGGCAGTGAGCCCCGTCTCGATTTCGATGCGCCTGAACGTAACCTCGAAGCAACCTGACAGATTGCCGTGCGGGGCGGTGAGGATGTACAGCATCAGCAACTTTCCGAAGCTGCTCATCCTCTCCACCTTGGAGTCGGTCCAGAAGTCCGTCACGATGTTTCTATACATCCGAATCCCCGACTTAGAAGGGAATGTCGTCGTCGTACACCGATGAGGCTGCGTCGATTACCGGCGCACGCTGCTGGTTGACATAACCGGGCTGCTGTGGCGCCCTGTACGCCCCGTTTTGCTGCTGGTTGGTGTAGTTGTTTGGACGTGTCTGGTATTGGCCTTGAGAACCGCTTTGCGCGTTCCGCTGCGTCATGAGGTCGATCTCGTCGACCACGACTTCCAGCTTGCTTCGCTTCTGCCCGTTCTGCTCCCACTGGCTGTAGCGGAGCTTGCCCTCGATGGCGACTTTCATGCCCTTCTGCAGGATTCCAGCCAAGCTGTCAGCGCGGTTGCCGAACAACGTGCAGTCGACGAAGTTGGTGTAATCTTCCCACTCGCCAGTCTGGTTATTCTTCCTACGGTCGTTCACGGCCATGCCCAAGCTCATGACGCTCATGCCCGATTGCGTACGCCGAAGCTCCGGGTCGCGGGTTAGGTTCCCGCTGATGACGACACGGTTGATGCTCATCTAAAACGCCTCCATTCCATCTGCGCGAGCCGCCACCGATTCGACGTAGGCTTCGCGTTCTTCTTCATTCATTTCGCCCCATCCGTCAGGCCCGTAGCTCTGATCGGCCTGGGTTTCGTACAAGACCTCCTGCGGCCCCTCGTACAACGGGATGCGCACGGATTCCTTGACTGCCACGGCTTCGTCGTCTTCGTCGACAAGCTCCCCATCGGAGTTGAGGACAATCCCGATTTCCTCCGGCTCGTACAACCCTTGGAACTCGTTGGGGAACGCCTCGCGCAGAGCCTGGGACTTCGCCACCTTCGCGATCATCGTCGCGGTCTTGGTCTTCCACAGCGCATAGTTCTGGTCATATTCGTCGAGGCTCACCTCGGCGTATTCAGGATGCTCGTGCCCCTTGACGAACACGCGGCACCACCCGCCGAGAAGCTGCTCGCCCAATTCCGGGTACACGCCCGTCCCGCGCTTGTGCATAAGCTTGTGCTCCTGGGCGTTGAACACGACCACGCCGTATTCCTTACCCAGATAGCTCGGATGCGCCTCAGCCCTGCGCTGGAAGTAGTCCTTCGTAGGAACGACGGTCAGGACGTTGTAGCCCTTGTTCTTGTCATACCAGGGCTGCACGGCAACATCGCCGGCAAGCGGGTTCAGACCCCTCGCCGCGCAAGTCATGATGACTTTCGCGTACTCTGAATCAGGAACATTGTCGGCGTTCCCGCCGAGCACCAACTGGGCGACGTACGCAGGAGTGAGCGTAATCTCCTGGCCATCGCTCGCCTTATAGGTCTTCGCCAATTCGCTAGTCATCGCCGCCTCCTTGCATTTCACGGACGAGCTTCAAGACGCTCTCGCGGTCCTCCTGCTCGAAATCGATTACGTAACGCTCGCCGCGGACGCCGATGTTCTGCTGCACCAAGAAGGTTTTGAGCTCAACCTTCTCGGCGTCCGTCATGTCGACGAACACGATGCACGGCCGCGATTGCTGCGCATCGGAGACGACGCTCACGCTCGCCGTGTATCCGTTCTGCGCTTCAGGATTCGGCGTGATGTCGACCTGGTAGTAAGAATCAGGCTCCGGCTCGACTTCCTCAAACTGTGGAACGACTGGCTCGTTCGCTGCCTTAATCTCGGCGATATCGGATTTCATGGCGTTGATGCGCTGCTGCTCTGCCTCGCGCATATCGTTGTGTTCCATGGCTGCGTTCAGGTCGAATGTGCGGAAGAACACTGCCTCCGACTCCTCGTAGAACTTCATGAGCGGTGCTTGCCGTTTCAGGACTTCCCAGTCCTTGGCAATCTTCGCGACAGCGTCTTCCAACTCCCTCGCGGCCTTCGCTGGGCCGTAGCTGAGGTTCAGCCACTTCGGGTTGATTTCAAGAACCCGCTCGAACGGAACCACCGGGACGAGCGCAGGGGCGAAATCCTCGTACGTAGCCCTCAAACCCTGCTTGATGTTCTCGCGTTTGATGTCTTCCTGGCTGTCGATGTACTGCTTGAGCTTGTCGACGTCTTCCTTCGCGGGTTCAAGAAGCTCCTTGACGGCCTGCTCGAAAGCGGCGAGCGGCTGGTTGTACGCGTTCTTGATGGCCTTTCGCTCGTCGTCGACTTCCTTGATGATTTTGTTCAGGTCGGCGCGGCAATCCTTGGCCTCGTCGACGTTCATCGCCAGGATGGCCTTCTCGTCCATGTCCTTGTACGGCGCCATCATCTTCTCGAGCCAACCGCGCTTCGCTTCGAGATACGACGCGGCGTCGATCACGGCTGGCTTGTAGGAAATGCGCTCGAGCGAATCCTCGATGACCTCTGCCTCGACTTCGATCGGACCGGCGAAGCGTTCGAGGATGCTGACAAGGTCGGCCTTCCTGTCCTTCGCCGTGTACTCGAGCCCCTGCCTATCGCATTCGGCCTTAAGCTCGGCAACGGTCATTTTGCTGTAATTAGGCTGCATTCAAAACCTCCTCCAATTCCGGGAAGAACTTGTCAATCTTTGACTTGCGAATCGACACCAACCCGTCTGTCACGAGGCTTGGGAACTGGACGACGAGGAACCTCGTCATGCACGCCCGGTAGCTGTTGTTGCACTTGTAGTCCTCTGACTCGTGCTTCTCGAGCCACTTTGAATCGCGCAGTTCCTCGAACTCCTTGGCGATGCTGAACCGCTCGTTGAGCATCACAGCATGCGTCGCGTCGAGGCAGATGCGCTCCCAGACCTTCGGATTGTTGTCGATGTAGGCTTTCGTGCGGTTGTACGTCTCCTGGGCGCTCAGGCCCTCCGTACGCTCCTCGTGCCTTGCAAGCTCTCGCTTGAGCTGCGCGTTCTCGCGCTCGACCGCCGTAAGCCTCCGCTCCATGTCCCTGATAACTGACGACAACGTCATGGCTACCACGCTCCAATCAGATGCAGCACGCTCATGGCGGCTGGCGTTCCGACGAGCACCGCCGCACCTGCGAGGCCGAGTTTCACGCAAGCGATGCGCTCCTCGCGGGTCGGTGGTACAATGCGACATGAAGGCCTTGCTTCTGTGGCGGATGCGGGGTCTTCTGCTTTGCAGGGCGCAAATTTCTTGCGGCTCTGACCTGGGAAATGACAAGTTGGCGTGACAAGACACTGAATTTCCATAACCTCACTCCTTCCTTGCATCCTTCTTCCTTGCTCTCCTCTTCTGCTGCCGCGCCTTGGCGTATCGCCTTCGAGCGTTCTCAAATTCCTCACCTGATTCGGTCTGGGCGATTTCCTTAAGCGCGACGGTGTTCGCGAGTTTGTTCTTCTCTGCGAGGGCATTCTGGTGGCAGGTCGGACAAAAGCCGTCGTTATAGAACTTCCTGGCCTTGCATCCGCACCCTGGGCAAATCCGGTACTCGATGATCGAGGCGCCGATGCGGTACGCATGCCTTCTGACTGCCTCTGGCGACCTCTCGACGTGGAATCTGCGCGATATGATGCGTGAGCACTCAACTGCGCCATGGTTACCGAACTCCCTGAGAACGGCGTCTTGCTCCGCCGTCCACGACTCCCACCGCTTCATGCAACCCCATTTCCTCGCTCAGCCAGCTCTCGAACACTGACGGGCGAATCTTCAGAACCGGGCGCTTTGCCCCGGACTTGATGTGCGGCAACGGGTGACTGTTCCTGGCGCGGTGGCAAGCTGCTCTGATCTCAGCTTCGGAAAGCGTGCCTCCGTACATGAGGCTCAGCTTGCGCGGAGTGTAGAAGCCCTCGAACTCTGCCATGGCTACTTGCACCCCATGACGTTGGCGTAATGGCGAATCATGGCCCTGTCGGTTCCGCAGATGAGCAGGTGAATCTCGTCGAAGCGAACCGGCATCTCGACGAACTGGTCAGCATCACTGAAGAACCAAGCAGCCTGAGCCTCGCGTGCTGCACGTTCATGGTCAGCGAGATGGTCGGCTGGCATGAACCCGTCCTTGAAGAGCGAGCTGTGCTTGACTTTGATGAACACGAGACAACCGTCTTCGTCTTCGGCGATGATGTCGATGTAGCCTGCAGGCGTGCCGTATTCGCGCTCGATGATGTCGTAGCCCACGAGTTCCAGATACCGAGCTGCTGCGCTTTTAGCGCGCACATCCATGCTCGATTCGCGGTCTTCGTCTTCAGGCTCGTCCTGAATGCGCTCAACCTTGGCGTCGTCCCATTTGCAGCTCTCGGCGAACGCTTCGGCATCTTCCCGGCAAGCGAACTTCTTGAGCTTTTCCTTGCCGCTCTTCGTGCCCGTTACCAAATACTTCATTACTCTCTCCTTTGTTCCTTGGCGAAATGGCTAGTAGATGTAAAACGAGGTGCATCCAAGGTCGGAAACGAGGTCGGCATCGTCGACGAACTCGTCGAACTCCTTGCAGTAGCCGACGCTCTCGTGGCCCTTGAACTCGCAATTGATGCTGTGGTCGCAGTCGAGGCACGTCTTGCCCTTAATCAGAGCCTCGTACTCGCGCTCTTTGCGGTCGCAGTACGAATCCCACGCGCTTGCTCCGCTAAACCTATCGAGAACCGTGCTGCTCATCGCTTCCTCGAACATCAAACCCAAACCCGCTGCCATTTCTCTCTCCTAGCTTTGCGTGGACGCATGTAAGTTTTAAACTTACTTTCTAGGCCACAAAAAATGAGTCCACAAACTCCTTAATCCACACCCTGGCATCCGTGCCGCACAAGTTATAATAATCTCGCAACGTCGTGAGGGATACCTGGTCAGGGCGTTTCTCCCACTCGACAATAGTGGCTGTTGAACGGCCTAGTTTCTTCGCCAAGTCTGATTGAGTCATCAGGCTTGACTTCCTGGCGTCACGGAGGACTGCCATATCCCGCCCTGTCTCGCTCATCATTCACCTCCTTTCGTTCTTTTAGCTTATATGTATATCTTAACTTTGCTTCTATTGATAAGCAATAGTAAATTTCAAATTTTCTTGAATTTTTCTATTATGCATAGTTAAATCATTCCATCTGAAACTTGGAGGACATCATGGCCGCTACAGCTTTTGCTCGAAACATCAAAGCTATGCGGGAAAGCCGTGATCTCACGCAAATGCAGCTCTCCGACGAAGTAGGCGTATCCCGGCTTACCGTTAACAAGTGGGAGCGAGGCGATATCGAACGACCCCGCCAACCCGAAGTAATCGATCGTCTAAAGGAATACTTCGGCGTAACAGACTCCGATCTCTTCGGCTACAACGATGGATACTACGCAAAAAAGTACGGCCTCACCGAGCGCCCTGCCGGTGCTTTAGCCGCCAACCCTGAGCCACGTAAGGCTTACGCCCCGCTGCTCGGTCGAGTCCATGCCGGCGACGCCCAGGAGCCGGATGTCCTGGACAGCAAGATTCCGCTGCCCTACGAAGTCTGGGAACGTCACAAGCGCGGGTACTTCCTCGAAGTCGAGGGCACCTGCATGAATCGCGTCTATCCCGAAGGATGCCGCGTATTCATCGACCCTGACAAGGCTCCGCAGAACGGCTCGATCGCCGTCGTGAGCATCGACGACATGGATTACATCATGCGCCGCCTATACGTCGGCTCAAGCTCGATCATGCTCGTCGCCCAATCATTCGATAACGGCTGGGACGACATCATCGTCAAAGACAATGACAAGCAGGTCAAGATGGTCGGCACTGTCGTCTGGTATCAGCCGAGCGAAGAACTCGAGTAGCGAATTCAGCGCAAGAACCGGAAGGGGCAAACAATGGGCCTATTCGACAAGCTATCCGAAGTCGCCAACAAAGCCGCCGATTATGCGAACATGGACGCATCCGAGGCCGCTGGGAAAGCGAAGAATCAGCTCAGCCAGTATTCAGAGGCTAAATCCATCGCCAAGCAGGAGAAGGCCGAAGCCAAGAAAGCACTCAAGGAAAAGCAGCGCAACGAGACGTCTGCGATTTTCAAGCTCGCTTCGCCGTCACCTGCCACTTCTGGCACGTTCGGCGTTGCGACAATATGGAAGCAGCAAAACGGGCTCGTCTACTTCAGCGACAATGTCGACACGCTCTACGAGGTCGCCGGCTTTGAATGGGATGGACCGTCATACGAGGCAGTCATCACGACCGAAGCCGTAACCGAAGAGCAGGGTAAGCAGAAACGCACCGGTCGAGTCACCGGCGCCGTCGTCGGGACCATCCTGGCTCCCGGCATCGGTACAGCCATCGGAGCCGCATACGGCACTGGCAACAAGAAGCTTGACAAGAAGGGCAAGACGACGACCGTTCAGCAAACCTCCCAGGTCGAGAACGAGACGATTGCGACGCTGTACCTGAGCGATGCGTACGGCAACATAGTCCACGTCATCGCGAAAGACAAGGCCGAGAGACTGTCCGAGCTTGCCGCACTTGCACGCACCGCACAAGCCGCTCGGATCGCATTCAACCAGCAGGTTCAGCAGACGGCTCAAGTCCAGAAGGCTGACGCCGCCTCGCCTTACGACGAGCTGACAAAGCTGAAAGAGCTCATGGACTCCGGCGTAATCACCGAGGACGACTTCAACGCCGCAAAAGCGAGAATCCTGGGGATATGATGCGCTCCGCCAAGGGCTCGATAACCAAGCTCGGCTACAACCACTACCGTATCCGGGTCGAGGGTTTCGCCGACCCTGAAACAGGGAAACGGCGCCAGCTCTCGAAGACGATACGCGGAACGCGCAAGCAGGCTGAGGACGAGAAGCTGAAACTGCTCATCGAAGCAGGCGACGAAGTCGTCGACTCCGACATGCCCTTCGGCCAATACGTCTCGAGCATGTACTTGCCGGACAAAGAGGCCCTGGTTGCCTCCGGCGGGAAATTCAAGCGCAAGACGCTCACCAACTACAAGTCGCGCCTGCGGAACCATATCCTGCCGACGTTCGAGAACGTGCCGCTCAAGAACATCACCATCCTCATGATTCGCAAGTGGCTCGCGACCATACCGAGCAAGGCAACCGCGAAAGCCTGCTTCGCCGTGCTCAGCTCGGTGCTATCGCATGCGGTCGAAAACTTGAAGCTCCGAGACAACCCGTGCCTGAAGATGAAACCGCCAGAAGTCGACGAATACGAGCCCGAAATCCTCGATCTCGAAGACATCGAGGTGTACCTTTACTTCTTCCGCGAGACGACGGTCGAGGCCGCTGTGCTGCTCGCCGTAGGCGGCGGGTTCAGGCGCGGCGAGATATGCGGACTCGACGTCGCCGACATCGACTTCGAGACGGGCGCTACGCTGATTGACGACACTTACATAACCGATGGCGGCGAGGCGTACACCGAAACCACTAAGACGCGCAAGAAGCACGTCGTCTACCTCCCGATGTCGATAACCGATAGGCTTGCCGAGATTCTTCCCAAGCACGGTCCTGTCCTTCCTGGCAACAGCAACGGGCGCATGTACCCCGACGCCGTCACCAAGGCGTACGAGCGCATCCAAAAGCAGATGCCGGCAGAAGTGCCGCGGATTCCGCTGAAGAACCTACGCCACTCCTCGCACACCCTGGCTTACGAAGTCGGCGGCGACATGGCTGGAATCAAGGACAGGGGCGGGTGGTCGAACATGTCGACGCCGCAGCGGTACTATCTGAGGCCGCGAGGCGACAGGGACAAAGCTATCGCCGAAGCCATGGACGCCGCCCTGAAACCGCGTCGATCGAGCGGCCGCAGAACCATAACGTTCGATGCTCGAGCACGATCCGCAGAGGCGTTCTAACCCGCACTTGTGACCGGTTGTGACCTGATTTGACGGAGCAATGAAAACAGGCCAGCACATTTTACCGTGCTGACCTGCGGTTTCGTGGAGCCAACGAGCGGACTCGAACCGCTGACCTGCTCATTACGAGTGAGCTGCTCTACCAGCTGAGCCACGTTGGCAACAGCACCCTACCGAGTGCGAGTAAGCATTATATAGAAGAAGCCGACTACGCGCAATCGGCCATGCCTCCATCACGAAATCGCCCGATTTATGTTGAACATCACCCCAGGGGTGATGTTCAAATTGAAGAGACGCTTCGACGCCAAAGGGGCTCCAGCAAAGTTGAACATCACCCCTGGGGTGATGTTCAAGTAAACGCCCTTGATTGTGGATATCTCTGCATTGATGCACAATACCTTGAAAAAACTCGGTAAAAAGCGCGATAATACACTTATATATGCACTATGCGAGAAACTACTCGTTTGAAACGTAGCGAAAAAGGAGCACAGATGGGAATTTTCTCGAAGTTCGAAGGTAAGATGGAAGATACCTTCGAAGGAGCCGCCGGCAATATGTCAAAAGCTCCCATTTCTCCTGTTCAAATTGCTAAAAAGGCCGAAAAGCAGATGCGCCGCGAAACCATGGTCGGCGCCGGGAAGCAGTATGCTCCGACCCTGTACACGGTGCTCGTGAACCCCGACGACGATTCGCGCCTGTTCGGCTACTACCCCACCCTTGCGGGTGAAACCGAAACGTACCTGAGCGGCAAAGCGGCCGAAGAGGGCCTTACCATGGACGGCCGTCCGCTCGTGCGCTTCATCGTCGACGAAGGGCTGAAGCATGGCAAATTCGACGTCATCGCCGAAATGGTCGCATCGCCCATCGTCGAGCAGCTCCGTAGCGAAGAGCTCGAGCGCTACGGCATCGCTCCGCGCCAGCGCCAATCGCAGCCCATTCCGCAAGGTTACGACAACGTGCAACCGGCGCAGGCCGCCCAACCGCAGCGCAAGCCGCCGCTGCCCTACGTCCCGGAAGAGGAAATCGATCGCTCCATCGATTACGGCGAGTACACGTTCAACAGCGAAGACTTCGAGGACTACCGCTCGAAGGCGGAGCTTCCGGACATTCCCCAGGCATACAACGACCAGCAGCCTGTCCAGCAGGTCCAAGCTGCGAACACGGTCGCTTTCTCGGGCGGGGACGACACCGTGCCCGACCACACCATCGTGCAAGCGCGGCTCATCGACCGCACGTACCAGCGTCCGTACGACTTGGCCGGCACGCTTGTCACCATGGGACGCGAATCGAGCAACGACATCGTCGTGCAGGACATCAACGCAAGCCGCCGCCATGCCGAACTGCGCCTGAACACCCAGGGCATTTGGGTCATTACCGACCTGAGCTCGATGAACGGCACGCTCGTGAACGGCGTGTCCGTCGCTTCGCACCCGCTGTACCCCGGCGATGTGGTCACCATCGGCAAGACCGACTTCGAGTTCACGTTAGCCTAAACGCTATCGCTCCCACCAGGAGGATTCAGTGATCGACGTCGTACTGCTCATCGGGCGCTTGCTGTTTGTCGCCCTGCTGTACCTGTTTCTCTTCGCAATCATGCGCACGGGCATCGGATTGGTGCGCGGCCAGCGCAAAAAGGAACGCACGTGGAACCTTTCGGTCGAAAAGGGCCCGAAGGAGCTACGCGGCGTCTCCATCGTCGTGCGCGGCCCCGTCATCGTGGGCAGGTCCCCGAGCGCCGATATCGTCATCGGGGCGGGCTACGTCTCGGCGCGGCACGCGCGTTTCTCGCTCATGGGGCAAAACCTGTTCGTAGAGGACCTCGGATCGACGAACGGCACGCTCGTGAACGGCCAGCGCATCACCGACCCAGTGGCTTTGAACAACAACGATGTGGTGAACGTGGGCGACGTTTCCATGCGCGTCAGACGCAACTAACCGCATGTTTTCACCCCAGGCATACCTGACGACACGCAGGGCACGGCTCGGCGCGTCGTCGTAGAAAGCAGGACGATGGCCAAACACAGCTCATATCGGTCTACGGAGCGCACGCGCAAGGGTGCCGTCACGAAATTCGGCAGCCGCACCGACGTGGGCTCGGTGCGCGAGCAGAACGAGGACTCGCTCGTCGTACGTCCGCCGCTGTTCGTCGTCGCGGACGGCATGGGCGGTCACGCTGCCGGCGAAGTCGCCTCCGAAATCGCCGTGAGCACCATCGAGGAGCTCGCACCCGATTTCGCCGACGCAGAAGCCCTCGGGCATGCCGTCGAGGAGGCCAACCGCGACATCATCAACGCAGCGCTTTCCGGCGAGGGGCGCGAGGGCATGGGCACCACGGTCACGGCGGCCGTGCTCGAACGCAATCACCTGGTCATCGCCCAAGTCGGCGACTCGCGCGCCTACCTGCTGCACAACGGCGAGCTCACGCAGCTCACCCGCGACCACAGCCTCATGGCCAACATGATCGAAGCCGGGCAGATCACGCCCGAGGAAGCGCGCTTCCACCCCAGCCGATCGGTCATCACGCGCGCGCTCGGCAACGACCCCGACACCGTGCCCGACCTGTACGAGATAAACGTTGAAGACGGCGATCGCCTGCTGCTCTGCTCCGACGGCCTGTATTCCATGCTGGAAGACGACGAGATCGCAGCGGTCATGCGACGCGTGTCCGACCCGCAGAAATGCGCGACCACGCTGGTGAACGGCGCAATAGCGGCAGGCGGACACGACAACGTCACGGTCATCGTCGCCGACGCGGAAGGCACGGCCCACCAGAAGCGCAAGCGGATGGCCATCCGCACGAAAATCACCATCGGCTTCGTGCTGCTGCTGTTGGCCGGCATCATCGCCGCTGCCATCTGGGGCGGTTCCACCTACCTGCATAACACGGCTTACCTTGCCGAAACCGAAAGCGGCATGGTGGCGGTGTATCGCGGCGTGCCTGGCGACGTGCTCGGGTTCACCTATTCAGAGCTCGTCGAGGAAACCGACATACCGGTGAAGAAACTCTCCCCGTCCGCAGCCGAGCGCATTTCCGAGAACATGCGCGTGAGCAGCGTCGACGAAGCACTCGAGCTGGTGGACTCGTATCGCGCCGAACTTGAAGCGCAGCAAGCCAAGGAAAAAGCCGAGGCCGACGCCAAGGCGGCCCGTTCCGCGGCAGCCGCCGAGGAAGACGAAGCCTACGAGGAAGACGAGGAGCCCGCTGAATGACGCGCCGCAACCTCGAACTCGTGCTGTTATGCGTGGCGGCGCCGATCGTCATCTTGCTGTTTGCCATGCTGGCCCTCAACCAGGGCGAGCGGCTGGGCCTCACCACGCTCGGCGTGCCCATCGGCATCTTCGGCGCGTTCATCATCGCGCATATAGCCATCAGGTTCCTCGCGGCCGACTCCGACCCGGCAATCCTGCCGATCGTGTTCGCGCTTTCGGGCATCGGCATCGCATTCGTCACGCGCCTTGCCCCAGAACTTGCGTTGAACCAGGTCATCTGGTTGTTCGTAGGCGTAGCGGCCATGGTGCTGGTGCTCGTGTTCTCGAGGCGCCTGGAAAAGCTCGCAAACTACAAGTACACGCTCATGGTCATAGGCTTCGCGCTGCTGCTTTCGCCGTTGCTGCCTGTCGTTGGCACCGAGATTTACGGCAGCCGCATTTGGCTTTCCATCGGCCCGCTGTCATTCCAACCCGGCGAGCTGGCAAAGGTGGTCATCGTGCTGTTCTTGGCCGCGTACCTGTCGGCCAACCGCGAGATGCTGTCGGTGTTCACATGGCGCATCGGGCCGTTCAGGCTGCCTGACATCAGGACGCTCGCGCCCATGCTCGTCATGTGGGTCATCGCATTGCTCATCGTCATCTTCGAGCGCGACCTCGGCAGCGCACTCGTGTTCTTCTTCGTGTTCTTGGCCATGTTGTACGTATCGACTGGCAAGAAGTTCTACCTCGTCGTGGGCGTCGTGCTCATGGCGCTTGGCTGCGTCGGCGCGTACCTCGGGTTCTCGCACGTGCAAGTGCGCGTGGCCAACTGGCTCGACCCCTTCGCCGACCCGCAAGGCGACGGCTACCAAATGCTGCAAGGCCTCTTCTCGATGGCCGACGGAGACCTGTTCGGCGTCGGCATCGGCCGTGGCCTCGCCGAAAACATCCCAGTCGTGGAAAGCGACTTCATCTTCGCAGCGCTCGCCGAGGAATGCGGCCTGCTCGGCGCCTCCGGCGTGTTGCTGCTATACCTGAGCTTCGCCATCCGCGGCTACGTCACCGCCGCGCGCGCGAAAAGCGATTTCAGCAGCATGACCGCCGTCGGCCTGACCACCACCATCGTGCTGCAGGCGTTCATCATCGTCGGCGGCGTGACCAGGCTCATCCCCCTTACCGGCCTGACCTTGCCGTTCGTCAGCCAAGGCGGTTCGTCGCTTCTGGCCAGCTTCATTGCGGTGGGCTTCCTGCTGCGTTGCGGCGACGAGGCCACGGGCGTCGGCCAGGAGATGAGCAACGTCACCGGCGCAGTCGGGGCGAACAGCCTGCTCGGCCGCGTGGCGCTCGGGAAACGCCTGACCAATGCGCTCATCATCCTGTCGGCGCTGTTCGTGCTGCTCGTCGCCAACATCACGCTGATCATGGTCATCCAGGCCAGCGACTACCAGAACATGCCCGGCAACAACCACACCATCGCAAAGCAGGCCACGGTCAAGCGCGGCACCATCTCCACTGCCGACGGAGTCGTCCTCGCCGAAAGCGTCGAGGCGGGCGACGGCACGTACACGCGCGAATACCCTGCTGGCGACCTCGCCTCGCAGGTCGTGGGATACTACTCCAGCAAATACGGAACGGCTGGCATCGAGAACACCTACAACGAAACGCTGACCGGCGAGCAGAATTACGCCACATGGATCGATGTGCTGAACTCCCAGGCGGGCATCACGCAACCCGGCCACGACATAGTGCTCTCCATCGACTCGACCATCCAACGGGCAGCGCAGGACGCGCTCGCAGGTTACACCGGCGCCTGCGTGGTCATCGACCCGAAGACAGGCGCAGTGCTCGCCATGGCGTCGTCGCCCACCTACAACGCCGCCGATTTCGAAGCTGTGCTCGACGCGGCCGCATCCGATGACAGCATCACGTCGCTGCTCAACCGCGCCACGCAATCGCAGTACGCCCCTGGCTCGACGTTCAAGACGGTCACCTTGGCAACCGCTTTCGAAAACGGCGTCGCCGACGAAGACACCGTGTTCGACTCGCCGGGCGAAATCGAGATCGGCAACGGCCCCGTCACGAACTTCAACGGCAACAGCTTGGGCGAGATAACGCTCGCCATGGCCACCGCGTACTCTTCCAACACGGTATTCGCCCAGCTCGGCGTCGAGATGGGCGCGCAAATGCTCGTAGCCGGAGCGGACAAGTTCGGCTTCGACACGAACATGTCCTTCGACCTGCCGCTCGCCGAGTCGGTCATGGGCGATCCCGGCAACATGACCACCTGGGAAACTGCCTGGGCGGCGGTCGGGCAGCCCGTCAACAGCTATAACGACAACCGCCAGATTGGCCCGTTCGCAACCGTGCTCGAAATGGGCATGGTCGGCTGCGCAATCGCCAACAACGGCACGATCCTGCACCCCTACCTGGTCGAGGGCATTTACAACGCAAACGGCCAGCGCAGCTTCACGGCTACGCCGAGCGCGTTCCAGCAGGCTGTCAGCGCGCAGACTGCCGAGCGCGTGAAGGCGGTGCTCGTCGATGCCGTCGAATGGGGCACGGGCGTGTACGCGCAAATCGACGGCGTCACCGTCGCCGGCAAGACGGGCACGGCTGAAACCGGCAAGGAGGCCGACGACAGCTGGTTCGTCGGGTTCGCGCCAGCCGAAGACCCGCAAGTCGTGGTCGCCATCGTGCTCGAGCAGGCCATCGACAGCGAATATTCCGATAACGCGGCATTAAAATCGCAAAATGTTTTGGAAACGGCGCTACAAAAGAAGGGCGTTTTGTAGGAAGATGTAGGGAAATGGTTCGTGTGTTCAAAACATCGCTAAAACACGAGCACGAAGCATGAAGGAGTCAACGTGGCAGGCAACATGACAGGGCGGACGCTTAGCAACCGCTATCTCATAGGGGAACGAGTGGGCATCGGCGGCATGGCCGAAGTCTACCAGGGCCAAGACACGGTCCTCGGGCGCACTGTCGCCGTGAAGGTCATGCTTCCGCAGTATGCAGAAGACGCCACGTTCGTCGCCCGCTTCAAGCAAGAAGCCGCTGCCGCCGCCAACCTGCAAAGCCCCTACATCGTGAACGTGTACGACTGGGGCCAAGACGCCGACACGTCATTCATCGTGATGGAGTTCGTCCGCGGCTCCGATTTGAAGACCGCCATTCAGCAACGGGGCGCCATCAACCAGCGCAAAGTCGCCGAAATCGGCTCGCAGGTCTGCCAGGCCCTTTCGGTCGCCCACGGGCTCGACATCATCCACCGCGACATCAAGCCGCAGAACATCATGATCCAGCCCGACGGCAACGTGAAGGTCATGGACTTCGGCATCGCGCGCGCCAAGAACTCGGTCAAGACGAAGACGTCGGCCGTACTCGGCACCGCGCACTACATCTCGCCCGAGCAGGCGCAGGGCAAGGAGCTCTCCCCCGCTTCCGATATCTACTCGTTGGGCGTCGTGTTGTACGAGGCAGCCACCGGCAAGCTGCCGTTCGACGGGCCCGACGCGGTCAGCGTGGCGCTGAAGCAGGTGCAGGAAGCACCCGTGCCTCCACGCGAGGTGAACCCCGCCATCGACGCGAACCTCGAGGCCATCATCATGAAGGCCATGAGCAAAGACCCGCGCGAGCGTTTCGCCACGGCGCGCGACATGCGCCATGCGCTTAACGACTTCCTCGCAGGCCGGCCCGTCACGCTCGGCGGTTTCAGCGGCGCGCAAACCGCGCTCATCGCCGACCCGATTCCCGACATCGAGCCCATTGGCCCGTACAAGACCGACAAAACAGCCGTCATGAACGTGCCGGCTGGCGGCAACGGAGGCTATCAGCCTGGCGGCTACCAGCCCAGTGGCCGCATGCGCTACGTCGATCCGGGCGACGACCAGCAGAAGCCCAGCCATCGCGGCGCCTTTATCGCCGTGGGCGTCATCGCCGTGATCGCCATCGCCGCTGCATTGGCATTTGTGCTGCTCGGCCGCGGATGCTCGATCGATACCGGCAACATCGAGGTTCCCGACGTCGCGAACAAGACGCTCGAGCAGGCAACCACCCTCATCGAGGGGCAAGGGCTTGCGGTGGGCGCCGTCGATTACGTGTACAGCGACACGGTGCCCGAGGGGTCCGTCGTCAGCCAGTCGCCCAAGGCCGGTTCGAAGCAGGCCGAGGGCACGAAGATCAACCTGTCGGTTTCGCAGGGAGCCGAGCAGGTAGCGGTTCCCGACCTTTCCGACATGACGGCAGACGAAGCGCGGGCGGCACTTCAGAAGGCCGGCCTGAAATACAAAGCGGGTGCTGCCGAGCATTCAGACACAGTCAAGGAAAACCATGTCGTGCGCCAGTCGCCCAAAGCCGGCGAGAAGGTCGCCAAGAACTCGGAGGTCACCTATTACCTGTCTGCAGGACAGGAAACCACCGCCGTGCCTGACGTCGTGGGCGAATACGAAGGGTCCGCGCAGTCGATCCTGACAAACGCGGGCTTCACGGTCACGGTCGACTACAAGTCGAGCAGCGACGTGGAAGAGGGCGCGGTCATCAGCCAGTCGCCCAAGGCTGGCGAAAAGGTCAAGAGCGGCTCGTCGGTTAACATCGTCGTCAGCACCGGCGCGAAGTACTATTCGGCGTCGGCGTACGTGAACAACTCCGGTGCAGGCGAGGTGTCGCCTGGCAGCACCGAAGTCGAACAGGGAGGCAGCGTCACCTTCTACATCACGGCGTACGACGGTTACGAGGTTTCCGACGTTTCCGACTCGAACGGCAACTCGTACGGCGCAGTCAGCTCCGTCACGCTCAGCAACGTGCAAAACGACGTCAGCTTGTCGGTCGTGTTCGAGGCGCTGCCCGAGCCAACGCCGTCAAGCAGCTCGGCAAGCGCATCGTGATAGCATCGCAACGCCCTGCCTGAACGGAATTGAGCCGCACCCCCGCACGGACCGGAAAACGATAGGCCCGGCTCGGGAGGCGCGACGCGAATCAGGCGGGGCGTTCTTCCGCGTGGTACAATAGCCGCCACGCGCCCCCGTAGCTCAGGGGACAGAGCACCGCTCTCCTAAAGCGGGTGTCGGCCGTTCGAATCGGCCCGGGGGCGCCAGAACATCAAAAGGCCGGGGCTAAGCCCGGCCTTCTTCATATCCTATCGGATGCGAATGAAGTTTTCCCGTTTTTACTCCACGGCGCTGGCAACCTTGCGCGCGGCGGCGGTGATGTTCAGGTCGTCGACGTTCACGGTTATGTCGGCATACTGTTCGTACAGCGGCTTGCGCTCGTCGTACAGCTCGCGCAGGCTCATGGAGATGCCGCCCTTCAGCACGACGCCGCGCTCCTGCAAATCGTTCAAGCGCGACACGAGCGATTCGTACGAGATTTCGAGGTACACGATCGTGCCGATTTGCGCCAAATGCTTCATGGCCGCATCGGAGTACACCGCGCTGCCGCCCGTGGCGATGACGGTGTTGGTCGCTTCGATTTCGCTCAGCACTTCGTTCTCGACGGCAATGAAGCCCTCGGGGCCCAAGGCGTCGATGATCTTCTGCAGCGTCTTGTCGCACTGGTTCTGAATCAGAAGGTCGGCATCGATGAAGCTCTTGTTCAGGATCTTCGCCAAGACGATGCCCAGCGTCGACTTCCCCGCCCCCGGCATGCCGATCAGCACGATGTTGTTCTTCACTTCGCCCACAGCGACCTCTTTCCAGCAAAAAGGCCAGAAAGGAAGTCCTTCCTGGCCTGTTTCGTCGTGGCGGAGGAGTAGGGATTCGAACCCTAGAACGCCTTGTGGGCGTTACTCACTTAGCAGGCGAGCACCTTCGGCCTCTCGGTCACTCCTCCGCGTGCAAAAATGCATATTACCCGACTTGTCCGCGGGAATCAATCGAACGGTTCGATTGCAAGAAAAACCCTCGTTTCACTTCCGCTTGAACGTGTCGCGCAAAGCCTCGCCGAACGCGCGGCGGAACGCCTCGGCGAAACGGCTGGTAATGGACTCGTTGATGATGGTGGCTTGGGCGACTTGCTCGCCGTAATGCGGATGGTTCTTGCGGAACACGGCGTTGCAGATGCGCGTGACGACAAACCCGATGAGCGTGACGGCCAGGCAGCTTCCCGTTAGCTCGATGACCGGCGTGTTCTGCTCGAACAGCGCATACAGCGTTATGAGCGCGAACACGACCGACAACACGCCGCACAGCCACGTGAACACCGTGATGAGCGTCGCTTTCGCCTTGTCAGACGAATAGCGGAACGACATGATGAGGTACACCACGACCGCGACGACGGCCAGCAGCACGAGCAGCGGGAGTATGCGGTACAGGCGAATCACAGCTTCTTGTTCCTTATGTCGAGACAACCATGGTGCGAATCGAACCGAACGAGGTCGCGCGCGACCACCAGCCCCGTTTGCGCGCTTCGGCGACCACGTTGCATGCTACCGCAAAATCGTCGCATACGGCGAACGAGGTTGCGCCGCTGCCGCACAAAAGCGCGTCGGAAACGCCTGGTTGCGCTATCAGCCAGTTTCGCACATCTGCCAGCTCGGGCATGAGGCCTTCGGAAGCGGGTGCCAAATTGTTGAACAGCACGACGTCGTCGCCCTTGACGGCGCGTTGCGCCTGCAAGGCGATGTCTGCGGGAACCGCCTTGGGCTGCTCGTCGAATGCGCGGTACGCCTCGGCAGTGGAGACGCCGCCTTCGGGCTTCACGAGCGCGACGGCGCGCTTCGACGGTTCGAGCGCGTGCACGAACACATCGCCCGTCCCCTCGTAGTATGCACAGCCGCCACGAAGGAAGAACGCCACGTCGCTTCCCAGCCGACGTGCCGTCTCCTCGATTACCGGATCGTCGGGCGCGACGCCCCACAGCCGAGCTGCGCCGACAAGCGCCGCTGCGGCGTTCGAAGAGCCACCGCCAAGACCGCCTTGGGCGGGGATGTTCTTCTCGATGCGCATTTCGATGCCAACGTCGTCGCGGCCGATGCGCTCGGCCAAACGCAGCACCGCTTTCGTGGCAATGTTGTCCTCGGAGGGAAGGTCGGGCACCGGAACGTCGCCGCAGGCCACGAGGCGCGTCGTTGGAACGCTGGGGTCGGCAGCATCGGGCAACTTGCGACGCATGTACACGACATCGTGCAGGTTCAATGCGTGCAGCACCGTTGCGGCGTCATGGTAACCGTCTTCGCGGCGGGATCCGATAGCCAAATGCAGGTTCACCTTTGCCGGCGACACCAGCTTCAGCCAGCCTTGCGCACGAAACTCGTCGCGTTCCTGCAGCGCCACCGCATCGGCCGTTATGTCAGTTGTTCCAGCCATGTTTCCCCTTTAGCGTGTCAAAGTGACCAGGCCAGATTGACACATTCTCATTCTCACTTCTTGCGACGTGCGGCAAAGAAGTCGCGCAACAGCGTGGCGCATTCGCCTTCGAGCACGCCGGCCGTCACGTCGAACGTATGGTTCAGGCGTTCGTCGGCATTCACCTGGTACAGCGTGCCGAGCGCGCCGGCTTTCGGGTCGGGCGCGCCGTACACGCAGCGGTCGACGCGCGCCTGGTGCATGAGGCCGGCGCACATGAGGCACGGTTCCAACGTGACATACACGGTGCAGCCTGTCAGGCGCCAGGCATCGAGCTCGCGAGCAGCTTCGAGCATCGCGACGAATTCCGCATGACCCGCAGGGTCTTTTGCACGCTCGCGGCGGTTGCCTGCGCGGGCGATGACGCGAGGCTCAGCCAGCGGATGTCTCGTCGCGGGGTCGATCGGCTCGTACACCACGACAGCGCCAATGGGAACCTCGCCCGCCTCGCCGGCGGCTTTGGCTTCCTCGAGGGCCATGCGCATGTACGCTTCGTCATTCATGCGTTTCATTATAGGATAATGCCCAAAACAGCCAGCCGTTTGAACTATACTGTTACCTCGCGCGGAGGCGTGGCCGAGTGGTTGAAGGTGGCAGTCTTGACTGCTTGTGTACCATGAAATGGAACACAAGCACGCGGGCTTGTCACCCGAAGGGCGAAATGCGAAGCATTTCGAGGCCCCGCGCCTTGACAAGACCGAAAACTGTTGAGCAACAGTTTTCATCAGCCAGGTTAAACTGGCTGAAAGTAATAAAGCGCGGAGGCGTGGCCGAGTGGTTGAAGGCGGCAGTCTTGAAAACTGTTGAGCCGCGAGGTTCCGTGGGTTCGAATCCTACCGCCTCCGCCAGCATTCCTATTTCACCAAGACGCTTCGATAGGGGTCGTTCATGAAAAGCATCGCGTATTACAACGGGCAGACGGGCGCGCCGGAAGAGCTGACGATTCCGTTCAACGATCGGTCGCATTTCTTCGGCGATGGCGTATACGACGCTGCCATGGGCGCAAACGGGAAGATCTTCCTGCTGGAAGAGCACCTCGACCGCTTCTACTCTTCGGCGGCCGCATTCCGTATCGAAGTGCCCATGGGGCGCGATGAGCTGTCCGAGCTGCTGCTCGATTTGCTATCGCAAGTCGAGGGGCCGTCACAATTCGTGTATTGGCAGGTCACGCGCGGCATATCGGGCGAACGCGCGCATGCGTTCGACCCCAAAGCGCCCGGCATCCTCTGGGTTCTCATCAACCAGGAGGATATGGCCGACCCGCAGAAGAAGCTGAAGCTCATCACGCGGCCCGACACGCGCTTCGAGCACTGCAACGTGAAGACGCTGAACCTGCTTCCCGCCGTCATGAACACGCAAGCCGCCCTCGAGGCGGGTGCCGACGAAGCCGTGCTGCACCGCAACGGCATCGTGACCGAATGCGCGCATTCCAACGTGCTCATACTGAAGGACGGAACGCTGTACTCGCACCCCAACGACGAGTTCATCCTGCGCGGCATCGCGAAGACGCACCTCATTCAGGCGGCGTATCGCGCTGCCGTGCCGGTCATCGAGCGCCCGTTCACGCTTGACGAGCTGTTCGATGCCGACGAGGTCATCGTTACCGCGTCTTCTCACCTCTGCTGCATCGCAAGCGAAATCGACGGCGAACCCGTCGGCGGCAACGACCCCGCCACCATTCGGGCGCTGCTCGACATCGTCTACCGCGAGTACTTCAACTACTGCGACCTGCAGAAACTAAATTAGCTAATGAGTAGCAGGACGTTCCTCCTACTCATTTTCGCAAGGCGCGCCTGGCTTCGGCCCGGCCCCTGAAAATGAGTAGGAGGAACGTCCTGCTACTCATTCTGCGACGTTTAACGCTGGTCGATCGGCAGATACTCGCGGGTGCCGCGGAACGTGGCCTTGTAAGCGGGGCGGATGATGCGCTTGCCGGCGACGATTTCCTCGAAGCGATGCGCAGCCCAACCCGCCATGCGCGCGCACGCGAACAGCGGCGTGAACAGGTCCTCGGGAATGCCCAACATCGAGTACACCAAACCAGAGTACATGTCGACGTTCGCGCAGACGTCCTTGGTCGTGCCCTTCACATCGCGCAGTACCACCGGCGACAGGCGCTCGATGCTTTCCAAGAGGCGGAACTCGCGCTCGTATTCCGACCCCTCAGCCAGCTCGCGCGCGAACTGCTTGCAGATGACCGCGCGCGGGTCTGACTTCGTGTACACCGCATGACCCATGCCGTAGATGAGGCCCGTGTGGTCGAACGCCTCCTTCTTCACGATGCGCGTCAGGTAGGCGGCGACCTCGTCGTCGTTGTCCCAGTCGTCGATTTCGAACTTGGCCTCGGCCTGCATGGCGCGGATCTTGTGGTTCGCGCCGCCGTGACGGCTGCCCTTCAGCGAGCCGATGGCCGCAGCGTACGTGGCGTACGGGTCGGTGTCGGACGACGTCAGCACGCGCGTGGTGAACGTGGAGTTGTTGCCGCCGCCATGTTCGGCGTGAATGCACAGCATGATGTCGAGCATGCGCGCTTCGTCCTCGGTGAACTGGCGGTCCGGGCGCAGCATCGACAGAATGGTTTCGGCCGTGGATTGGCCGGGAATGAACGGGTGCATGATCATGCTGCCGTGGTTGAAACGCGCCTCTTTGGCGTAGTACGAGAACACCATGATGCGCGGCAGGCGCGAAATCAGCGAAATAGCCGTTTGAATCTCGTGCTCGACGCTGCGGCTCTCGGCTTCAGGGTCATGCGCGTACAGCGAGATTATCGTGCGGGCCAGCGTGTTCATGATGTTGTCGGGCGTGTCGCGCAGGATCATCGACGCAGTGAAGCCCTCGGGCAGCTCGCGTTGCGCATCGATGACGGAAATGAAGCGCTCGAGCTGGTCTTTCGTGGGCAGCTCGCCCATCAGCAGCAAGTACGCCAGCTCCTCGTAGCGGAAACGGCGGTCATCCTGCGGCGTGCCGAGCAGGTCATACAGCTCGTAGCCGCGCAGGCGCAGCGAGCCCTCGTCGGGCACCTTCACGCCGTCGGATATCACGTAGCCGTGCACGTTCGAGATGTTCGTCACGCCCGCCAGCACGCCCGTGCCGTCCTGATTGCGCAGGCCGCGCTTCACGTCGAAGCGTTCGTAGAAGCTGGGATCGACGACGTTCACCGTCGTGAAGCTGTCGTACAGCTCGAACAGTTCGTCCTTGTTATCGGCCATGATTGTGCCTCCTATAATGAAAAAGCCGTTCGTAGAACGGCTTAAGATGCGTGGCGCGCCCTGTAGGATTCGAACCTACGACGCCCTGATTCGTAGTCAGGTCCTCTATCCAGCTGAGGTAAGGGCGCGTTCAAACAGCTTGCATATTGAAACACTCAACATCGCACCTGTCAACGCTTGGTGCGTCCTCGCTCACGGAATGTCCATTTGGGTGAACATCAACTTGAACATCACCCCTGGGGTGATGTTCAAGGAATCGGGGCTATTTCGACCCGGCAAGCAAACGCTTCGACTCGGCCTCGAGAGCACGGCCGATGATGACTTCGGTCGACTCTTCGTCCTGAAGCGCATCGAGCAGATCCTGCACCGAAATGGATGCCAGGAACATCTCCAAGCTGTCAGTTACCATGTTATGCATGGCGCGAACGGCAGCCGCAGAATCGCTGACCTTGCGACCCTTCTTCATGGGCTGACGCACGTGCTTCAAATCGCTGTCGAACGCATCGAGGATCTGGCCGACCGTGATGTCCGACGGGTCCTTCGCAAGCACGTAACCGCCGTTCTTGCCCGGGCGAGCCTTGATGAGGCCGGCATTGCGCAGGCGAAGCGCCAGCTGAATGAGGTAGTCTCGAGGAACCGACATCTCTTCGGAAATCTCGCGCGACGAGCAGGTGGTACCCTTCACCGCTAGGTACATGATTGCGCGAACGCCGTAATCGACTGACGCCTTCAACTTCATAACACTGTCCTCCCCAACAAACGCTTTCAAGATGGGCGGCACGAAACCGTCGACATGCCAAAAACGTGACATTAATCGTGACACATTTGGCAATTACTATAATCAATATTGTCCACTTAACTGGGGAAAGTTTCAAGTCCCCAACTTAGCTCGTTGTCGCTTGCGCACAAACGGCAGCGGCACTCCAGCGTGCTACATTCACCGAACTCAAAGCGCATTTCGCATTGCGAATTATGAGCTTACTTATATAATATGGGCGCAATTTTGACAGGAGGGAACATGGAATTCGTAGGCACGTTCTGGGCGCTTGTCCCACCCATTGTCGCCATCGTGTTGGCGCTCATCACCAAAGAGACGTTCAGCTCGCTGTTCATCGGCATCTTGGTGGGCGCGCTGCTGTTGGCGCTTCAGTCGGGCGACATCGTCAACATCTTGAACTATATGATCCTTGGCGAAATCGGCGAAGGCGACGACGCCATGAGCGTCGGCTTCATCGCCGCCATTTCCGACTCGTGGAACGCCGGCATCTTCATATTCCTGGTCATGCTGGGCATCATGGTCGCCATGGTGAACGTGGCCGGCGGCTCTGCGGCGTTCGGCCGCTGGGCTGCGACGCACATCAAGTCGCGCGTGGGCGCCATGCTGGCCACCTTCGTGCTGGGCGTGCTCATCTTCATTGACGACTACTTCAACTGCCTGACGGTCGGCGCGGTCATGCGCCCCGTCACCGACGCCGAGAAAATCTCGCGCGCGAAGCTGTCCTACATCATCGACGCCACCGCAGCGCCCATCTGCATGATCGCCCCCATTTCGTCGTGGGCGGCTGCCGTCTCGGCCACCGCAAGCGACCTCGACACGGGCGTGACGGGCATTCAGCTGTTCATCCAGGCCATTCCGTTCAACTTCTACTCGCTGCTGACCATCGTGTTCATCATCGGCATCTGCATCATGGGCTTCGATTACGGCCCCATGGCGAAGGCCGAGTTCGAGGCGTATCAGAACGGTAACCTGGGCTCGCTCGGCAACGAAGAGGCAGTCGAGAAGTCGAACGCATCGCTGATCGATCTGCTGCTGCCGATTATCGTGCTGATTGTCTGCTGCGTCATCGGCATGCTGTACGTCGGCGGCTTCTGGGATCCTGAAGCCGACGGCTTCAGCGACGTCATGATCGCGTTCGGCGACACCGATGCGTCTGTCGGCCTGCCGTGGGGCTCGCTCATCGCCGTGGTCATCACGTTCATCTACCTGCTCATCCGCCGCGTCGTGAGCTTCAAGGAAGCCACCGCCTGCTTCGTCGAGGGCTTCAAGGCCATGGTCCCCGCCATGCTGATCTTGACGTTCGCCCTGACGCTGAAGCTCGCGACTTCCGCGCTCGGCGCCGACGTGTTCGTGCACGACGCGCTCGCAGGCTCGGCCGAGGGCCTGTACATGATGCTGCCGGCCATCATCTTCCTGGTGGCGCTGTTCCTGGCGTTCTCGACGGGCACCAGCTGGGGCACGTTCGGCATCCTCATCCCCATTGTCGTGGCCGTGTTCGACCCGACTTCGACGCTGCTGACCATCGGCATCTCCGCTTGCCTGGCCGGCGCCGTTTGCGGCGACCACATCTCCCCCATTTCGGACACGACGATCATGGCGTCGGCAGGCGCCAACGTGAACCACATCGAGCATGTGAACACGCAGGCCCCGTACGCGCTGACCGTCGCCGCCGTGGCATTCGTGTGCTTCATCATCGCGGGCTTCACGCAGAACGCCGCCATCTGCCTGATCATCGGCGTCGTGCTCATCATCGGCGTGCTGCTGGTGCTGCGCAACACCATTGGCAAGAAGTCGCTTGAAGACCGCAAGGCTTTCGAAGCTGCCGCCAAGTAGCAAGCGCAACATCATCACCTGACAAGAATGGGCTCCCAATTGGGAGCCCATTTTTCGTTTCTCTTTCGTTTAACCGCTATTCGCGCTTGGGATCGGGAATACCGGCGATCTCGTCGGCGGCGGCGCCTTCGATGCCGCGACCGGCGGTCTTCGCGGAGATTTCCTGGCCAGCCGTGGCGGCTTCGAACGCCAGGTCGCCTGCGCCCTTGGCGGACGGCGGCTCGATCTGGAACTCATCGCACGGCGTGAAGAGGCTCACGACCGGCACGACGATAATCGACAGAATCATGGCCAGCGCGCCGATGACGAGCGGCGAGCCCAGCGCATTGCCGGCGATCATGTTGCCCGTGGTCAGGCACACGCCGATGGCGAAGCTGCACCATACGGACGCCTTCGACACGCGCTTCTTGTACAGGCCCCACAAAAACGGGCCGAGGAACGAGCCAGCCAGCGCGCCCCAGGAAATGGCCATGAGCTGCGCGATGAACGGCAGCGAGCCCTGCACCTGTATGATGCCGATGGCGGCGGACAGCACGATGAACACCACGAGCAGCACGCGCATCCACGTGATCTGCTGCTTCTCGCCCATGTCCTTCACGACATTGCCCTTGATGAGGTCGAGCGTCAGCGTGGACGACGACGTCAGCACGAGCGAGGACAGCGTCGACATCGACGCCGACAGCACCATGACCACCAGCACGCCCAGCAGGATATCGGGAATGTTCGACACGAGCGCCGGCATGATGGAGTCGTACACGATGGCGCCGTTAGCGCCGTACTCGATGTAGGTTGCCGCAGCGCTCGTCGTGGCCAGGCGGCCGAAACCGCCGAGGAAGTACGAGCCGCCGGCGATGATGAACGCGAACACGGTGGAGATGATGGCGCCTTGCTTGATGGCCGGACCGCTCTTGATGGCGTAGAACTTCTGAACCATCTGCGGCAGGCCCCACGTGCCGAGCGACGTCAGGATGACAACGCTGAGCAGGTTGAACAGGTCGGGTCCGAAGAAGCTGACGTAGGCGCCTTGCAACGCCGTGCCTTCTGCTTGGATCTGCGACAGGCTGATGACCGCTTCGGAGAATCCGCCATAGCCGTTAAGCACGGCCCAGATGACGGCGATGATGCCCACGATCATGACGCAGCCCTGGATGAAGTCGTTCATGGCCGTGGCCATGTAGCCGCCGAGCACGACGTAAATCGCCGTGATGACCGCCATGAACACGATGCAGTACTCGTACGGAATGTTGATGCCGAACGCGATGACGATCAGGCGCGACAGGCCGTTGTAAACGCTAGCCGTGTACGGAATCAGGAACACGAAGATGATGGCCGCCGCAGCGATGCGCAGCGCGCGGGAGCCGTAGCGCTTGCCGAAGAACTCCGGCATCGTCGTGGCCTGCAGGCGATGCGTCATCTCGCGGGCGCGGGGGCCGAGCACCCACCATGCCAGAAGCGAACCCAAAATTGCGTTGCCGATGCCCGCCCACGTAGCGGATAGGCCGTATTTCCAGCCGAACTGGCCGGCGTAGCCGACGAAGATGACGGCGCTGAAGTAGCTGGTGCCGTATGCGAAAGCGGAAAGCCACGGGCCGACGTTGCGGCCGCCGAGCACGAAACCGTCGACGCTCGTGGACGAGCGACGTGCGTAGACGCCGACGCCGATGGCGACGGCGACGAAAATGACGAGTACGATTATCTTCCAAACCATGGTGCTTATCCTTACTGATTGCGTGTGTCAAATTGACCAGGCAACTTTGACACATGTTGACTCATGCCGAACGGGAGCGCCCGAGTGCGGCCGCGCGCAGGCGCACGCCGACGCGGCAAAGGGCGAAGTGGGGTTGCACACGACTTTCCCGCAGGCACTAAAAAAGCACCCGGCGAAAAATCCGTGTGCTAGCAGTATCGAAAATAGTAGATTGCGGTGTACGCGTCGTTACGACGGGACATGGGATTTTGCGCCAGCAGACCAGCTGCGGCGTTCATACACTGCATGGCGAAGACCTCGCTCATGACGGCGCGCTTGTGCGCTCCCGTGTATCCGATATGTCCCTGCGCGAATTGCATGTGCGACACTTTACCACATTAAAGTGTATTGGCAAGACCATAATTTGGTCGTCGATTTGAACATCACCCCAGGGATGATGTTCAAATTTTGCTGAAGTACGTTTTTACGCTGTAACGTCTCTGCGATTTGAACATCTTCCCTGGGGTGATGTTCAACCTCATTCAGCTTTATACTAAGCCCATGGATGTTTACGATTTCGACGGCACGTTGTACAAGGGCGATTCGACGCGCGACTTCATTCTATGGTGCGCACGGCGTTACCCGCGCGCTGCGCTGACGCTGCCGCGTGCAGGCGTGGCCACCGTCGCGTGCTTCGGGCTGCACCTCATCGACAAGACGGCGTTCAAAACCGCGCTGTACCGGTTCTTGCAGTTCGTCCCCTACATCGAGCAGGAGCTGGAACTGTTCTGGCAGACTCACGAGAAGAACATCGGCGGCCCCTGCCGTGCGAAACCAGGCGATTTGGTGATTTCCGCCAGCGCCGAATTCTTGCTGGGCGACGTGTGCGAAAAACGCGGGCTTAAACTCATAGGCTCGCTGGTCGACATGCACACGGGCGAGATTCTCGGGCCCAACTGCTCGAACGAGGAGAAGGTTCGCCGCTTTCGCGAGCAATACCCCAACGCAGTTGTCGACCGGTTCTATTCTGATTCGCGCAACGACGACCCCATGGCTGCGATTGCGCGCAAAGCCTACATGGTCAACATCCCCCGCAACGAGCTCGCGCCCTGGCCAGAATGAGTAGCAGGACGTTCCTGCTACTCATTCTGGCCAGGGCGCGCGACTCATTATCAAA
>JAFUCC010000061.1 GCA_017459925.1 Eggerthellaceae bacterium
CTGCATCGCTTCCTTTTCCTGTAGAGTGTCCATGGTGGCCGTTGCCTTTCTCTCGAATCTTACATTCCGCAAAATGTGATTCTAGGCAATGGCCGCTTCCGTCTCAAAGCGGCCCGTGACACCAACGTTCGGCACGCGATCTCAAAGTACGAGGCCGCTGTGCTGAGCGCGCTTTATACGCGATGGAAAGGCTGGGAAAAGGAAAGGCGAAAGCAAAGAAGGGCTGCAAAGGGCTTGGATTTAAAACAAGAAGGCGTGAATGAGCGAAGTCCCGAAACAAGAAGCGCCCTGGCAATGCCAAGGCGCTTTCTCGTGATGCCTGTGCGGGCGCGTGGCCCGCGGTAATTACTTCAGGCGCTCGGTGTAGAGCAGGTTGCTGCAGGTGTGATAGCCTTCGGTGCGCAGCGGGTAGGTGATGGTGCCCTGGAGCTTCGAGTCGCGGATGACGGCCTCGATGACGTCGTTCATGCTCATGTTTGCGTAGTCGCGTGCGGTGTTCTCCATTGTCCTGTCCTTTCGTTAAGGGTTGTCGGTTTCGAACCTCTGCAACCATACCGAACAAAACAGGTCGTGCACGGATAATATCGTGAGCGGCATAGTAGATGTAGGCTATGTGAAGCTACCGAGGATAATGTTTCAGGTATAATGCCTGATGAGAGCTTTGCACGATAGGTGGTTGCAGGAGTTGCAACGTGTTGCAAAGAATGCAACAGCTATGAAAACCATGATGTGCTCTGCTGTCATATGGCACGAAAAGCCCGTTGCCGTGCAGTTTCGGCAACGGGTGGCATGTTGGTAGTAAGGCTGCGCTATGAACGTCAACCACCTCATCGAGTTCATATACCTTGCCGAGACGCTGAGCTTCAAGCGTACGGCCGATTACTTCTATGTCAGCCGTTCGGTCATCAGCCGTCATTTGGCGGCGCTCGAAGAAGTCATCGGCGTGAAGCTGATCGATCGGGGCAACCAGTCGGCTCAGCTGACCGAAGCGGGGAAGGTGTTCTACCGCGAAGCCCAAACCGTGTTGCGTGCCTACTCGAACCTCGTCGACCGCACGCGAGAGGTCGGCCGCATGGACGGCCGAACGGTGCGCATCGGCTATCTGAAGAACGCGGCCCGGCCCGTTCTCGTGCGGTTCGTGCGTTACATGAACCATGAACACCCCGACGTGCAGCTCGACATGACGTGCATGGAATACAGCGAGCTGCGCCGCGCCATGGACGAGGGCGGCGTCGACATTGCGCTGGCCGTGAACGTCGATCCGCGCATTTCGAGGAACTACCGTTCAACGCCTATTTACACCGACCGGTTTTATGCGGTCATGAGCAAGGATCACCCGCTGGCGGGCCGCACGGAGGGCATTTCGATTGACGAGCTTCCCGCCGAAAAGCTGCTGCTTCCCGATAGCTTTGTGTTCGCGGGCTTAAGCGAGCTCATCGACGAACTCGTCGAATCGTCGACGCAGGCGGCGGCTCGCGAGTATTATCGCGACATCGACATGCTGTACCTGAAGGTGCAAACCGAGGGCTTCGTGGCGTTCTCGTCGGGTTTGAACAATGCCATGTTCGGCGATGCGCTGGCCATCGTGCCGGTGACCGGCGTTGACTCGTCGTTCCGCGTGAGTGCGTTTTACAGCGACGAAATTCCCGCTGATGCGTATGACGCCTGCCGCAAGGGTTTCGAATCGTGCCAGGAATCCATGAAGAGCTGGGATGCCGCAAAGGAAAACGACGCCATCGGCTTTTCCATGGCGGCTTTCGAATAGCGGGCTATCGAAAGTCGCTTGCAATAAGTATTTCGAAGCGTAGAGAAGTGCAAATCAAGGCTGTTGCATTTTCTGCAACAGCCTTGTCTTACCCGTACCAAGAATAATGCTGAACCCGTCTTATAGTTGCTATAGCGAAGCGGCCTGCAGGGGAAGGCCGCTCAAATACTTTCATGACAGGAAGGGCCGCTTACGAGTGGCTCTTCCTGTGTCTTGAGGCCAAGTTAACAGGGGCGCCTCGTGGACGGCTTGGGCAGATTGCCGTTCCATGCGAAACTCCAATTGAGTATATAATCGTTGAAAATAATAAACAGTCAATGGTTGGAGGGCTCATGGCGATTCCGGTGACGGCAATAACTGCAGCAATTTCTGCGGCAGCAGCAATAGTGAGCGATCCAGAGGCAATGAACAATGTGGCCGAAATTGCGAATGCGGCTACAAAGGCCATAAATGCAGGAGCAGAAACGGCTGGAGCAGCCGCAGAAACCTTGTCTCCTGTTGCAAAGAAGGTGACAAGCGCAGGGGCGGAGGCGGGCGAGAAGGCCAAAGATGCTGCAGGTAAGGCTTTCTCTGGCGCATCGAAGCGAGTCGGAAAGCTGTTTGATGGCGCATCAGATGCGGTCAAGAACGCCCAGGATGCACGGGCGCGTGAGAAGGCGCTCCTTGAAGCAAGGCAGCAAGTTCTTGCGGGCGCGTCCGCTTCGCTGTCAGCGGCTGACTTCGAGAAAAACTGGTCACAAGCAATCGAAAACAACGGGCTCATGCCGTTGAAGATACCAGGCTATTATGCGATAGCCACATACAAAGGCAAGCCCGGGCGCGATGGCGCAGCAAAATACACGGGTTTGTTCATGGGGCGTTCGGAGGATATGGGCGCCAGCATCCATAGGCATCTGAACGGAGATGGAAACCCGGATGTGTATGCGGATATGAAATACGGGCAGTACGTTCATGTTTATTCGTATGCCGATTTCGATGATACTGACGACAATAACGAGACGCTGCTTGGCTTCTCGCTGGCTCTCGGAGCAAACGAGTCTTACAATGCGCGGGTTATCGACGGGTTTGACGAGGGGGCAATCAAGCTCGATGCCGTGATTTCCCAAAACCATATGCAGGATGTGCTCATGGTTTTGCATGAGGCGTTTGCAGACGTAGACGTTGTCGAACGTGAATTGTGCGGTGATGGCGTCATGGCGTGCAAGATTAGCGCACGCTTGGCGGACGGCGAAACCAAAGCGTAGCTGCAAAAGAATTCACGCAATGCTCCGAAAGCGGAGCTCGACATGGCAAGTTCGTGATTCTCGAAAATCTTCGGGATGATACCTCCTGCGCATCATTACACTAGTCGGGTTCATCATGCCTGGTCAGATACCCGCGCTTTTACAGTGGGAAAGGGAAGAGCGACATGGAAAAGGCAAGCACTCGCATCAAACCGCTGGCGGCGACCGATTCACGGAGCCGCTCGATTGCGTTCATAGCGCTCTCCATCGCCATCATGGCGGTTTCGGCATGGATCACCGTGCCGATTGGCCCCGTGCCCTTCACGCTGCAGATGTTCGCCGTCACGTTCGCCATTTTGGTGCTGGCGCCAAAGCAGGCGATCGCGGCAATTGCAGGTTACCTGGTGCTGGGCGCCATCGGCGTGCCGGTGTTTTCCGGAATGCGCGGCGGTATCGGCGTCCTCATGGGCCCGACGGGTGGCTTTCTGTGGGGTTACTTCATCGGCGTATCCCTGGCGGTGGCCGTGCTCGCGCTGTTCCGCCGTCGCGGCATCGACAACTTCGCCGTCGGCGTACTCTGCGGCCTCATCTTCACGGCGGTCGCATACGTTTGCGGCTGGTTCCAGTACATGTTCGTCGCCGGCGTCGGCCCCTTCGAGTCGTTCCTCGTGACCGTCGCGCCCTTCGTCGTCGTCGACATCATCAAGGTTGTTGCCGCAACTGCGGTAGCCCGTACGGTAATCAGGGCAGTCCCAACCCGGTAATTGCCCCCAACGGAAGAGCGTAGCCTGTTTGGCAAGAGGGGGTAACGCGCGCAGCTCCGCAGGTTGAATTGCGTCTTAACGGAAGAGCGTAGCCTGTTTGGCAAGAGGGGGTAACGCGCGCAGTTCCGCAGCAAGCGAAGCGCGCGAGGACTGTTTGAGCACGTACCCCCTCTTGCCAAACAGGCGGACAGAGGGCCAGACGTGCCTACTCGATAGAGGGAATCGCGATAATGAAGTTCGCGCCGCCTTCGGGGCGGTTGATGGCCTCGACGGTGCCGTCGTGCGCGTTCACGATCGACTTCACGATGGCAAGCCCCAGGCCCGTGCCGCCGGTGTTGCGCGCGCGTGACGTGTCGGCGCGGTAGAAGCGGCCGAACAGCAGGCTGGGGTCGATATCGCCGAACCCCGTGCCGTCGTCCTTCACCTGGATAACCGAATTGCCGTGCAAGCCGCTGAGCTCGATGACGATATGCCCGCCAGGCTCGATGAAGCGGCTGGCGTTCTCGACCAGGTTGGTGAGCGCCTCTTTCAGCCGGTCGGCGTTGCCCAGCACGTCGGGCGCTTCGCCCACGATCGCCACGTTGGCGCTGCGCTCCTCCAAGATGGGGTGTAGCGTATCCACCACGTTTTGCGAGAGCTTGCGCAAGTCGACGCGCGAAAGCTCGTCGGGCTGCGTCTCGTTGTTCTCGATGCGTTGTAGCGTCAGCAGGTCGTTCACCAGGCGCGAAAGGCGCTCTGCTTCGCCCACGATGATCGACGAGAACTTCTCGCGCATAGAAGGCGGCAGGTCGGGGTCTTCCAGCATTTCGGCGTTGCCGCGGATGGCGGTCAGCGGCGTGCGCAGCTCGTGCGCCACATCGCTGACGAACTCGCTTTGACGGCGGTTCTCGCGGGAAAGGTCGGCCTGCTGCGATTCGAGCTTTTTCACGAGCGCGTTCATGGAATCGGAAAGCTCGTCGGCTTCGAGCAGGCGCCCGTCAGGCTCGAATGACACCTGTGCGCCCGCGCGGTACGCCTTCACTTTCTTCAACAGCAGTCGCAGCGGCTCCGCCAAGAAATACCCGATGATCAGGCTTAACACGAATGTGAGGAACGACACGGGAATGAGCAGCAGGAACAAATACCACGGCAGCGCGAACAAGAGCTCGCACACGAACAGAACAAGCGCGCTCGCCAGCAGCGCGAGCAGCGTGGCGAGCAGCGCAAAGTATGTTTGAATGCGTTTTATTGCTTGAACCTGTAACCGTAGCCGCGGACCGTTTCGACCAAGCCGGGATCGTAGCCGGCCTGCTCGATTTTATCACGCAGGCGCTTGATGTGCGTGTCGACGGTCTTCGTCTCGGTCAGGTATTCCCAGCCCCAGGCCTCGCGCAGCAGCTCCTCGCGCGAAACGACCTTGCCGGCGTTCTTCATCAGGCTGGCGAGCAGCTCGAACTCGCGCGGCGTCAGGTCGAGCGGGCCCGATGCGCCCTTCGCGGTGTGCGCATCTTCGTCGAGCGTGATGCCGCCCGCCGTGATGGCGCGCGTCGCGTTCGGGAAGTCGCCGCCCGAGCCGCGGCGCAGCAGCGCGTGCACGCGTGCGATCAGCTCGCGCACGCCAAAGGGCTTGGCCAGGTAATCGTCGGCGCCAAGCTCAAGGCCGACGACCTTGTCGAGCTCGGTGTCGCGGGCGGAAAGGAACAGCACTGGCGCCGAGGAGATGGCGCGGATGCGCCTGCACAGCTCGTAGCCGTCCATGCCGGGCAGCATGATGTCGAGCACGAACAGGTCGTATTGGTTCTTGTGGGCTGCCGCCAGCGCGTCTTCGCCGTTGTCGAACACGTCGACGTTGTAGCCTTCCTTCTTCAGGGCGTAACCCACGAATTCGGTGATGGAGCTCTCATCGTCCACTACCAGGATGCGTTTGGTTGCGTCGCTCATTTTCTTCTCCTTCTGTTTACGCTGCCGCTTGAAGCGGCTTGTTTCTTGCCTGATATAATACCGTTCATTAGCTGAAATCGTCCTGAAACTAAGGCGCTGTTGACGTTTTCGAAGGAGCCCGTAGCCATCATGTTACTTGCAATCGACATCGGCAATACGCAAACCGTCATCGGCGTGTTCGAAGGCGCCGAGCTGCGCCATATGTGGCGCCTAGCCACGAACAAGGTCGACACGTCCGATGAGCTGCGGGTGAAGGTGAGGCCGCTACTTGCCTCCGAGCAGATCGAGGCGTCGGACATCGACGGTTCCATCGTGGCGTCGGTCGTGCCCGCGCTTTCAGCGTCTTGGAAACGCGCGCTCGAGTACATGCTCGGCAAAGAGCCGCTCATGTGCTCGGCCGCTTCTGCAGGCGAGCTCTTCGCCACCACCTACGACAATCCTTCCGAAATAGGCGCCGACCGCGTGGCCGATGCCGTGGCGGCGCGTGCGCTGTACGGCTCGCCTGTCGTGGTCGTCGACTTCGGCACGGCGACGAACCTCGAGGTTGTCGACTCGCAAGGGCGGTTCGTCGGCGGCATCATCGCACCCGGCCTTGAAACCTCGGCGGCGGCGCTGTTCTCGCACGCGACGAAGCTGCCCGCAATCGACCTCGTCGACCCGGGTACGGCCATCGGCAAGAACACGGTGCATGCCATGCAATCGGGCATCGTGTACGGGGAGGCAGACCGCGTCGACGGGTTCGTGCGCCGCGTCTTCGAGGAGCTTGGCTACGAAGCACCCGTCGTCGCAACGGGCGGTCTCGCCACCACGATGGCGCCCATCTGCAAGACGGTCACCCACGTGAACCCCGAGCTCACCCTCGAGGGCCTGCGCCTCATCTACGAAGCAAGCCGCTAAGAAACGTTTGGCTATGAATGAGTAGCAGGACGCTCCTCCTGCTCATTTTTCATGGGATGGGAACCGAAGCCGGGTGCAGCCGTCGAAAATGAGCAGGAGGAACGTCCTGCTACTCATTCGGCGCAGGTTTAACAAAGAGAAACGTTTCCCTGGCTTCACGGAATCGCCAACGATTTGTTGTATGCTTTATGGTTCCGAAAGGGGATTTGCATGACGTTGTGCCTGGTGAGAGCGAAGATACTACCGGTTGTGACCGGGGTGTTCCTCGTTGCTGCCTTCGCGCTCGCAGCACAGCCCGCATACGCTTCCGTTCGGGATGATTTGAAGGACAGCTACCAAACGGCTGTCATCAAATACGAAAGCGCCGTCACCGCGCAGGACTTGAACGCCGCTGCGCTCGTGCAGGTCGATGCTGACATCGCGGAAAACGAGCGTAAAACCGAGCAAACCGAAGAGCAGCTCGGCGAAACCGCCGTCTCGATGTACAAGGGCACGCGCGGCAGCTGGGTGCTCGTCGATCTGCTGCTCAATGCCGAAAGCTTCAGCGATGCGGTTTCCCGCTACGAGAAGTACGAGAAGATCGAGGGTTACTACCGCGATAAGATCAACGAGCTCGAACAGCAGCGGGAAATCTACAACATGCGCAAAACCCAACTTGAAGTGCGCAAAGCAGAACTCGAAGAAGAGGTTGCGGCCGCCAAGCGCGCTGCGGAAGAGGCTGCGTTGGCGCTTCTCGACAACACGCACTCCGACGGCGCGAATTTCCACCAGCGCCAGGGCGTGGGCAATAACTGCGGCGCCACGGCGTTCATCGTCGCCGTTAACACGATCCTGCATGAGAACCGCTACGTCGACAACGTGGCGGTTTGGGAGAGTTCGAGCTTCAATAGGGACTCGACGACCGATTTGGCCTGGAAGGGCAGCAACTGGCTGCTTGCAAACGGCTTGTTCGACATGATCTCCATCGAAACGGTCGCCGGAGATATTCACACTGCCCAGCAAATGCGCGATTGGCTCGAAGCGGGCTATGTCGTGCTCGCCTCTTCGGGGCCGGGTTCGACATGGCAACGCGCAGACGGAACGCAGGCTGCCGCGGGCAGCTTCCCCGATGGTCACTGGGTCACGTTCTACCGTTACGAGGACGGCATCTTCTACGCCAACGACAGCTCGGTCGAGTCTGCGAAGGGCGCGGGCTGCCCGTATGACGAAGCGCAGATGCAGCAATGGCTCGACGGCCGCTCCAACCACTTCGCCACCGCGCTTAAGAAGCGCTAGGGAAGAATGAGTAGCAGGACTGTCCTGCGACTCATTCCCGGGAAATCACGAAGCCCCGGAAGGCTACCGCAGAATGAGTCACAGGACAGCCCTGCTACTCATTGGGCTAAGCCGTTTCACGAAAACACTTTGTTAAAGAACGGCAATTTTCTCCGCTTTCGACGTGCGCGGGGTAGAATCATGCTGTATCGAAACGACGTTCGAAGGAGACGATTCCCGTGGAAAAGAAAGACCTCGACTGGGGCAACCTCGGCTTTGCTTACATGCCGTGCGACTACAGCTACGTCTGCAACTACAAGGACGGCGCGTGGGAAGAGGGCGGCCTGACGACCGACCACACGCTCACGCTGTCCGAGGATGCGGGCATCTTCCATTACTGCCAGGAGATCTTCGAGGGCCTGAAGGCATACACCACCGAAGATGGCTCCATCGTGTGCTTCCGCCCCGACCTGAACGCCCAGCGCATGGCCGATTCGGCGCGTCGCCTGGTCATGCCGGTGTTCCCCGAGGACAAGTTCGTCGAGGCCGTGAAGCAGGTCGTCGCGGCAAACGAGGCGTGGGTGCCGCCGTTCGGCTCGGGCGCCACGCTCTACATCCGTCCGTTCATGGTGGCGACCGGTAACGTCATCGGCGTGAAGCCCGCTGACGAGTACCAGTTCCGCATTTTCGTCACGCCGGTCGGCCCGTACTTCAAGGGCGGCGACACGGCCGTGAAGCTGCTGGTTTCCGAGTACGACCGCGCGGCGCCGCACGGCACGGGCAACATCAAGGCGGGCCTGAATTACGCCATGAGCATGTATGCCGTCACCGACGCGCACGAGAAGGGCTACGCCGAGAACTTCTACCTCGACTCGAAGAGCCGCACCTACGTCGAGGAGACGGGCGGTGCCAACATCATGTTCGTCGACAAGCAGGGCAACCTGATCGTGCCGCAGTCCGCGACCGATTCCATCCTGCCGTCCATCACGCGCCGCTCGCTCGTCGTGGTGGCCAAGGACATCCTCGGCATGAACGTCGTCGAGCGTCCGGTCAAGTTCGAGGAAGTGCTCAACGGCGACTTCGTCGAGTGCGGCCTGTGCGGGACGGCGGCCGTCATCTCGCCGGTCGGCAAGGTGGAAGGCGAGGGCGTCGACGTCACGTTCCCCGATGGCGCCGAGACGAGCGGCCCGGTCATGAAGAAGCTGCGCGAAACCCTCGTGGCCATTCAGACGTGCGCAGCCGAAGACCCGTTCGGGTGGGTGTGCAAGATCGCCTAACCTCTGTTTTGTTCATATGCCCGCCGATTGGCTGGAAGGGGTGTCCGCCTACAGCTGCTCGGCGGGCATCTCTTTTTGTCCCGTTCGGGGTTGACCGCCTGCGCAAGCGGCTGACACCCCTTCCAGCCAATCGGCTCCGTTTTCAGTTTTCAAGATAAACAGAGGTTTAAGCGAAAAAGGGAAGGTCGCGGTCTATAACCCCGACCTTCCCTCTGTAATTTCGTTATTTGGTTAAGCTTAAGCGCCTTTGCCGGCTTCCAGCTGCTTGTCGGCTTTGGCGGCCGCGAGCTGCTTGTCGCGCGCTTCCAGGCGGTCGACATGCTTTTGGCCTTCGGCGGCGATTTCCTGGAAGTCGGCGATGGTCGCCTTGATGCGCGGCAACGCCTGCTGCTTGTAGGTGCTGATGTCCTCGAGCGCCTGCAGCGTGTCGGCGAACGAAGCTTTCAGCGTCTCAGCGGAGATGTTGGCTTCGGAGGCCTTCACCTGAATCTCGGCGCCTTGCTCTTTCAGCATGCGCGAGGTGGCGGTGATCATCTCGTTGGTGGCGGCGTTCAGCGTGTCGACCTTCTCGAGTGCGATGCGCTGGTTGTACAGGGCGCCTGCCACGGTGGCGGCGACGCGCAGCGCCGACACGGTGACGCTTTCGGCGCGGTCGACGGCACGCACGAGCTCGAGGTTGTTGCGGCGCACGATGTTCATCGACACGATGCCCTGCTGGTTGACGGTCTGCAGCTGCTGGAAGTCGAGGATCTTCTGGCGCAGCGGGAAGATGACTTCCTCTTCCACGAACTTGATGCGCTCGGGGTCGGCAGAGCCTTCGGCGCGCGCTTTCTCGACGGCGGTGGAGAGGTAGTTGTCGAGGTCGGTGGCCATTTCGATCTGCTGGTTCAGCTGCTTGGTCAGCTCGCGCATCGAGTCTTCTTCGAGCTCGAGGGTGACGTTGTCGGTCTGCAGCGTGGTCTTGCCGCGCTCGAGCGACTTCACGATGTCGGCGATTTCGGCATCAGCGGTCTTGTAGCGCTCGAAGTACTTGCGCACGGGGTTGAACAGCTTGCCGAGCGGGCCAGATTTCGCGAAGTCGACGTGTGAAGGGTCGAGGTCGCGCATCTTGATGGACAGCTGCTCGAGGCCCTTGGCCACGTCGCCCGACTCGCTGCCTTCGCGGCTGAGGTCGACCATGCGCTTCGACAGCATGGCGTTCTTGTTGGCCGACTGCGTCACGATGTCGGCGCCCATGTTCTCGACGGCGTTCAGGATGTCGCGTCGATCCATGATGTTGTCAAGGTCGACCTCCATGATCTGCTCGCCTTTTTTGACGGTTTCAGATTCGATGATCTCGGCATGGGCCGGCGTGACTGCCAGCGCCTGCTCTACTTCCGCCTTCGTTACTTCGGGGTCGGGTACGTTGAGATCGAATGCCATGTCTTGCCTTTCTCGTGTGCGTCCAATGCTTTCGTTGCCGTTGTTTAATCCATGTTGTCGAGCTTGTCTTTGTAGTACTTCGTTTCCTCGGAAAGCGCGCGAATCTCTTCGATGAGGCGCTCGCTTTCAGCCGAGCCGCCCGCGTCGTCGAGCTTGTTCAGTTCGATTGCGAGCTTGTCCAGCTCGAGCAGCATCTTCTCGCAGCGCGTGACGAGCGCCTGCATTTCGCCGAGCTTCGATTGCAGCAAGTTGTACTGCTCTTGCTGCGTGGCGTCGAGCTGGTACTTGCTGTTGAACCGCGCACGGCGCATGTTCTGCTCGAGGCGCCGGTAGTCCGTGTGGTCGAACATCTGGATGGCGTTCGCCAGCTCGACGCAGGTGCGCAGCACGGCTTCCTTCGTGCCGTCGGATGCGCCGGCGAATTTTGCCCAGGTTATGCTGCTCGGCTGGAATTTCGCGTCGAGCACGGCATGGAAGCTCGCAGCTTTGCGATCGGCCCCGTCGAGCGCGTCCAAGCCCGCTCGTGCGTATTGGCCTGCGCCGCTCGTCTGCATGTTGCGCTTCAGGATCGATCGAACCGATGCTTCATCGGTTGCGCTGCCAGCCTCGAGGAGCTTCACTTCCTTCTGCTGCCCCGACTGCAACAGCGGCCGATAGGGTTCGCCCTTCAGCGCGTAATAGCCGCGGCGGGTGGCGTAGACGATGCCGAAGATGATGGCAGCTGCCGTGCCAATTCCGACGACCCCCGCAAGGACCGTCAAGAGGGCCAGCGTTCCGACAATGCCCACAGTGCTGCCGCCTTCCGTATTGTTTCGAACATACCAATGTCATTATTGCACGAATGCCCGCGAGCGCATCGAATCTTTCGCGTACGTTTTCGAGCTGTCTATTTCGCCGATGCGCCGCCGCTAGGCGCTTGCGGTAAGATGGGCGCTATGGAAAACGAGATGAGGCTCATTGCGGCGACCACGTCGCCTGACGAAACGAAAGCGCTGGCCCAGGCGTTGGCCCCGCTGCTGCAAGCGGGCGATGTCCTGCTGCTTTCGGGCGATTTAGGCGCGGGCAAGACGCAGTTCACGCAAGGGCTTGCCGCCGGCCTTGGCGCGGGCGAGCCCGTCATCAGCCCGACCTTCAACATCGTGTTGACCTATGGGTCTGGCCGTTTGCCGCTTCATCATTTCGATTTGTACCGGCTCGAGTCGGATTCCGAATTGGAGGACATCGGGCTGCGGGAGTATTTGGAAGGCGATGGCGCGTGCGTCGTGGAGTGGGCCGAGAAGTTCCCCCGCGCCTTCGACGAGTACCTCGCAATCGAGATTTCGAAGGTCTCGGAAGACGGGCGCGAAGTTCGAGCGCGTGCTTCGGGGGCGCGGTATGAAGAGCTGCTTGCACATTGGGCTGACCTGTCCGCCCCTGTCGGGGAGAGGGGGCGTCCGTGCTCAGACAGTCCTCGCGCGCTCAACCGTCGGGTTGAACATCACCCCAGGGAAGGTGTTCATTTTGAACACCTTCCCTGGGGTGATGTTCAACCCGACGGTTCGCTTGCTGCGGAACTGCGCGCGGAACCCCCTCTCCCCGACAGGGGCTCCGCTTCCATTGCTGATGTGTTGGAGCAGCGGACAAGCGGCTCATATGTCCTCGCGTTCGACACGGCTAACGAGGTTGTGGCGTTGGGCGTGGGGGAGCTTCTCGCTGATGAGAAGCGCGTGCGTATGGTTGCCACGCGTGAAATATCGGCGCATCGGGCTTCGAACACCACGCTCGTGCCTGCCATCGACGAGCTGCTCGACCAGGTGGGCGTGGCTCGTGCCGGCGTCGCTTGCGTGTGCGTGGGGCGCGGGCCTGGGTCGTTCACGGGCGTGCGCATCGCCATGGCGACGGCCAAGGGCATTGCGTCGGCACTTGGCGTGGGGCTCGTGGGGGTGTCGACGCTCGATGCCGTCGCGTGGAACGCGCAGGCCGCGGGCGTGCGCGGCGATGCGCTCGTGGTGGCCGACGCCATGCGCAAAGAGGTGTATCCCGTGCGCTATGCACTTTTCGACGACGGGGTTAGACGTCTCGGCGCCGATCGCGTCGTGAAAGCCGAAGTGCTTGCCGAGGAGCTATCCGCTGATGGGGGACTTGAAGGCGAATGCGAAGCCGGCTCGGCGATGGACTTGCTCGTCGTCGGCGACGGCCTTGTGAAGTACCGCGAGCTGTACGAACCGTACGGGCGCGTGCTCGACGAGGCGTTGTGGGACGTGACCGGAAAGGGCCTGCTCCTCGCGTTCGAACAAGCGTGGCAAGCGGGCGAAGCCGACCCGCTCGATGCACGCCGCCACGACCCGGCGTTCGCCTTGCCGGTGTACACGCGCCTGTCCGATGCCGAGGAGAACGAGCGCATCAAGCTCGCGAGCAACGACCCGAAGAACCTCGAAACGGGCGTGCAGGATGTCGCGCCCGATGGCGGCAAGGGCCGCGATACCATGCATGCGCAAGCCAAGCTCGCCGCGCGCGCCGATGACCAGGGTGTTGCGTACCGCCCGCTCGATGCAGCGCGCATTCACGATGTGGCTGCGCTCGAGCATGAGGCCATGGGCACCGACGCGTGGGCCGATGACCTCGTGGCGGGCGAGCTTGGGCAGCGAAACCGCACGTGGTGGGTCGCCGAGGCCGATGGCAACCTGGTTGGTTACGCCGGCGGGCTTGTCGTCGATGGCGATCTGCAGATCCTCAAAGTCGCGGTCGAGCCCGCGTGGCGTCGCCGCGGCATCGCGCGCGAGCTGCTCGTGCGCATTGCCGAAGACGCGCGCAACCTGGGAGCTTCGACATGTTCGCTCGAAGTCCGCGCTTCGAATGCGGACGCTCAGGCGTTTTACGGATCGCTCGGGCTGGAAAACCTCGGCACGAGGCCCCGTTATTACTCGGACCGCGAGGACGCCATCATCATGTCGGGGCCGCTCCCTGCGGCGCCGCGCGACGTTGCCGGTATGCAGCTGCAACATCACGACGAAACGCTCGCCGACCATGCGGTCGGCAAGCATCCGCTCATCTTGGCCATCGAGTCGTCTTGCGACGAGACGGCTGCGGCCGTCGTCGATGGGGAAGGGGCGCTGCTCTCCGACGTCGTGGCCTCGCAAATCGACTTCCACGCACGCTTCGGCGGCGTCGTTCCCGAAATCGCCAGCCGCAAGCACATCGAGGCCATCTGCGGCGTGTGCGAGGAGGCGCTGCACGTTGCCGGCGCGGCGAAGTGGCGCGACCTCGACGCCATTGCCGTCACCTACGCACCGGGCTTGCTCGGCGCGCTCGTGGTGGGCGTGGCCTTCGGCAAGGGCGCGGCATGGGCGCTCGACGTGCCGTTCATCGGCGTGAACCACCTGGAAGGGCACCTGTACGCCAACAAGATCGGCGATGCGGGCTTCAAGCCTCCCGCGGTGGTATCGCTCGTGTCGGGCGGAAACACCATGCTCGTGCACATGCGCGATTGGGGCGACTACGTCACGCTCGGCGCGACGATCGACGACGCGGTGGGCGAGGCGTTCGACAAGGTGTCGAAGGCGCTCGGGCTGGGATACCCGGGTGGTCCGGTCATCTCGCGCGAAGCCGCCAAGGGCGACCCCGCGGCTATCGATTTCCCGCGCGCCATGCTGCATTCGCATGACCTTCGCTTCTCGCTATCGGGCCTGAAGACGGCCGTCGTGAACTACATCAACAAGGAACGCCAGGCGGGCCGCGAGCTCAACGTTCCCGATATCGCCGCTGGCTTCCAGCAGGCCGTGGTCGACGTGCAGGTGGCGAAGGCGAAAACCGCGCTTGCGCAAACGGGTGCGCCGACGTTCTGCCTCGGCGGCGGCGTGGCTGCCAACCCCGTGTTGCGTGCGGCCTACGAGGACCTCTGCGCGCGCATGCGCGTGAAGCTTGTCATGCCCCCGCTTTCCAGCTGCGGCGACAATGCCGGCATGATCGCGCTCGTCGCGCTCGACCGCTACAACCAGCGCAAGTTCTCCCCGCTGAATTCAGACGCAGCCGCCCATGCCGACTTGGATGAGCCGTATTGATGAGTAGCAGGGTGAGTAGCAGGACTGTCCTGTGACTCATTCTCAGGTAATCACCCGAGCTCATAGCTCAGCACAGGAAGGAGTCACTGGACAGTCCTGCTACTCACCCTGCTACTCATCCCTCCTTCAGACACATTGATTCTGTGCGCTACAATGCCTTCCGTGCAAAATTCAGGGGGAAATAATCAGCAACCGAAGCTCTGGACGCCGGTGTTCGTCGTCGTCATCGCCGTGACGTTCTGCAGCTTCATGGTCGGCCAGGGAACGAACTCGGGCAGCACGGTGTACCTCAGTCGGCTCGGCGAGACGTCCACGCTCGCCGGCATCGGCGCGACGGTGTTCTCGGTTGCCGCCGCGGTTTCCCGCATCGTCAGCGGGCCGATTTCCGACACCAAGGGACGCCTTATCGTCATGATCTGCGGCACGGTCGTGCTGCTTGCCGGCGTCGGCGGGCAGGCACTTACCGGCAGCATCGAGCTGTTCTTGTTCTGGCGCCTGTTGCAGGGCATCGGATTTGCCGCCGTGACCACTGCCGCCGCCACTGCGGCAGCCGACGTTTTGCCAATCGAACGCCTCGGCGAGGGCATCGGGTATTCCGGTCTCGGCCAGGCGCTCGCCATGGCATGCGGGCCGGCGCTCGCCATCACGCTCGTGTCGACCGAACCGCCCGAGAACCTGTACTGGGGCCTTTCCGCCATCGCGGTCTGCGCATTCGTGCTGTGCTTCTTCTGCCGCTACGAGAAGCGCCCCGAGAAGCTTCCCGAAACGGCCACGTACCGCCGCATTGCCGAGCAGCGCAAAGCACATCCCGAACAGGAGCGGAAGAAGCCCGGGCTCATCAACAGCATCCTCGAGCCGGGTGCGCTCGCGGGCGGCATTCCCATGATGGTCATCTCGCCGGCGCTCGGGTTCATCATCTTCTTCGCGGGGCTCATAGGCACGACGATGGGCATCGCCAATGCCGGGTTGTTCTACACGATGACCGCCGTTTCGATGATTTCCGTGCGCCTCGCCTCGAAGCGCTTCATGGACCGCGTGCCCGCCATCAAGATTCACGCCGTGGCCGTGCTCGGCTGCGTCGTGGCGTTCATATTGCTGATCATCGTGGTGACGGCCGACCTCGACATGGGCGCGCGCACTGCGCTGTATTACATCGCGGGCCTGCCGTACGGCTTGTGCCCGGGCCTTGCCATCCCCATCAACCAGGCAGTTGCCGTGAAGAACTCGTCAGCAGAGCGCTGGGGTGCCGCGAACGGCCTGTACCTGCTGCTGACCGACGTGGGAATCGGCATTGCCGCCACCATCTGGGGCATCACGAACGACACGTTCGGGTTCGCGTTCACCATGTGCTGCGTCATCGTGTTCGTCATCGCATCGCTGTTCGTCGCGATGCTGTGCTACCCCGAAGCAGACAAGAAGTGGCGCCGCCAATAAAAACGTGCCGGACTTGCCTGGTCACGTTGGCACGCCAATGTGCCAACGTGACCAGGCAAGTCCGACACATCGCTTACATTGCTTATTTTTCCGCCACATGCACGGCGGCGATGCCGCCGGTGTAGTTCTTCCACGTGATGTCGTGGAAACCCGCTTCCTCCATCATGTCGGCGAGGCCGCGCTGGTCGGGGAAGGCGCGTATCGACTCGGCCAGGTACACGAAACCGGCTTTGTCCCCGGTGATCAGCCCGCCCCAGAACGGGATGAGGTGCTTCAGGTAGAAGCGGTACAGCATGCGCCATGCGGGGTTCGGCGGCGTGGAGAACTCCAGGCACACGAGCGCGCCGCCCGGCTTCAGCACGCGGTACATCTCGGCGAGCGCGCGCGGGCGGTCGGGCATGTTGCGGATGCCATAGGCCATGGTGATGATGTCGTACGATTCGTCGGCATACGGGATGTTCTGGGCATCGACCACGTCGAAGTCGATCGGCACGTTCCCGAAATCGCCGCGCGCCTTGTGGGCGCGGGCCACTTCCAGCATCTCGGGCACCAGGTCGGTGCACTGGATATGGGCCGGCCGCTTGGCTTTCGCCACCCAGCGCGACACGTCGCCCGTGCCGCCGGCGATGTCTAGCACGTCGTGGTGGGGCAGGATGGGCGCTTGGAGCATCATGCCGTCGAGCCAGCGGCGGTACGCGCCGAAGCTCGAAACTGCGTTGAAAAGCTCGTATTTGCGCGCGATGCTGGAAAAAATGGCTTTCACGCGCTCAGTGGACAATTCCGCCGGGGCTTCCTTGCCAGTCGCCGTGTCAATCGTGTGCGTTGTCGTGAGTTCGCTCATAGTGCAAGTCTACCTCATTCCGTCAGATGATATGATATCCCGACGTGTGAAAATCGGCCTGATAGGACAATATGCTCCTCACTGCGAAATACATCATACCTGTTACGTCTGAGCCGCTGGTCGACAGCGCGGTGCTCGTGCGCGACGGCCGCATCAGCGACATCGGCGACGCAGACAAGATGCGCCTTCGCTACCCCGACGACGAGCTGCGCGATTTCGGCACAGCCGCCATCATACCTGGCCTCATCGACTTGCACACGCATATGGAAAACTCGGTGCTGCGCGGCATCGTGCCCGATCAGCCCTACATCAGCTGGATCCAATCGGTCCGCGAGGCGGGCGCGAAGCTCGACGTGCACGACTGGCATTCCTCTGCCGTGCTCGGCTGCCTCGAGGCGCTGTCCGGCGGCGTCACCACCCTGTGCGACATCTCGAACACCGGCGCATCGTGCTCGGTCATGTCGAAGATGGGCTTGCGCGGCGTGGTGTTCCGCGAGGTCGGCGCCATGGACAAGCGCCGCGTCGACGACGCCATGCGCATGGCGCGCAACGACATCGCGCGCTGGCACGAGCTCGTCGATTCCGACCGCATCAGCATCGGCATCGCCCCGCGCGAGACGTACGATTGCCACCCGGCCGTGTTCACCGAATCGGCCAAGATCGCGCGCGAAGAGGGCATCCCGCTTTCGGTGTACGTGGCCGAAAGCCGCGAGGAATACGACTTCATCCGCTACGGCTCGTCGGCGCTCTCCATCGCCAGCGCGGGCGACAGGCGCGGCTTCGTGGAGATTCCGCCCTGGCTGCCCACGGGCGTGTCGCCGGTCCGCTACGTGCTGAACTGGGGCGCGTTCGAGGCCGACAACGTCATGGCCGTGCATTGCGTGCACGTCGACAACGAAGACGTGCACAAGCTGAAGGAATACGACGTTGCCGTGGTCGTGTGCCCGCGCTGCAACGCCCAGCTTTCCATGGGCGTGGCGCCGGTTGCCGAGTTCCTGCGTTCGGGTTTGCGCGTGGGCCTCGGCACGGGGTACTCGGTTGCGACCAACGCCTCCGACATCATCAAGGAAATGCGCGTCGGCCTGCTGCTGAACCGCGCGGTCAATCCCGGCCGCTTCATCGCCACGTCCACCATGTTGCGCATGGCCACGATCGACGCGGCCCGCGTGCTGAAGATGGAAGACGAAATCGGCTCGGTTGAAATCGGGAAGCGCGCCGACTTGGCGGTCGTCGACCTGTCCGATTCGCGCCAGGTGCCGACCGACGACCCGGCGGCAGCGGTCATCAACTCGTGCTCGGCGGCTGACGTGCTCATGACCATGGTCGACGGCACCGTCCGCTACGAGAAGGACAAATGGCACGTCGATGTCGAGGTTGCCCGCGACATCGCGCGCGTTATCGAGATCCGCTCGAAACTCAGGAAATAGAAGGTACTCATGGCAAAGCAGAAAATGACCCAGAAGCAACGCGAGGACCGCATCCGCGCAGCAGAAGAGCGCGAGCGCCGCGCCGAAGAGGCGAAGAAGCGCAAGGAGCGCACCAAGCAGATCTTCACGATCGTCGTGTGCGTCATCCTGGTGCTGGCGCTCGGCGTCCCGACCGTCGGCCTCGCCCTGCTCGGCGGCGGCGCGTAATCGAAGAGGGAACTCGTTTTGTTCGGCATCGGCGGCTTCGAGCTCTTCATCATCCTCATCTTCGGGTTCCTCATCTTCGGGCCCGACAAGCTCCCCGAAATCGCGAAGACGGTGGGGAAGGGCATCGCGCGCTTCCGCGAGGCCCAGCAAGAGGTGAACGACGCCATCGGCGACGAGAAGATCATCGACCTGAACAACCCCGACCAGCCGTTCAAGGACCCCATCGAGGCGCTCGACCGCATCGCGAAACGCCAGGAAGAGAAGAAAGCCGGCACATCGTCGGCGGCTTCTTCCAGTTCATCGGCCAAGGCGAGCTCGTCTGCCAAGGCCGACGATTCCTCTTCCTCGAGCGATGACGAGCCCAAGCAGGAAAGCTTCACCGAGCGCAAGGCCCGATACGAGCGCGAGCGCGCTGCCCGCAAGGCGGCCGAAGCCGAAGCGGCAAAGGCGAAAGCTGATGCAGGTTCGGAAAACCCCGTAGGGGCGCAATTCATTGCGCCCGCGGCGGATTCATCAGAATCCGCAACGGATGGCGTTGCGATCACCGGCGATACTCCAACCGCTGATGTGCCTTCAACCGCCGAAGCCCCCGCAGAAGGGGGTGACGCGTAATGCCCATCGGTCCTGCGCGCATGCCCCTCATGGAGCATCTCGGCGAGCTGCGCATGCGCCTCGTGCGTATCGTGGTGGTTCTGCTCGTGGCAGTCTGCGTGTTCTACCTGGCCGCGGGCACGATGGGCCAGTTCCTGCTGCTACCCATCGCCGATTTCCTGCCGAAAGCCGAGGATGGCACGGTCGAGCTCAGCTTCCTGAATGCGTTCGACCCGTTCACGGTCAAGTTCAAGATCGCGTTCTGGATGTCGGTCGTGGCAACATCGCCCATCATCCTGTGGCAGATCCTCGCGTTCTTCCTGCCGGCCCTGAAGCCCAACGAGCGAAAGTGGTTCATCCCGACGTTCGCGGCCGGCGTGGCGCTGTTCATCCTGGGCACCGTGTTCTGCTACCTCATCATCTTGCACCCGGCGTTCCAGTGGCTGACCGACCAGACGTCCGACTTGGGCTCGGTGCTGCCGAACGCCGCGAACTACGTCGACGTCATCATCAAGTTCGAAATCGGCTTCGGCATCGCCTTCGAGCTGCCGATCGTCATCTTCTACCTGGTCGTCTTCAACATCGTGCCGTATCAGAAGCTGCGCAGCAGCTGGCGCTACGTCTACGTCGGCCTCATGGTCTTCTCGGCCATGGTCACGCCCGATGCCAACCCGGTCACGATGATACTCATGTTCGCCGCGTTGGTGGCGTTGTACGAGGCGAGCCTGCTCATCTCGCGCATCGTGTTGGCGAAGCGCATCAAGAAACAGCAGGAAGAAGAGCTTGCCCTGTACGGCGAGGACGACGACGAGTAGGCGTGCCGCGTGCATGAGATGGGCATCATATCGGGCGTGCTCGATGCGGTGAACGCATCGGCTGCCGATGCGGGCGCCGATCGCGTGCTGACGGTGAACCTGCGCGTGGGCGTCATGACCGAGGCCATCGAAGACGCGCTCATGTTCGCGTTCGAGGTCATGTCGGAGAAGACGCTGTGCGAAGGCGCCGAGCTGAACATCGAATGGGTCGAGCCGGAAAGCCTCTGCCTGGAATGCGGGCACACGTTCGGACATGACCGATTCCACCGCACGTGCCCCGAATGCGGCAGCTACGAAACGACTCTGATCGCGGGCCGCGAGCTAGAAATCGCGAGCATCGAAGTGGATTTGCCCGACGACGACTAAAATTGAACATCACCCCAGGGGTGATGTTCAATTTTGGAAGGGAACGATTATGCATATCGACATCAACAAGCCCATCCTGGAAAAGAACGACAAGCTGGCCGCCGAGCTGCGCGAGCGCTTCGCGGAGAACCACGTGTACGTCGTCGACTTGCTGGCGAGCCCCGGTTCGGGCAAGACCTCGACGATCCTCGCGACCATCGACGCGCTTCGCGACGAGTTCAACATCGCCGTCATCGAAGGCGACATCGCAAGCTCGGTCGATGCCGAGAAGATCAAGGCGCAGGGCATTCCCGCTGTGCAGATCAACACCGGCGGCGCGTGCCATCTGGAAAGCGCCATGCTGAAGCGCGCCATCGACGTGCTCGACCTCGAGCGCCTCGACCTCATCATCATCGAGAACGTCGGCAACCTCGTGTGCCCGACCGATTTCGACTTGGGCGAAAACGCCAAGATCATGATCTTGTCGGTGCCGGAAGGCGACGACAAACCGCTGAAGTACCCGGGAATCTTCCAGGTGTCGAACGCCGTCATCCTGAACAAGGTCGACACGCTGCCGGTCTTCAACTTCGACCGCGACGCGTTCTACACCTCGGTCCGCGAGCTGAACCCGCAAGCTCCCATCTTCCCGATTGCCGCCACGAAGGGCGAGGGCGTCGAGGAATGGGCCAGCTGGCTTGCCGACCGCATCCGCGAGGCGTAAAAACCCGTTGAGGTCGTGCGTTTCCCGCAATAATTGCCAATAATTCAATCGGTGTTATCGAAATGGCATTTTCGGGCGGAAGTGTAGTTCGGCTGTAGGTAGCAGGCGTACATTTCCCCTTGTCTTTGGCAGGAACGTCCATTTAATGGGCATCGTTCGTACATTTCTCGGTGTAAATGCCGTTTGCGCTCAGAGTCTGCGAGTTCGGAACACACATCCCGATAAATGTGGCAGTTCTGCACGGTTGCGACTTTTTCGGTATCCTTATGGGTTATGGAACAAGGAATGGGGATGTATTTAGTCGGCATCGACGTCGGGTCGACTACGGTGAAGGCTGCTGCCGTTGATGCGGGCGCGCATAAGGTCGTGTGCGCCACGTACCAGCGCCATCATGCCCATCAGCTTGAAACCGCCGTTAGCGTCATCGAGGAAATCGAGAAGACGCTCGGCGACGCGAAGGTGTCGCTTGCCGTCACCGGTTCGGGCGGCAAGGAGCTTGCCGATGCGCTCGGCGTTCCCTACGTGCAGGAAGTCGTCGCGAACTCCATCGCCGTGGCCGCCCATTACCCGGCGGCGCGCGTGGCGGTCGAACTTGGCGGGCAAGACGCCAAGATGATCTTCTTCGAGCCCGGCATCGAAGAGGGCACGCTGAAGGTGGCCGACATGCGCATGAACGGCTCGTGCGCCGGCGGCACGGGCGCGTTCCTCGACGAGATCGCCAGCCTTCTGAAGATTCCCGTGGAAGAGCTCGACTCGTACGCCGCCAAGGGCAGTACGCTGTACAGCATCTCCGGCCGATGCGGCGTGTTCGCGAAGACCGACATCCAGCCGCTCATCAACCAGGGCGCCGCCAAGGAAGACATCGCGCTTTCGACGTTCCACGCCGTTGCCAAGCAAACGCTCGGCGGCCTGGCGCAGGGCCTCGACGTCATTCCGCCCGTCATCTTCGAGGGCGGCCCGCTGACGTTCAACCCCACGCTCGTGCGCGTGTTCAAGGAGCGCCTCGCGCTCACCGACGCCGACGTCATCGTGCCCAACCAGCCCGAGATCATCGTCGCGCGCGGTGCTGCGCTGTCATTGCAGAAAATGTTCGCCGTAGATGGTTCAGATAGTGAAGCTTCTGGGGAGGAGGGGGTGCCACGCGCAGTTCCGCAGCAAAGCGAGGACTGTTTGAGCATGGCACCCCCTCCTCCCCAGAAGCGTCAGGTGGGATCATGGACGACGCTCGCGCAAGCGCGCGAGGCGGTGAAGGCGCAGGCAGAAAGCGTCCACGAGCGCCCCAGCCAGGGCAAGCCGTTCTTCGCAACTTCCGAGGAGCTCGCCGATTTCCGCGAGCGCCACGCCCCGCGTCCCGCACCGGCGGGTCCGGCGGCGTACCAGCGTGGCGAGCGCGTGCGTGCCTACCTGGGCATCGATTCGGGCTCCACCACCACCAAGTTCGCCCTGCTCGACGAGAGCGGGCACCTCATCGACTCGTTCTACGCCAACAACGAGGGCGAGCCGCTCGACGTGGCCAAGGCCGCGCTCTGCGAGATGGAAGAGCGCTGGCGCGAAGCCGGCGTGCACCTCGACATCCTCGGTTGCGCCACGACGGGCTACGGCGAGCTGCTGTTCGCGAAGGCGTTCCGCGCAGACTGCCACGTCGTCGAAACCGTCGCCCATGCGCTGGCAGCGGCACGCTATGTCGACGATGCCACGTTCATCCTCGACATCGGCGGCCAGGACATGAAGGCCATTTGGATCGACGACGGCATCGTCACCGACATCCTCGTGAACGAGGCGTGCAGCTCGGGCTGCGGGTCGTTCCTCGAAAACTTCGCCCACAACCTGGGTTTCGAGACGCGCGACATCGCCGAGGCGGCATTACGCTCGCAAAGCCCGGCCGAGCTGGGCAGCCGCTGCACCGTGTTCATGACTTCGTCGGTCGTGACCGAACAGAAGAACGGCAAATCGCCCGACGACATCATGGCAGGGCTCTGCCGTTCCATCATAGAGAACGTGTTCACCAAGGTCATCCGCGTGTCGAACCTCGACAACCTGGGCGAGCGCATCGTCGTGCAAGGCGGCACGTTCGCCAACGACGCGGTGCTCGCGGCCTTCGAGGCCTACGTCGGGCGCCCGGTCACGCGCGCGCCGTACCCGGGCCTCATGGGCGCCATCGGCGCGGGCCTGTTCGCCCGCCGCTTCGCCGAGCGCGCCACGACGACCGGCGAAGGGCGCCTGCACTCGACGTTCATAGGCCTGAAAGGCGTGCGCGAGCTCACGTACACCACGACGGCCAACGCCATCTGCCCGTTCTGCACCAACAACTGCCCGCGCTCCATCGTCACGTTCTCGGACGGCTCGACGTTCGTCACCGGCAACCGCTGCGAGCGCGGCGAAGTCGTCGGCGACCCGCGCGACGCCGCCGTGCGCGAGAAGGTGAAGGCGGTTCAGGCGCAAAAACAGTCGGTGCCGAACCTGTTCAACGTGCGCGAGCGCCTGCTGTTCAACGACTACCAAGCCCCCGAGCTGTCCGAGCCCCGCGGCATCACCATCGGCTTGCCGCGCGTGCTGGCGTTCTGGGACACCATGCCTTTCTGGACGACCTTCTGGCGCTCGCTCGGCTTCAACGTGCGGCTGTCGCACCCGTCCACGCGCACGATGTTCGAACGCGGCCTGCACGCCGTCGCATCCGACACGATCTGCTTCCCTGCGAAGCTCGTGCACGGCCATGTGCGCGACCTCGAGAAGATGCGCGTCGACCGCATCTTCATGCCGTCGATCACCACCGTGCCCTCGGAAAACACCGAGAAGACGAGCGAGTCGATGTGCGCGGTGGTGAAGGGCTACGCCATCGTCATGCGCAATTCCGACAACCCCGAGCTGCGCTCAGATGTGAAGTTCGACGCGCCGCTGTGGCACTGGTATTCCGACGCCGACCGCTCTCGGCAGCTGGGCGCCTGGATGAAGGAGACGTTCGGCATCGGGCAAGGCCTCGTCGATGCCGCCATCGCCGCAGCCGACGAGGCGCAAGAGTCGTTCCGCAAGGAACTGCTCGCGGCCGGCAAGCAGGTCATCGAGGAAGTGCGCCGCGAGGGCACGTACGCCGTGGTGCTCGCGTCGCGTCCGTACCACAACGACCCGCTCGTGAACCACGACCTGCCCGGCATGTTCACCTCGCTCGGCATTCCCGTGCTCACGCCCGATGCGGTACCCGGCACGGGCGACATCGACCTGTCGAAGAGCAGGCTCGACATCGTGAACAACTACCATGCGCGCATGCTGTCGTGCGCCATCATCTCCGCCCAGGACCCGAATCTGGAATACGCGCAGGTCGTCAGCTTCGGCTGCGGCCACGATGCGTACCTTTCCGACGAAATCGTGCGCCTGACCCACGAAATCACGGACAAGTCGCCGCTCATCTTGAAAGTCGACGAGTCCGACGTGCCCGGGCCCCTGCGCATCCGCATCCGCTCGTTCGTGGAAACCATCAACATCAAGCGTTCGGAGCGCTCGGCGGCGCCTCTGCGCACGCTGCGCGACCCGTACCCCGTGAAGTTCACGAAGGCCGACCGTCGCGAGAAGGTCATCCTGGTGCCGAACACCTCGCACGCGTTCTCGCGCCTGATGGCGGCCGTGTTCAGCAAGCAGGGCGTGCGCGCCGTGTCCATTCCCATCGGCCGCGACGAGGCAATCCGCTTGGGCAAGCAGTACGTGCACAACGACATCTGCTTCCCGGCGCAGATCACCATCGGCGAGTGCCTGGCCGAACTGCGTTCCGGGAAGTACGACGATTGCGACGTGGCCGTGGGAACCGGCAAGTACATCGGCGACTGCCGCCTGACGCATTACGGCGCGCTGCTGCGCAAAGCGCTCGACGAGGCCGGCTACGCACACGTGCCCATCATCACGAACGATGACGTGGACTACCACGACCTGCACCCCGGCTTCAAGATGTCGGTCCTGTCCGCGGCGCGCATCGCCATGGGGCTGCCCATGATCGACGCGCTCGAGGAGCTGCTGCGCAAGATACGCCCCTACGAGCTGGTGCCGGGAAGCGCCGACGCTGCCTTCGAACAGGGCATCGACGCGATCATGGACGGCATGGAAGCCCATGGCGCCCGCGGTGCCGAGCGGGGCTTCAAACGCGCCATCGAGCTCATGAGCGCCGTCGAGTACGACCGGAGCGAGCCGCGTCCGCGCGTGCTCATCGTGGGCGAGTACCTGTTGAACTTCCATCCGGGCGCCAACCACGACATCGAGGAGTACCTGGAAGACAACGGCTTCGAGATCATCGAGGCCAAGATGACCGACGTCATCCGCAAGACGTATTTCTACAAGGGCTCGCAGATTTCCGAATACGATGTGAAGAAGCCCTTCACCGAGTCGACGTGGTACACCGTCGCCAACGCGCTGTTCGAGCATGCGCACGACGTGTGCGACCGCATCGCAAGCGCACACCCGCTGTACGAGCCGGCCACGCGCATGCCCGACCTGGTGGTGGAATCGGACCCCATCATTCACCACACGTTCGATGCTGGCGAGGGCGTGCTCATTCCCGGCGAGATCATCCACCACGCCAACCACGGTTGCGAGGCGTTCGTCATCCTGCAGCCGTTCGGGTGCCTGCCCAACCACATCGTGGGCCGCGGCATCGTGAAGCGCCTGCGCGAGCTGTACCCGGCGGCGCAGATCCTCTCGCTCGACTACGATCCCGACGTCAGCTTCGCCAATGTCGAGAACCGCCTGCAGATGCTCATCATGAACGTGCGCGAATCGCTGACGGCCGATCCTGTCGCTGTCGACCTGGATGCGGTGGCCGAATCAGTAGAGTCGGTCGTTTCCGATGCAGGCGACTTGGCTGAAAAGGTTCTGCGCGTGTCCGAGGCGTACGCCGATGCCCCCGAGTACACGCCCGAGCATATCGCCGATGTCGCGACGGCTATGCGCTCGATATTGGAGCAGGAAGACCACCTGGCCGCACGGGCCAAGGATGCGCTGACGGCTGCCCGCAAGGCGGCTCAGCAGGGCGCGAGCGATGCGGCCGAAGCGATGACCCGATCGGCACTGGCGGCTTCCGAGATGACCCGCGAAATGCGCACGCGCACCAAGACCGCGCTCACGGTCATTTCCGACATGGCGGCGAACCTCGGCGAATCGGGAAGCGAAGCGCTTTCGCATGCAATTCCCGAGCTGCAAGCCCGCCTGGAAGAGGGCCGCGCCTTCGCCGCCCGCATCGCCGAGCAAGCCCAAAGCTTCATCGAACGGGATTAATGAATGAGTAGCAGGACGTTCCTGCGACTCATTTAGGTAGGCGGAATCGAAGCCGGCGTGTTTTGCAAAAATGAGTAGCAGGAACGTCCTGCTACTCATTCGGGTGGGATTCCTTGCGAAACACCTCGAAAACTCATTGAAAGCGACGGCCTTCGCGGGCGCGGAGTATGGTACTGTTTTCGCGGTGGGTCAGACCAAGACGAGAGGAGTTTACATGGAACTCAAGGGCAGCAAGACCGAGGCTAATCTGCAGGCCGCATTCGCCGGCGAATCGCAGGCGCATACCAAGTACCAGTACTACGCCAGCAAGGCCAAGAAGGAAGGGTACGTTCAGATTTCGAACATCTTCCTGGAGACTTCGAGGAACGAGAAAGAACACGCCAAGCTGTGGTTCAAGTACCTGCATGACGGCGATGTTCCCGACACGATCACGAACCTGAACGACGCCGCCGACGGCGAGAACTACGAGTGGACCGACATGTACGATGAGTTCGCGAAGGTCGCCGAGGAAGAGGGCTTCAAGGAGATCGCCGCTAAGTTTCGCATGGTCGGCGCCATCGAGAAGCATCATGAGGAGCGTTATCGCCAGCTCATCGGCAACATCGAAGGCGGCCTGGTCTTCAGCCGCGACGGCGACCGCACCTGGATTTGCAGCAACTGCGGCCACATCGTCATCGGCAAGAACGCCCCGGAGATTTGCCCGGTGTGCGCTCATCCGAAGTCCTACTTCGAGCTGAGGGCCGAAAACTACTAAGAGCAATCAATCTCCTCCGAGGTAATTGATTATCGGAAGGCGTCCTGCGTGTGAAGCGGGGCGCCTTCTTCATGCGGTTTCGCAACGTTGCCCAGTCTCTTGACATTGCGCATAATACGCATATCATTACAAGCAAATCTATAACAACTGTTATAGAACATACGTCTCTAAATAGGAGCGATATGCCGCCGAAACCAAAGTTCACCAGGGAGCAAATCGTCGCGGAGGCACTTGCCCTTGTCAGCGAACAGGGCATCGAGCACCTGACCGCCCGCGAGCTTGCGAAGCGGCTTGGCAGTTCGCCCCAGCCGTTGTTCACCGTGTTCGAAGACATGGACGAGCTGCGTGGGGAAGTGTACGCTGCGGCGGGCCGCAGGCTCGAGGGCTTTGTAAGTGATGCGAACAACTTCACGCCCGCGTTCAAACAGGCGGGGATGCAGGTCATTCTGTTTGCCATGCGCGAACCCAAGCTGTTCCAGCTGTTGTTCATGGCCGAAAACGATCGCTCTACGACGTTTGGCGAGATGATAAAAAGCCGCGGCGGAGATGCCAGCGGCATCATCGACTTCATGATGGCGAACTACGACCTCACGCTCGAAGAGGCGCGTGCCCTGTTCCAGCATGTCTGGATTTACACGTATGGCATTGGCGTGCTGTGCGCTACCAAGATGTGCACCTTCACCGACGAGGAGCTGGTGCAGAAGGTCGGCGTCGATTTCCAAGCCATGATGATGTACATCAAAGCCGGCCGCTTGAACGAGCAGACGCCCACGCCCCATCTGAAATCGGAGGCGTGAAACAGGTACCAGGTACCTGTTTCATAATGTGCCAACCTGGCCTGGTCAGGCCGACACATTCTTTATAATTCGAATCATGTCTGAGGGGACCGGAAAACCGCAACGCGAGACCATCTGGAGCGCGCCGTACATCGCGCTCATGGTCACGAATTTCTTCCAGAGCATGGCGGCGTTCATGACGAACACGACGCTGCCGGTGTACCTGGACGCATTGGGCGCCGCTACGTCGATGGTCGGCATCGTCATCGGCGCCTTCGCCATCACGGCGCTGCTCGTGCGCCCGTTTGCCGGGCCGGCGTTCGACAGCTTCTCGCGCAAGCGGCTGTTGCTCGGCGCGCAAACCGTCATTGCGCTATCGCTCGTGGGGTACGGCGTGGTCGGGTCGATTCCCGGCCTGTTCTGTGTGCGCCTGCTGCATGGCCTGGGCATTGGCTGCGCGGGGCCGCTCGGCATGTCGCTCGTGTCGGAGTTCCTGCCTGCGTCTAAGATGGCGAGCGGCATCAGCATCTATGCGCTCGCGCAATCGTTCGCGCAAGTCATCGGCCCGGCAGTGGGCTTGTGGCTCGTTGAGAACATGGGCTTTTCGAACGCGTATTTCCTCGCTGCGGCATGCCTCGTGCTTGCCATGGTGGGCGTCTTCTTCGTGAAGGAGCCCGAACGTGAGCGCCTGCCGTACCGGTTCGCCCCCAACCGCATGTTCGCCCGCGAGGCCGTGCCGAAAGCCGCGGTGCTGTGCCTGCTCGCCATCGCGTTTTCGGGTGTGACGTCCTACCTCGTGCTGTACGGCAACTTGCTCGGCATCGAGGGCATCGGTACGTACTTCGTGGTGTATGCGCTGTGCCTCGTTGCCACGCGACCGCTCTTCGGCAAGATGGCCGATAGCTTCGGCGCTCAGCGCGTGCTGCTCGTGGGGTGCGTGTTCTTCGCGATTTCGTACGTGATGCTCTGGCAAGTCCGCGACTTCGCCGGGCTCATGGCCGTGGCCGTGGTGGGATCGGCGGGCTTCGGCGCATGCGCGCCGCTCATCCAGTCGATGGCGCTGGCCTCCGTTCCGCCCGAGCGGCGAGGCGCTGCAAGCAACACCGCGTTCACCGGGCTCGATGTCGGCACGCTCATCGGTCCCGCGACGGCTGGGTTCGTCATCGAGGCGCTCGTGCCCGTGACCGGCGGCATCCTCGAGGCGTATTCCCACATGTGGCTCGTCATGTTGGCGCCGCTCGCCGTCGCTTTCGCGGTGATCGTGTATTGGAACGTACGGAACTAGCTCGTCGGGGGAGCGAAATGGCAGTATCGGTTGAGAGGCAATTCCACGGAACGGTCGCGCTGGCCATCCTTCACCTGCGGCGCGTCGCGCATTCAAACGACGTCGAGGCGGGGTTTGCCGCCGCACATGACCTGAAGATGATCTCGTCAGAACACGAGCAGTTCATCCGTAGCTGCTTCGCGCTTGACGAGCAAGTTCAATCAGGGCAAACGCCCGACCAGCCGATCACGCCCGAATTGGTGAGCGAACTGCAAGCTTGTGTCTTGCGTTTGAATTCCGCCGACCCAGCCTAGGCGGTTTGTCCGCTCATCTTCGCGAATTGAACGTCACCCCAGGGACAGCGGAGGGTTGAACATCACCCCAGGGAAGATGTTCAATTTGAAGAAGCGCTCTTACGTGAAGATAAGGCTACAACAAATTGAACATCTTCCCTGGGGTGACGTTCAACCCTCC